>PMZX01000342.1 GCA_003170035.1 Myxococcales bacterium | reverse complement strand
CCGTCGCTGTCGATGTCATACACGGTTTCATCGTCGGCATGCCCACAGCTAATGGTGTCCGGACCGGAGAGTGAAAGGTCGGTATTCGTGCTGTTGGGGCCCATATCGACCCGCCACAGGAAGGTACCGTCTCTCTTGTATGCGTCGACATACTGGGATACGCCTGCCTGAAACCGGTCTACGACAAAGTCGTATTCGCCATCCCCGTCGAGATCGCCGACATAGGCAAGATGGATTTTCCTGCCGCCAGCGTCTTTGAGCGGGATTTCAAGGTAGCCGTTTGGCAGATTCGTCGCCGTTGTCCCTGTGGCCTCCTCGACGCCCCCGATGATGGCTTTCAGGGTATAAGTGCCGGTGCCACCGGCGGCGTCCTGATAGTTGGTCGAGGTGGTTATCGGTGTGGCATTGAGTTTTGTCGTGCCCTTGTACACGTTGAATGCGACATCGGTGCCCTGTTCCGTGCCGTAGAGCCGCCACGACAGAAGGGTGCCCCCAGTTCCTCCCCCAACCGCCACAAAGCCGCGGCCGAGCTTTTCCATGATGCGCTGGCTGTGGGCGGGCGTAGCCAACAGGCAGAGGACTAGGCCAAGAAGAGTCGAAAGAGTTCTATTTCTCATCATGTCGCTCCTTTCGCATCAAGCAGAAGCACCGCGCACAATCCGAGTAACGCAATAAGCTATGTATGCCGTGTATCAACACATCCCACGATGAAGGGGGAGGTACCCACCAAACCGGGTCATTTCGATCCCGAGTGCGCACGCAAGATGCAACGCAGCGGATGGCCGTCGTGGCTGCCGCCCATCCGCTTGGCCCCGATCATGGACTGAATCGATCCTCTCGACGTTGCCCGCTGCCCTCTGCTCTGCCGCCGGCAAGTGGTGCCCACTTTCCTGGGGATTACAAAGACCCGTCTCGCTGGGTCACTACCCCAGCGGAGACACGAACACCCAATCAGGGACCGGCTTGGTACCGAAAGCATTTCAAGATCCCAGCCGGATACTCAGCCAACAAAGCGATCATAGAATTCGAACGCATCAAGCAGGAAATGTGGAAACCGAGGTGAGCAACGAATCCCGGGTGGCGCAAACCACTACCCTGGGCGTGAGGTGATCGATCCGGCCACCGGCACGGTCCTCGGCACATTCCAAGGTACCGCCACCTCGTTGCCATCACGGGAACCACAGTGCTCATCGCCGCCGGCGCCAAATTGTGGAGCGATGTGAGCCCCAATCTCTACAATGTCGTCACCACGCTCAACGTGGGCGGGAAACGGCTTGCTCTAGTCTGCTATCCTTCATGGCGGACCCGAAAGAGCCGACCAAAGAGCCATGGCGATTGACAAGCGGGATGCGAAGCGGGAGGAGCAACAACCGGATGGAAAGCCGGTGCTGGCGGCCATCAGTGATCTCGGGAGCGACTTCTACCGTGAGCTGCTCGACCACCTGGACGACTGCGTCTACTTCGTGGACCGGGATCGCCGCCTGTTGTTCTGGAACAAGGCCGCGGAGGAGTTGACCGGGTTCACACGCAGCGAGGTCGTGGGCCGGCGCTGTCCGGACAACATCCAGTGCCACGCGGACGTGAACGGCCGCGTCTTGTGCACCAGTGGCTGCCCGCTGGAGCACGTGATGACCACCGGCAAGCCCGACCAGGTGGACGTGTTCCTGCACCACAAGGACGGGCACCGGGTTCCCGTGCGGGTCAAGGCCACCCCCATCCTGGACGCCCAGGGCCGTGCGGTGGGCGCGGTGGAGGTGTTCAACGATCGCGTGGCGCACATCGAGCAGGCCGAGCGAATCAAGGAACTGGAGCGTTTGGCACTGGTCGACGAGCTGACCCGCCTGCCCAACCGGAGGCACTTCGACGACCATCTCGGCCACCGGCTGGCCGAGCTGCAGCGGCACGGCCGGCCTTTCGGCATTCTGATGATGGACGTGGACCTGTTCAAGCAGGTGAACGACGAANNGGCGAGGAGTTCGGCGCCATCATCTCGCACGTCGACGCCCGGCAACTGGTGCTGGTGGCCGAGAAGTTCCGCGCCATGGTGGCGGCCAGCGGCCTGCGCCTGCCGGGACAGTCCCTGGGCGTGACTATCTCGGTCGGCGCCGCGGCCGCCCAGGCCGACGACACCGCCGAGACCCTGGTCAGGCGCGCCGACCAGGCGCTGTACGAGGCCAAGCGCCTGGGCCGCAACCGCGTGTGCGTGGGATAGCCAGCCCGGGTCAACCTGCGGTTGGTGCCCTTGCTTCGTGCTTGGTTCAGCGGGCCATCCCAGGCAGGATGCGGCCAAGCCGCGCAATGAGCGACACCATGACATCAGATACGGAAGGCAATCCGGTGCGGTCGGCACGCTTGCGTCGGCTCGCTTGGGTCGTCTGGATCGCGGCCGCTGTGACGACGATCGTGCTCGGGTGGATTGCGCATATCCAGAGGCCGAGGTCCGACCCATTCGCGGACGAGCCGAGGCCGTTCAGCAGACAACGGCTTGCCCAGCCGATGGAACGGAATCCTTTCGCGCGGCTGCTGAACGTAGGTTCCAACCTGTTGGGCCTGACCTCTACCGCCGATGGGCAACACGCCTGGGTGGTCGGCGACCGCGGACTGATCCTGAGCACGCGCGACAGTGGCAACTCCTGGCAGGTTCAGTCGAGCGGCAGCAAGAGCGCGCTTCTGGCCGTGACCTTCACCAGCGATGGGCAGCGTGGCTGGGCTGTCGGCGCCGGCGGCGCCATCCTGAGCACGCGCGACGGCGGCAATTCCTGGCAGGCCCAGTCGAGCGGCAGCACGAGCATTCTTTCCGCCGTGACCTTCACCAGCGACGGACAGCGCGGTTGGGCCATCGGCGCCGGCGGCACCATCCTGAGCACGCGCGACGGTGGCATCTCCTGGCAAGCCCAAGCCAGCGGCACCGAGAACTTGCTCTTGGGCGTGACGTTCGCCAGCGATGGTCGGCGCGGCTGGGTCGTCGGCTTGGTAACGATCCTGAGCACGCGCGATGGGGGCGATTCCTGGCAGGCCCAGGCCAGCGGCAACGAGAGAACGCTCTCGGCCGTCACGCTTACCAGCGATGGGCAGCGCGGCTGGGCCGTTGGCGCCGACGGGACCATCCTGGGCACGCGCGACGGCGGCATCTCCTGGCAGACCCAGTCGAGCGGCAGCAAGAGCTGGCTTCACGCTGTGACCTTCGCCAGCGACGGAATGCACGGCTGGGCTGCCGGTGCCAACGGGACCATCCTGAGCACGCGCGACGGTGGCATCTCCTGGCAGACCCGGGCCAGCGGGAGCGAGAGCAGTCTTCACGCCGTGGCGTTCGCCAGGGAAGGTCAGCGCGGTTGGGCGGTCGGTAGCGCTGGCACGCTGCTGGAGACGCACAACGGAGGCATCTCCTGGCAGGGCCGGGCCAGCGGGCCCCGGCGCTGGCTCTACGGGGTGACGTTCACCGATGATGGACAGCGCGGCTGGGCGGTCGGGGTTGCCGGTGCCCTCCTGAGCACGCGGGACGGTGGCAACTCGTGGCAGACCCAGACCATTGACGGCAAGAGTGGGCTTGCCGCCGTGACCTTCCAGCGCGATGGACGGCGCGGTTGGGCGGTGGGCGAAGATGGAACCATCCTGAGCACGCGGGACGGTGGCAACTCATGGCAGGCCCAGGCCAGCGGCAGCAAGCGCTGGCTTTCCGCACTAGCCTTCAACGGTGATGGCCAGCGCGGCTGGGCGGTGGGCGGCAACGGAACCATCCTGAGCACACGGGACGGTGGCAACTCATGGCAGACCCAGGCCAGTGGCAGCGAGAACTGGCTCTTCGCCGTAGCCTTCACCAGCGATGGGCAGGGCGGCTGGGCCGTCGGCCGCGAAGGAACCATCCTGAGCACGCGCGATGGAGGCAATTCCTGGCAAGCCCAGTCTAGCGGCAGCACAAGCTGGCTCTACGCCGTGACCTTCACCAACGATGGGCAGCGCGGCTGGGCGGTCGGCGGTCGAGGAACCATCCTGAGCACGCGCGATGGAGGTAATTCCTGGCAAGCCCAGGCCAGCGGCAGCACAAGCGAGCTTCGCGCCGCGACCTTCACCAGCGATGGGCAGGGCGGCTGGGCCGTCGGCAGTGCAGGAACCATCTTGAGCACACCCGACGGTGGCAACACGTGGCAAGCCCAGGCCAGCGGTAGCGTGAGCGAGCTTCGCGCCGTGACCTTCACCAGCGATGGGCAGCGCGGCTGGATCGTCGGGGACGATGGAGCCATCCTGAGCACGCGCAATGGCGGTCGCACCTGGGTCGCGCCGACCTATGCTCGATATCCGGCGCCCTGGTTCTATGCAGTCGCGCTCGTGGTTCTCGCTGCTGCCTCGTACCTCGGATGGCGGCTGGGCCAGCGTAGGGCGTAGCGCGTTCGGCGGGCAGAGGAGCAAAACGTCTCCGGTTCGGCGACAATCGGCACCCGGCCCCAAGTCAGCGGTGCCGGCGCCGGAGCGCGAACGCGACCGCCGTCGCGAGGACACCCAGGCGTAGAACGTCGCCCGGTCGTCGAGCCCAAACTGCCAATAAAGCCATTTGCTACATTGCTTTATCATGATAAAAGAATCATATGGTTTTGCGGAGTCTGGTCCTCGAACAACGCCCCAAGCAGAGCTTCTTCTTGTGGGGGCCACGTCAGGTCGGAAAGAGCGCACTCCTGCGTGCCACCTACCCGTCGGCGGTCTGGGTCGATCTTCTCAAGACCGACGTGTACATGCGCTACCTGCGGCACCCGGCCCTGCTGCGCGAAGAACTGGACGCCAAGCCACCCAGCGGCCCGGTCATCGTCGACGAAGTCCAGAAGTTGCCGGCGCTGCTCGACGAGATCCACTGGCTCATCGAGAATCGTGGCATCGTGTTCGGCCTGTGCGGATCCAGCGCNNGGCCGCGACTTCCAACTGCTGCGCGCGCTCAACCACGGAGGACTGCCTCGTCACTACCTGGCGGAATCACCCAGCCGACTGCTTGCGGCCTACGTCGACGACTACTTGAAGGAAGAAGTTGCGAATGAGGGGCTGGTGCGCAACTTGCCGGCCTTCGCGGACTTTCTCAACGCCGCAGCGCTTGCCGATACCGAACTCGTGAACAGCGCCAACATCGCCCGCGAATGCGCCGTCTCGGCGCCCGCCGTGCGGGAGTACTTCCAGATCCTTGTCGATACCTTGCTAGGCCGCTACCTGCCAGCGTACACGAAACGGCCCAAGCGTCGCATGATTCAGGCACGCAAGTTCTACTTTGCCGACGTTGGCACGGTGAATGTACTGGCTCGGCGGGGTCGCATCGAGCTGCGCTCCGAGCTTTTCGGCAAGGCGCTCGAGAACTGGATCTTCCACGAGCTTTCGGCCTTCGCTGCCTACCGCGAACCCAAGCTCCGCCTCTCGTACTGGAGGACGGCCTCGGGCAGCGAGGTGGACTTCGTGCTCGGCGACGCGGCGGTGGGCATCGAGGTCAAATCGACCGCACACGCCGACGATACCCATCTGCGCGGATTGCGCGCGCTGCGTGCCGACCAGCCGTCGATCGAGAAGCTCATCTGTGTTTGCAGCGAGGCCCGGGCACGTCGCACCCAGGACGGAATCGACATCTTGCCCGTAACCGACTTCCTGTCGAGGCTGTGGAAAGGCGACTACGCGGGCTAGGCGACCGATCTTGAATCGAGGTCGAGGGTCAAAATGCCGGTCTTCAGTCGTCAGCCTCGATCACAACCCAATGAAGTCTTTGAACATCTCCGCGCCCAGGGCTGGCGTACAATTCCCGGTTGTGCGCGTCCAATTCTGATCTGGAGCTTCGTCCCGACCACAAGATCGCCCCCACCGTGCGTGAACGGTTGAGCAAGCTGCCGTAGTCGCATCGCTAGACCTGACGTCGCCGAAGCGCAAGGTGAAACGCGGCCGCCTCCCACAAAGCCTTTGCCGGGGCCGGCCTGGCCATGGTTAGACTGCGCGCCATGAGGTGGCCCCTTTCTCCTCGCTGGACGGCGAGAATCCTGGTGTCGGCCGCAGCGATTCTGCCGTACCTGCCTGTGCTGACTCTGTCGAAGATCTACATCACGGACGATTGGTTCACGTCGGATATCTTCAACGGCGAACTGCCGTCGCGGGTTCTGGTGGGCAAGGTCTTGGCATCCGGGCAAGCCCCGGTGTGGTCGTCGGCCATGTGCGCCGGGTATCCCCTCGCGGCCTTGGGCGTAAGCGAGCCGGTGTCACTCTTGCTTTTCACACTCCTGCCCGCCGCCCCCGCCCTTTGTCTGCTGGTGCTGGGGCTGGTGCTGGTGGCGGCCCACGGCGCGTATGGGTTCGCCCGCCGCCTGGGGGCCGAACGTTCGGGCGCGATCTTGGCGGGCATGGCCTACGCCGGGTCTGGCTACATGGTCACTCAGCTCAAGCACCTGTCGATCATCTCGACGGTTGTCTGGCTGCCCTGGGGTTTGCTGCTGCTCGATCGCGCATTGGCATCGCGCAGGAGGGTTCCGGCAGACGGTGCGGCGGGTGGTGCGTCGGTCGTCGATTGGGATCCGCCGATGGCGCGTAGACTGTTCGACCTTGGCCTGTTTGGACTGGTTCTTGCCGAGCAGGCTCTGTCCGGTTTTCCCCAGTCAACCTACTACTCGGCCTTGGTCTACGGTATTTGGGCCGCGGTTCAGCTGTTCTGGCTCCGCGGGCGGCTTCGACGTGTGCCGCGCGCATTGGTTCTTGCATCTGCCGCGGGGCTGGTCGGGGTTCTGGCTGTAATGGTGGGCGCCGTGGCGCTCTTGCCGCTCGCCGAACTGGGCAAAGTGGCGGTTCGCGTGTCGCGCGACAACTGGGACTTTGCCACCATGTTTCGCTATCCCATCAAGAACATCGTGAATTTCCTGGTTCCCTACGCCAACGGCGACGCGTCGAACGCGACCTACAATGCCGGCGGCATCTTTTGGGAGTACTACGGCTACGCGGGCGCGGCCACGGCTGTCCTGGCGGCTGTGGCCCTGGTTGTTCAATTCATGAAGCCGCGGGTACTCCTGCTCGGCCTGATTGCAGTCGGGGCGTACTTGATGGTGCTGGGGAGTGGAACGCCCGCGTTTCACGCTGTGTGGAGGTACATGCCAGGGATGAAGGGCTTCCGGTTCCCCACGCGTTTTCTGTTTGTCGTGGACATGGCCATTGCCGTCCTGGCGGCGATTGGTCTTGGCGCGGTCTGCCGGGCCTTTGCGTGGATCCTGCGCCGCCGGCTGCCCTGGGCGCCGACGGTCTTGGCATACCTCGTCTGCGCCGGGACAGCGGTTGACCTCACCGTCCATCAGTCACGACAGAATCCTTTCGTCGGCGCGGCCAAGTGGTTGACTCCGCCGGCTTCCGTGCGGGCACTGCGCGAGTCGGGGACCGCGGTGCGGACGTTTGCCCCGGCTGACAACAAGTTTCACAGCTTCGCCGACATGCGCGCGCACGGTTGGGCCAACGTGACTCCCTACTTCGAGCTGCGAGAGTCCCTGGCCCCCAACCTTGGGGTGTACTGGGGCGTGCCTTCGGTGGCCTGCTACACCGGAATCGCGCCCAAGTGGTACGTGGACGTCTGGGGAGACCAAAACGGCTCGCCCAACATGGTGCGGGGGCTTTTGAACGCCAGTCCCGGGGGTCTGGGCATGGATCCCTCTGTGCCCCGCATCCTCGAAACCTATGGCGTAACCCACGTCCTTGCGCCCGCACCGATTCAGAACGCAACCCTCAAACCGTTCTTCAGCAGCCCAGCCGTGTCCGTGTACGCCGTGCCGGGAAAGCGCGCTCGCGTCGTCGCGTCGTCAAGGACGGTGGCATCCACTGCGCAGGCCATGGAAGCCATGAAGAGACCCGACTTCGATCCCAATCAGATCGTCCTGCTGCACGACCCTCCTGCGGGAACGCCGAGCGTGGTGGCCGCCCCGGCGCCACCCACGGTGGCCACCGCGACCATCCGCAAAGAGACATCAAGAACGATTCGTCTGGATGTGCAGTCCCCGCAGGGTGGCTATCTCGTGCTGGCGGATACGTACTATCCCGGGTGGCGTGCGACGGTCGATGGCGTACCTACGCCTGTCATCCGGGCGAACATCACCTCGCGTGCGGTTGCCGTGACGCCCGGAACCCATGTGGTGGAGCTTCACTTCGAGGCCGCGGCGTTCTTCCTTGGACTAGCGTTGTCCGCGTTGGCACTTGTGCTTCTTGGCGCGTGGATTGCGTTCTGGAGGCGACGGGTAGACCGTCTGGCGCAAGCAACGGCTGCGTAGTGCCGCGAGCGGCCAGGCGAGCGCGCTGTCGCGCCCTGCCTCGGCGTGGATAACAACTGGTGGCAGAGAAGCCCAATCAGTAGGAAATGTAGCTCTTGCACGAGGTCGTGCAGACGGCATCCAGCCCGTTCCCATCGCCGTCGTCGCATTCCTCAGGTCCGTTCT
This sequence comes from Myxococcales bacterium, assembly GCA_003170035.1. Taxonomy (GTDB): domain Bacteria; phylum Myxococcota_A; class Polyangia; order Fen-1088; family Fen-1088; genus Fen-1137. The sequence goes on along the minus strand of PMZX01000342.1, from coordinate 3,584 downwards.
TGATGCCGTCGCCGCAGTGGGGACCCAGCTTGCATTGCTTGGTGCAGCCGCCGTACGAGCTGTCCAGGATCCCGTCGTCGCACTCCTCGGGTCCGTTCTTGATGCCGTCGCCGCAGTGGGGGGCGTAGATGCAGCTCGGGGCACAGCCGCCGTACTCGCCGTTGTTGTTGAGCGCCCCGTCATCGCACTGCTCGGGCGGCTCGATCTTGCCGTCCCCGCACCCACCGGGCCTGCGGCACGCGTCCGTGCAATTGGGATCGTTCGACATGGCGGGTTCGCATTCTTCCCCGTAGTCCGCATCCACCGTCCCGTCGCCGCACCTGGGGGCGGCCACACAGTTGAGGCCACACGTGCCGTAGGTGCCGTCGTTGACGCCGTCATCGCAGGCCTCCGTGCCATTCTTGATGCCGTCGCCACAGTAGCCGCCGCGCTTGCAGTTTGCCAGGCAACCGTTGTAGCCGGCACTGGGGTCTGTGGTGGCTAGATTGCTGGACCCGTCGTCGCATTCCTCCTCGAACTGACTCTGCACGATGCTGTCACCACAGCGGGCTGGCAGCTTGCAATCAGGACCGCAGCCAGAAGTGGCTCCGTAGACGTCGTCGTTCTTGCCGTTGTCGCAGTCTTCCTTGTCAGCCTCCACCTTCCCATCGCCGCAATAGGGACCGAGCAAACAATTCGAGCCGCATTGATTGTAGCCGCCGAGGTTGTCCTTCCCATTGTCGCATTGTTCGCCCGGCGCCACGACACCGTCGCCGCAGATGGGTCCGCAGGCACTCGGCAGATCATTGAAGCCGCTCAGGGTGAGTTTGTAGGTCGAGCCGTTCCAACATCTTTCCGCTTGGAACACGACGATCTCGTAGACCCCGTTGTTCACCATGCCCAGATCGACCTTGCTCTGGACGCCCGTGCANNGTCGAGAGAACGCCCTCGGTCTTGCAGGCAGCGCCCGCGGTCGGGGTCACGGTGACAGTCCCGCCACCGGTCGCGTTGAGCACAAGCTGTCCCTCGACCGGGGTATGAATGCCCCCCAAGTCAACTGCGAGCTTGCGATTGACGAAGACCCAGANNGTCGAATAGCTGAACCAGTAGCGCACCTCACTGGTGAAGCTGAAGTTGTGCTGCGGCGGCGGTGTCCCTGATTCAAAAATCCAGGTGCTGCTATACATCGGGGGGGTCTCGCCGGGCGCATAGGCGGAGGTCGGCGTGATCATGCCCGGCACGTTGTCGAGCGGGAAAAAGAGTGGGTTGCCAGGGACCAGCGCCTGGTCGGCCACGCAGGAATTCGTGTTGGTGGCGCCCCAGGGCGTGCACACGGCAAAGCACTTCATTGTGCCGTCGTTGACGTACGGCGGAGCATTGCAGTTGCTGCACGTTCCATCCGAACACCAGCGAACATTGGAATAGGACATCCACTGTTGGGTGTCTTTCCACCAGTTCACAAAGGCGCCATTGCCGTTGTTGTGTAGAAGGAGGCTCGATACGTAGGTGGTGTTGGTTCCCGGCACGTTCTTGTACCAGTTGGCGAAGCTGGCCGCACTCGTGATGTGACCGCCAGCCGGCGCGGTCGGCGACAGGACCGGTTTGCCATTGCCGTCGAGCGTGTCCTGAACCAGGCCGGTAACCGCATTGTTGCTACCCGAGATGGTGGCCGCGTAGAAATCGCCACCGAGGAGGAAGTCGCGGTAGGTGATAGGCACGGTCATGGTGGCAGCGGTGGAATCGGGCTGAGCGCACTGGTAGCCGGGCTCCACCGTGCAAGTCGACGAGCAACCGTCGCCGTTGTTGGTGTTGCCATCGTCGCACCCTTCACTGACGACCAACCCGTCGCCGCACTTCGAGGTGCAAGTGCCCGCGCTCGAGTCGCACTTCGGCTCGAAGTGGCAGGTGGGCGAGCAACCGTCGTTGGGCAGGGTGTTCCCGTCATCGCAGCCCTCGGAGCCTTCCACCTTGCCGTCGCCACACACCGTCTGGTGGCAGTTGTTCGGGGGATCGCCGGTGCAGGCCCAGCCCGGGTTGATTTTGCAGGTGCTCGAACACGCGTCGGCCACGTGGGTTCCTGGCACGGCGGGATCGCATTGCTCCATGGGCTTGAGCACNNGCATTGGTGAAGGGACAGGCATACCCGGTCTCGATCTGGCAGGTGCCCGAGCAGCCATCGCCCGGCTTCGCGTTGCCGTCATCGCACTGCTCACTGCCCTCGATGGTGCCGTTGCCGCACTTGACGGTCGGGCACTTGCACGCTTGACCGGGTGTGCAGACACAGCCGGGACCCTTGGTCTTGCAGTCCGAGGAACAACCGTCGCCGTCCTTCGTGTTGCCGTCGTCGCACACCTCGCCGAGCGAGCCATTGAGAACGCCATCACCGCAGCGAGGAGCTGGCTTGCAGGCCGTGCCCGGCTTCGGGCAAACCCAACCGGGCTCGAGCTGACAAGTGCTGCTGCAGCCATCGCCACTATTGGCATTGCCGTCGTCGCAGTTTTCACCCGATTCGATGCGCTTGTTTCCACACTGGGACATGAGGGTGCAGGGTTGTCCGGGGATACACTGGTAGCGGGCGTCCTGAACCGTGCAGGTGGCATTGCACCCGTCATTGTCGTTGGTGTTGCCGTCGTCGCAAACCTCGCCCGCGCCGATGCTGCCGTCGCCGCAGATGACCATTGGCGTGCAGCGCCCCGCCGGGGGACATTGCCAGTGGGGCTCGACCTTGCAGGCGCCGTTGCACCCATCGCCGGGCACCGTGTTCCCGTCGTCACATTCCTCGATGCCGTTTTGATTGTTGATTCCGTCGCCACAACCCTCAGGCGCTTTGCAGCCCGAGGTGTTCGTGGCGTTGCATGCCTTCGAGGCACCGGTGCCGCCGGTTGCGACGCCTGTGGTGAGATTGATGCCGGCCCCACCGGTTCCGCCAGGTCCGGTGTCGCCACGGGCGCCAGCGCCTCCCATCGTGCCTCCCTCGCCTCCGGTGCTTTGAACGGCTGCACTGCTGCAGCCAATTCCTGTCAGCGCGACAATTGCGGCGAAGCCGAAGCCTGTAAGCTGGCCTGCGAATAGAGCGCCGGTAACTGGGCGGGCAATGCGTTCTCTTGTCATTGGAAAATGCCTCTCAAATACGGGACCAGCCATCCGGGCCCACGCCCAGTGGTTCGCGTCCACGTTGAGTGTAGCAAGTCTGACAGAGCAATTGCGCGTTCGTTGGGAGTGGGCTGATATTGCTGCGGTGGGGAAAGGTCCCACACCCCGCTGACCTACGGCAGACACGGTGGCACCACCGATGGGATTGTGACGCTTCGGCCGGCAGCGGGTGCCCCGCGTTTCTCAATGCCGCGTCTCGTCTCCGTCCGGTATTCGCAGATGAACCGAGGTCCCCCGCAGCCCAAGCAAACGGAATTCTGTGGTCGCGGCGGACCGTCCCGGCCCAACGACTACAGCACGTACTGCGAGAGATCCTCGTCCTTGAGGATCCCCTGCAACCGTTCGCGCACGTAGGCGGCGGTGATGGGGATGGTGCGCTCGCCCAGTTCGGGCGCTTCGAAGGCCAGCTCGTCGAGCAGGCGCTCCATCACGGTGTGCAGGCGGCGCGCACC
>PMZX01000517.1 GCA_003170035.1 Myxococcales bacterium | reverse complement strand
GAATCACCGATGGCGGCGAATCAAAAATTCTTCGAGATCATCAAGCCCGGTATCAATCTCGAATTCATTGGCAACCAGAAGTACTGGATCGGGGCGTCCATAACCCTGCTGCTTGTCACCTTCCTCATGCTCCCCATCAACGCCTACGTCATCAAGGGTCGTGGGCACATGTTGAACTGGGGCGTCGAATTCCGCGGCGGCACCGAGATCGTGGTCGACTTCTCCAAACCCGTCGATGCCGGCGCCGTGCGCGAGGCTCTGGCGGCCAAGGGCTTTGAGAACGCTGACGTGGTCAAGTACGGCAGCGCNNGCCAAGAGGGTGGAGGTGGCGCTGGCGCGCGTGGGCGACGCCATTCTAAAGAAGTTCGAATTTTCCGAGGGCGGGGACAAGGTCTACATCCGCTTCGACAAGGCCGTGGAGCCGACGGCACTGGCCGCTGCACTCAAGGCCGCCGGCACGAACACGACGGAAAAGGGCGTGCAGCAGTTCGGCCCGCCCCAGGACCACACCTACGAAGCCACGCTGGTGGGTATGGAATCCGAGGTGCGCGCTGCTCTAGATGCCAGGCTGGGCGCCGGCGCGGTGACCAGCATCCCGCAGGTGTCGTCGGTGGGTTCCAAGGCGGGCAAGGAGCTTCAGCTCGATGGAATCCGGGCGCTTCTGGGCGCCATCCTGCTCATCGTCGTCTATATCGCCTTCCGCTTCGACTTCCGCTACGGCCCCGGGACCATCGTGGCCCTCTTGCACGATGCGCTGCTCACGGTGGGCGCCTTTGCGGTCACCTACAAGGAGGTTTCACTCACCACCCTGGCGGCGATCCTCACCATCATCGGCTACTCGATGAGCGACACCATCGTGGTGTTCGACCGTATTCGCGAGAATGCCAGCCGCTATCGCGATCGCGCTTTTGATCGCGTGGTCAACCACGCCATCAACGAGACCCTGTCGCGTACTATCTTGACCAGCTGCACGGTGTTCTTCGTGACCCTGGCCATGAACATCTTCGGCACCGGCGTGATTCGCGATTTCGCCTTTGCCATGAATGTGGGCGTCATCGTGGGCACCTATTCTTCGATCTTCATCGCCAGCCCTATCCTGATCTGGCTGAATGAGAAGTATGTGGCGGCGCAGAAGCGGCAGGCGGCTCGGCCGGCTCGCCGCCCGGTTCGGCGTGAAGAAGAGGAGCCGGTCGAGACCTGATGGGACCGGGGCGATGCCCGCCGGCCGATCGCAGTTATTGTCGGGGCGATCATCGGCGTGGGCGCCGGGCCGGCGATTCGGGACGCGACCGAGGACGAACCCGCCGTGACCCTCACCTGGCGAGTCCGTCCGACCGATGACGCTTGCGTGGCGCGCCTGCGCGACGAGCTGCACGTGCGTTCCCTGACCGCCGCGGTGCTGGCGGCGCGTGGCCTGTGCGAGCCTGCGGCGGCGGCGCGATTTCTGGCGCCCAGGCTGGCGGACTTGCGGCCGCCCGACGGGATCGCGGATCTGGATCGCGCGCTTGACCGGCTGGCCTCCGCCGTGACCGCAGGCGAGTGCATCGGCGTGTTCGGGGACTACGATGTGGACGGGGTGACCACCGCGGCCATCCTCACCACCATGCTGCGTGCCTTCGGGGCGCAGGTGGTCGCGCGGGTGGCACGCCGCTCGTCGGGCTACGGCCTGTCGCCGGCTGCTGCCACGGACTTCCTGGATCAGGGTTGCACGCTGGTGGTGACCGGCGATTGCGGCACCAGCGACGGCGAGGCCATCGCACTTTGTCGAGCGCGTGGGGTGGACGTCATCGTCATTGACCACCACCACGTGCCATCGGGGCCGTCAGCCGCCTATGCGCTGCTCAACCCGCATCGCAGCGACGACCAGTTTCCCTTCAAGGGCCTCGCCTCGTGCGGAGTGGCGTTCTATCTGGCGGCTGCCTTGCGCACACGTCTGCGCGCACAAGCTCACGCGGCCGCCGATGGTTTTGATCCACGCGAGGTTCTGGACCTGGTGGCCCTGGGCACTGTTGCGGACATGGTTCCCTTGCGCGAGGAGAACCGCATCCTGGCCTCGATCGGTCTTCGCGATCTGGCGGCCTTCCGGCGTCCTGGCCTGCGCGCTCTCGCTGACATTGCGGGTGTCGAGACCGGATCCGTGCTCGCATCGGACGTGAGCTTCCGCCTGGCTCCGCGCCTGAACGCGGCCGGCCGGTTGGGCGACGCGCAGGTGGCCCTGGATCTGTTGCTGGCCTCCGACGCGGCCGAGGCCAGTAGACTGGCGAGCGAGCTGGATGATATGAATCGCCAGCGGCAGAGAATCCAGGAACAGATGTGGGTCGAGGCGCTGCGCGCGGCAGAAGAGTTCCCCAACGACGCAGCCCTGGTTCTGGGCGCCGAGGGCTGGCACCAGGGTGTGGTTGGCATCGTGGCGGCCAAGCTGGTCGACAAGTTCCGCAAACCCGTGGTGGTGGTCGGCTTCAAGGATGGCACTGGTCGGGGCTCCGCGCGCACCATCGGAGGACTGGATCTCTACCAGTCGCTGGCCGCCTGCCAGCAACACCTCACGGTGTTCGGTGGGCATGCGGCGGCTGCCGGATTGGGATTGTTGGCCGCGCAGATGAAGGCGTTTCGAGCTTCGTTCGTCGCCCAGGCCCAGCGCCATTTCGATGGCCAGGCGGGCGACCCCGCCCTGGAGGTCGACGCCGTGGCCGACCTGGGTGACCTCGATCTGGTCCAGGCCGAGGAACTGGAGCGGCTGGCGCCGTTTGGCGCGGGCAACTGCGAGCCACTGTTCGCTCTGCCCGGGGTGGTGGCGCGCTCGACCCGCGTGGTGGGCACATCGCACCTGCAGATCACGCTGTCGCACGGCGCGGCCGTCGGCCAAGCGATAGGCTTCGGCATGGCGGACCGCGATCCGGGCGAAGGGGCCCAAATCGATATCATCGGCACGGCCGAGGTCGATAGCTTTCGGGGCAACCGACGGGCACGCGTGCGGGTCAAGCAGCTCTCGCGGAGGACGTCGTGACCGAGCTGGGCCATCATGAGGACGAGGAAGAACCCCGCAAAGGGTTCTGGGCAACCGTGCGGCGCGGGACTATCACGCGGGTCCTTGTCCTCCTGGCCCTTCTGGCCGGTGTGGTTGTTCTTCAGCGCAAGGCCGGCGCCATCGCGGGCTGCATGAACCAGGCCTTCATGCTGCCCCCGCCGCGCGCCACCGGGACGGCGGCCGAACGGGCTGACGCCTCAGCGCGCGGCTCCATCCGCGTGCGCGTGCGGGTGCCGGAGGCAGCGACGCGATGACCTCGGTGGGCTCACCCTTGGTTTGGGGCTCGTTCGTCCTGGTCGTGGTGGTGGCTCTGGCGATCGACCTGGGCGTGTTCAACCGCGAGGCACGCCCCGTGCGCATGCGCGACGCCGCCATCTGGGTCGCGGTGTGGTGCTCCCTGGCCCTGGCCTTCAACCTCTTCATCGTGCAGCGGCTTGGCGTGCACAAGGGCCTGGAGTTCTCTCAGGGCTGGCTGCTGGAATTGGCGCTATCCGCCGACAATGTTTTCGTGTTTCTGGTCATCCTGTCGTACTTCAAGGTGAGCCGGGATGTGCAGCACAAGGTGCTGTTCTGGGGCATTGTGGGCGCGGTCATTTCTCGCGGGACGTTCATCGGCGTGGGGGCCGCGACCATCCATGCGTTCCACTGGGTGCTCTATCTGCTCGGCGGATTCCTGGTCTTCACGTCGATCAAGATCCTGGCCCAGGAGGACAAGCCGGTCGATCCTTCGCGCAACCTGGTGCTGCGGCTGTTTCGCCGCCTGGTGCCCATCACGCCCGACTACGTGGGCGCGCGCTTCTTCGCACGACACCAGGGGCACCTGATGGCCACGCCTCTGCTGGCGGTGGTCGTGGTCGTGGAGGCAGCGGATGTGATGTTCGCCGTGGATTCCATCCCGGCAATCTTCGGTGTGACCACCGATGTGTTCATCGTGTTCACCTCGAACGTCTTTGCCGTGCTGGGCCTGCGCTCGCTCTACTTCCTGGTGGCAGGTCTGGCGCAGAGGCTCGTCTATCTCAAGTACGCCATTGCGGCCATCCTGGCCTTCATCGGCGTCAAGATCATGGCCCAGCCGCTTCTCGAGATCCCCATCTCCATTTCCCTGCTGGTGGTGGTGGGGCTGCTCGCCGTCGCCACCGCGGTCTCGCTGCTGTTCGGCCCCAAACGCACCTAGGCTAACTATCCGCGCGTAGCAGCGAGCGAACGCCCAGCACCACATCCAGCTTGCGGATATCTGCCACCGCTTTCTGCATGGCGGACTCGCGCACCTCGTGGGTCAGGATGACCAGCTCGGCTTCCTTGCCGGTGGCTTCCTTCTGCTTGACGCCCGCGATGCTGACCTGACACTCGCCGAATATCTGGGCGATGGCCGCCAACACGCCGGGACGGTCTTTGACCTCCAGACGTAGATAGAACTTGCTCACCACGTCGCCCATGGGGACCACGTGCTTCTTGCGCGCACCAAAGTTCATGCGCGCGCTCACACCGCCCTGAGGGTGGTGCATGGCCAGGTCGATGATGTCGCCCAGGATGGCCGATGCGGTGGGGAGCTGGCCGGCGCCGCGGCCGTAGAACATGACGTCACCCACGTAGTTGCCACGCGCGAACACGGCGTTGAAGGAATCGCTGACCGCGGCGAGCGGGTGGTCGCGCCGGATCATCATCGGGTGCACGCGCAGCTCGACGCTTTTCTCGTCGTGCTCGATGCCTATGGCCAGAAGCTTGATGACGTAGCCGTATTCCTTGGCCAGCTCGATGTCGCGCGCGCTGATGCCTCGGATGCCCTCGGTGTGGATCTCGCGGTAGTCGACCGCGGNNGCGGCCAGGATGGCCAGCTTGTAGGTGGCGTCGTGGCCGTCCACATCGGCGGTGGGGTCAGCCTCGGCATAGCCTAGGTCCTGCGCTTCTCGCAGCACCGCCGCGAACTCGGCCCCCTCGCGATGCATCTTGGTCAGGATGAAGTTGGTGGTGCCGTTGACGATGCCGTACAGGCGTTCAAAGCGGTTGACGGCCAGCGACTGGCCCAACGCGTGGATGACAGGAATGCCACCGCACGCGGAGGCTTCGAAGTGCAGAGTGGCGTTGTGTTTGCGTGCGAGGGCGAGCAGGTCAGGCCCCTTCTTGGCGAGAAGCTCCTTGTTGGCGGTGACCACGTGCTTGCCGGCTGCCAGTGCCGCCTCCACCAAGGAGTAGGCCGCCTTGACCCCGCCGATGACCTCGACCACGACGCGGATATCGGGGTCATCCAGGATCTCCTGCGCGTCGTCCGCCAGCAGTTCGGCAGGCAGGCCGGTGGCCTTGCGCTTGGCTGGGTCGATGTCCGCCGCCTTGCGCAGTTCGACCGCCACGCCGGTCTTGCGACGCAGATTGTCTGCCTCCTCAACGAGGAGCTTCACGACACCGCTCCCCACGGTGCCACAGCCGATGACCCCCACTCCAAACTTGCCGGTCGCCATGACTGGTTCTCCTGAATTGTTGCCGCGCTTTGGCGTTCACCCTCCGGGCGACACGCCCACGGGAGGCTTACACCTAGCGCTCTTTCCGTCGGAGTTCAACGGTTTGCCNNGCGCAATGCGGCGTGTCTGTCGGCGATTGCGCGGTAGACGCACCCGTGGTAAACAATTTTGTCACTTACAGGCACACCCCAAGAAGTCGTGGGCGGGCCATCGAGCCCGCCTTTTTTTTGTCCAACGAGACGGAAGAAAACAACCGCAAACAATGCGCACCCCACCCCACGTGCTCTGGCAGCTCGTCGAACCCCCAATTCAGGGGGCGGGGCTGGACCTCATCGAGCTGCAGTGGAATCGCGAAGGCGAAGGGTGGGTTCTGCGCGTGTTCATAGACCGACCCGAGCCACCCCATCTGCCGGGTGCGAGCGAGCCGCCCGCGGATGTCCTGCCTCGACTCACGGTGAGCCACGAGGACTGCGAACGCGTCAGCCGGGACCTGTCGGCGGCCTTGGACGTGGCCGACGTCATCCACCACACCTACAAGCTCGAGGTCAGCTCGCCGGGCATCGACCGTCCGCTGCGCCGTGAGCAGGACTTCCGGCGCTTTGCCGGTCAGCCGGTGAAGATTCGTTGCACCGAGCCGAGCGAGGGGCGGCGGAACTTTTCCGGCGTGCTTCGTGGAGCGGAGAACGGCCGTGTCGAGGTCGATTGCGAGGGCAAGGTGTATCAACTTCCCGTCGCAACCATCGCGCGAGCCAACCTGGTTCCGGACTGGGACGCGGAGTTTCGCCGGCAGGGGGCCAGCCGGGGTGGCGAAGGCGGCACGAAACCGTCCGAGCCAGAGCGTAAGGGGGAGTGGGAACACTCCCATGACCAGAGCAAGACAAGGCGCGACGAGACGGCTGCGCCGCATGCGCCACACAGGAGTGCGTCATGAGTGAAGGGAC
>PMZX01000052.1:10510-10643 GCA_003170035.1 Myxococcales bacterium | reverse complement strand
TGACCCCCGGCACTGTGCGCAGCTTGTTGGCGATCGATTCGGTGAAGGCTTCATTGGCCTCCAGCGAGGAGCCGCTGGGCAGTTCGATCTTGACTGAGAACATGCTGCGGTCCTCGGTGGCCATGAATTCCTT
>PMZX01000052.1:7355-10419 GCA_003170035.1 Myxococcales bacterium | reverse complement strand
TTGCCGGTGTGTACGCGCAGAAAGCGCGAGGACAGCATGGGTGTGAGGGTGAAGGCCACGAACAGCGACACGCTCACGGCGAACGCCACCGTCAGGCCGAACTGCACGAAGAAACGACCAATCATGCCTTTCATGGTGGCCACGGGTACGAACACGGCCAAGATCGATGCCGTGGTGGCCATGACCGCCAGGCCGATCTCGCCGGTGGCCTCGCCTGCCGCCTTCATGGGTGACTTGCCCATCTCCAGGTGGCGGTGGATGTTCTCGATCACGACGATGGCATCGTCGATCAAGATGCCGATGGAGAGCGACAACGCCAGCATGGTCATCATGTTGAGGGTGAAGCCCATGGCCTTGATGAAGGCGAAGGTGGAAATGACCGAGACCGGCAAGGCGGTGGCGCTGATCAGGGTCGCGCGCCAATCGTGCAAGAAGAACATGATGATCAGAATTGCCAGGATGGCGCCGTAGACCAGGTCGAAACTGACGTCGTGGATCATGTTCTCGGTGAACATCGAGTTGTCGACGGGAATCGAGATGGTCACTCCCTTGGGGAGCTGGGGCCGGAGCTTTTCCACCAGGGCTTTCACCCGGTGGGCGACTTCCACGGTGTTCGAGCCGGACTGCTTGCGCACCAGCATGGTGATGGACGAGGCGCCGTTGAGGGTGGAATGGGAACGACGCTCTTCCGCGCCATCTTCCACCCGTGCCACGTCCCCGATGCGCACCGGCGCGCCACCCGCCGCGGTGATGATGATGTTCTCCAACTCGTGAGCCGAGTACACCTGGCCGCGCGTCTTGACCGACAGCTCGGTCTTGCCCACGTCCAGGCGGCCGCCCGGGATCTCCACGTTCTGCGCGGCCAGACTCTGCACCACATCGCCCACGGCCAGGCCATACGATTCCAGACGGCGCGGATCGATCCACACGTGGAATTCCCGTTCCTGGCCGCCGATGATATCCACGCCGCCCACGCCGTTGATGGCCTGCAAGCGCTGCTTGAGGTTGTCCTTGGCCAGCGAGGTGAGATCTCGCTTGGCCAGAGGACCAGCCAGCGCCAGCGACATCACCGGCGCGGCGTTGATGTCCAGGCGCTCGACAATGGGTGGCTCCAGATCCTTGGGCAGGTCCTTGAGCGCGCTGGAAACCTTGTCGCGTACGTCTTGCACCGCCTGGTCGGCTTTGCGTTCCAGCTCGAATTGCACGAAGAGCAGGCCCACGCTCTCCATCGACGTGGAGCGCAGGGTCTTGATACCGTTCACGGTGCTGACCGCTTCCTCCAGCTTGTCAATGACCCGCGACTCAATGGTTTCCGGATCGGCGCCTGGGTACACCGCGGTCACGGTGACGATGGGGAACTCCACCTCCGGGGTCATGTCCAGCGGGATCTTGGGATAGGCCCACACGCCGAACACGGCCAGCACGCCGACCATCACGGTGGCGAAGACCGGACGTCTTATTGAGACATCAGCGAGCTTCATGGCTACTCCCCTGGCAGGCGCACGCGTTTCTTGATCTTGCCAGTGTCAGTGGTCGTGAGAGCAGGGGTGCCGCGCGGGCGCAAGGTCACTTCGGCGTACAGGCCAGAGCGCAGGCTGTGGTCGGGGTTGGGGATCTCCACGATGGCGGAGAAGGTGCGGGTACGCGGATCAGACGCGGACACAACGCGCGTGAGGCGCAGGTCCAACTCCTGGCCGGTGGCCGGTAGGCGCACGTGCACGGGGGCGCCCACCGTCACCTTGGCCATATCAGTGGAGGGCACCTGGATGCGCAGGTCCACCGGATCGATCTCCTCGATGGTGACCAGTTGCGTGGCCGGCATGACCGAGGCGTATTCGCCCTCGTTGACGAAGCGCTTGACGATGAGTCCGTCAAAGGGCGCGCGCACCACCGAGTCGTGCAGGGCTTTCTGGCCTATGGCCACCGCGGTTTCGGCGGCAGCCAGGCCGGCCTTGGCGCCCTTGTAGCGGGCATCGATCATGTCGAACTGGCTCTGGGGAACTGCTTTTTCGGCCAGCAAAGACTTGATGCGATCCCAGTCCAGCTTGGCAGCGTCGAGCTGNNTTGGGCGTCAGCGTGCTCTTGCGGTGGGCCTCGGTCGTGCCTGACAGGAACGGGCTGGCCTCTCCCGCTGAAGCCGCGGGTGGATCGACAGGCGCCGCCGCGGACGCGGCCGCTGGCGGCGTCGGGTTCGGCGCAGGCACTGGCGGCGTCGGGGTTGGCGCGGCTGGCTGGGCCGTAGTCGCAACAGGCTTGGCATGGGGCAGACGAGCAACGTCGGCACCACGCTGGCATGACAGGCAGGTGAGGGCGAAGACCGGGATCAAGAATGCGCGAGCCATCATGAGGAACCTCTGTTGCAAGGGGAACGGTGAATGGTTGTTAAGGTTGGCAGTCATGGGATGCCGCCTGGGCTTTGCTGGCCCATGGCGCGGGCCAGGTTGGACTGTGCGATGAGGCTGTCGTAGGTGGCGGCCTGCAGTTGGCCGCGCGCAGTGGTGAGCTGGTTCTCGGCGTCGAGCACGTCGAACGAGGTGTTGTCCCCACTCTCGTAGCGCTTCTGCTCGATGCGGAAGTTCTCCTCGGCTTGTTCGACGGCATCGCGGGCCACGTGCAAGGCCTGGTCTGCGGTGGTCGCGCTGACATGCGCGCTGCGGGTTTCCAGGCGGATCATGTCCTCAGCCTTGCGTCGGGCCGACAAGGCCTGCGCCAGGCGCGCCTTCGATTCGTCGATGCCGTAGTACGTGCCGCCACCTTCCCAGAAATCCCAGGAGGCCGTGCCGCCGATGAACCAGGCATTCGTGGGGTTGAACTGGGATCCAACGGTGTGGGTGTAGTTGGCCACCGCGTTGACCTGGGGGAGCATCTTGGACTTGGCCAGACTCACGCCCGCCTCGGTTTGATCAATGCGCTTGGCGACTTCCTTGATTTCCAAGCGGTCGGCCACGGCGCGGTTCTCGGCCTCGCTGGCGGGAATGAGGGGACCAACAGCAACCTCAGTAGTCTTGTCTGCCGGATCGATGGGGCTGTCAGGCGGCAAGCCCATGAGTCTGGCCAGTTGACC
>PMZX01000052.1:0-7338 GCA_003170035.1 Myxococcales bacterium | reverse complement strand
GCTCGGTAGAAGGATTGCGCGCGCTTGACCTGGGCATCGATGTTCTCGACGGACTTCTGCGCGACATCGGCCATGCGCATGGCCTGCAGCACGCGGTAGTAGGCCTCGGTCACCTGGAAGGCGACGTCGCGGCGGGCGCTCTTGCGCTGGATCTCGGCCACGTCAACGCCGATCTGGCGCAGGGAATACCCTTCCTTGATGGTCCACAGCGAGGTGAGGGGCTGGGCCAGGGTTGCGCCCACCGACCAGGTCCACTGGTCCCGGATGTTCGGGAACGTTGCGGACGCAGGGAGAAGGCTGTTCAAGCTGCCGAGGTTGAACGGCAACGCCTTGTCCCACCTCTGGATTCCTGCATCGAGGTGCAGCCGCGGCCCGAATCCGCCGCGCGCGCTCTTGCTCTGCGCGGTCGTGGCTTCGACCTCCAGGTTCGCGGAGGTGATGTCGGGATTGCCGTGCAGGGCCACGTCAATGCACTTGGCCAGGGTCATCGGTTCAGCGGCCGCAGTCTCGGCTGCCAGTAACGAAACCGTCAGTGCTACGAGTGTGATCTGGTTGGCACTCATTTTCTTTTGGCTCCAGCTTTGGAATTTCCCGAGACGCCGTGGAAGAAGAAGTCGCGCAGCAAGGGGGCGCGGTCGGCCAGGCTGCCCTGCGCCTTGGCCATCCAGCCGTGCAGCAGCCCGAACACCATGCCGACCAGCAGGCGGGCCACCAGCTCTGGATCGTGACCGCCGATCTCTTCCGGCTTGGCGTTCTTCTTCAACCAGTCGGCCAGCCCCAGAATGCGGCGTTCAAAGTTCTCGTGAAAGGTTTGACCGTGGCTGTCGCCCGGGCAGTGTCCGCTTGCGGCCTCCGCGGTGTGAAAGCTGAGAAGCAGCGCGCGCCGTCTTTCGATCAGCTCCAGGTGTCGCAGCAGCACGATCTCGAAGCGCTGGGGGAAGGTCAGGTTGCCGGGCAGGGGTTGATCGAACACTCGCAGGAACTCGGTCGTGAGCAGGTCCATCACCGCCTCGACGATTTCCTGCTTGCTGCGAAAGTAGGTGTAGAGCGAGGCCGCCGTGTAGCCAGCCTCGGCCGCGATGTCCTGCATGGTGGCGTCATGTACGCCGATTTCCACGAAGGCCCGGCTGGCCGCCTCCACGATGTCCTCGCGGGTTCGCGCGATCTCTCGTTCACGTCTTTGAGGCGCTTTCATTTCAGAACCTCCGTTCGCATGGACGAACGACGATATAATGTGCCGAATGAGCATTCGGCTGTCAATGCGAATTGTTCGGCGCACTGAAGCGTGACCAGCGCACGCAGAGGGCCACCGACGTTGTAGAGTGTCATCTGCGAGAAGCGCCGCCGTGTCATACGCCCGCCGAAGCCTACGGACCGTCCTGCTCATCGCCGTCGTTATTCTTTTCGTCGGCATGGTCGGCGCGCGCCGTGCGCCCGCCACAAGCCCGCGCCAGCCACTGCCCATGAGTCACAAGCGACATCTCGACAAGCAGATGAAGTGCCGCGCCTGTCACCAGGGAGTGGAGGGCGAAGCCATGGCTTCATTTCCCACCCTGGCCGATTGCATGGACTGTCACAAGACGCCGCAGGGCCAGGAGCCCGCCGAACCCGAGGTGCGCGTGTTCGCGGCGCGCGGCCAGGAACTTTCGTGGGTGCTGCTCAACCGGCTGCCTGGGCATGTCTACTTTTCGCACGCGGCGCATGTGACCCTGGGCAGGGTGAAGTGCGAGGCATGTCATCGCGACATGAGCAAGGTCGATCAGGCGCCGATCGAGGCCGATGTCCACCTGGACATGAGCGCGTGCGTTGCCTGCCATCGCGACGGGAACGCCAGCCTGGACTGCCTCGCTTGCCACAAGTGATGCATGAGCCGATTCAGCCGACGTGAGCTTCTGGGTGGCGCTGCGCTGGCCGGCGNNCTGGCTGGCGCGCGGGCGAGGAACGCTGGGTACTCTCCACCTGCGCCCTGTGCGACGCTGGCTGCGGGATCAAGGTGCGCGTGGTGGAGGGCAGGGCGGTGAAGATCGAGGGCAACCCCGAGCACCCGGTGAACCGCGGCGGTCTGTGCAGCCGCGGGCAAGCGGCGTTGCAACCGCTCTATCACCCTGAGCGCGTGCGCTCGCCCTTGCGGCGGGCGGGCCCACGCGGCGGGGGCAAGTGGTGGCCGATCTCCTGGGACGAGGCCATCCGCGAACTGGCGGCGATCTTGGGCGATGGGCGCGTCCCTCGGACGTTCTCGAGGCTGGTGTTGCTCGACGGCGGGCCAGATGGCTTCACGCGTGACTTGTGGGCGCGGTTCATGTCTGTGGTTGGCAGCCCCAACCACATCCACATGGAAAGGGCCCGGCTTGCCGCCGTGGGGCTGGCTGGGCAGTACATGCTNNGGCCATGTCGTTCATGCGCGCGGCGCGCGCGCCAGCGGCAGATGGTCGCGGACGGCGCCTGCGTGTGACCTGCGTGTCGCCGCGCCGGCCGAACTGCCCGATCGACGAATGGATCGCGATTGCCCCAGGGGCTTACGGCGCTCTCGCACTGTCACTGGCCCATGTCTTGGCCCGCGATGGCCTGGTGGATTGGGATTTTGTCCACGACCATGTCTTCGGTTTTGCGGCGTGGCGGAACCAGGCCGGGTACGAGCAGCCGGGTTTTGAAGCGTTGGTGCGGGCGGAGTATGCCCCGGACAAGACAAAGGACGTGACCGGAATTCCCCCACTCACTGTCACACGACTGGCCCACGCGCTTGCCGAGCAGGGCCCTGCTGTGGTGGCCAGCGACGCCAGCGCGGCCGGGGCCAGCAATGGCATGGCCACGGCAATGGCCATGCTCGCGCTCAATGGGCTGCTCGGGAATCTGGAGCGCGCCGGCGGCGTCTGGCTGCAAAGGGAGGCCGCTCTGTCGGACTGGGAAGCGCCGACAGTCGATCCCGTCGCGGCCAGAGCCAGCGCAGCCCCGTTTTTTGGCATGCCGGGTTGCCTACTCGGGCAAAACCAGGCGCAGTCCATCCTCCACACGCATAACTGTCGCGTCCACGTGTTGTTTCTGCATGGAGTGGACCCGCTGGCCACATTGCCGGATCGGAAAGCCTGGGCCTGGGCGCTGGGCACGGCGTCGACCGTGGTGAGCTTGTCTGCGTGGCTCGACGAAACTGCGCAACAGGCCGATATCGTGCTGCCGGTATCTCTTCCGCTCGAGAGCTGGGATGTGGTCAGAAGCGCAGGAGGGACGGGCGAGCCGGTGCTGAGTCTCAGACAGCCAGTCATCGTACCCTTGCACGACACGCGGCCGGTCGGCGATTTCATCCTCGCGCTTGCTGCCCGGATGGGGGGATCGGTCGCGCAATCCTTTCCCTGGAAGAGTTACCAGGAAGCCGTGACTGCGCGGCTGCAAGGCTTGCTGGACTCGTCGGACCAGGGCGATGCACCCGAAGACGTGAATTCGTTGCTGGCTGACATGAAAGAGAAGGGCGGCTGGTGGCGCGAGCCTGCGAGTGCTGGGGCCACAACCGGCGCATTCCCGACGCCCTCGCACAAATTCGAGATCTGTTCGCCAGCGATTGCGGAGAGCATGGGTGAGGAGGCGGAGGCTTGGCCGTGCCAGGGTCTTCCCCCCTGGGAGCCGCCCCGGTTTTCTGGTGATCCGGTGCAGTTCCCCTTGCAGCTTGTTCCCTACCGGCCGGTGCCGTTCGTCGAAAACGGCATGAGTTTCATGCCATGGCTGGACGAACTGCCGCTGGTCTCAGGTGATCCGTGGCCGGTTCGCGCGGAGCTCAACCCTGCCGACGCTGCGCGATCTGGAGTGGCCGATGGCGATCGCGTGCTGGTTGAATCCCCGATTGGCTCATGTAAAGCCATCGCTCAGGTGAGCGACGGTGTCCGGGCCGGCGTGGTGGCGATGGCTCTCGGCAAGCCTGGCGTCGTCGGTCTCGTCGTGCCCGACGAGGACCGTTGGTCGGGCGCGATCGCCTGGCAAGGCACGCGCCTTCGCGTGAGGAAACTGTCATGAAGCGCGACGACGATTTGCGACGCAAGCTCCTGGCTGGTCTCGCAGCCTCGGCCGCGGGTGCGCTTGCTGGCTGCACGCGGGCCATGGCCGCGAAGAGTGCGGAGCCCGCGCCCAGTAGACGTCGCCGCAAGTGGGGCATGGTGATCGATCTCGACCGCTGCGCCCGCTGTGCCGGGTGCGTGGTGGCCTGCCAGCAGGAGAACAACATTCCGCCCCTCGGTGCGCAGGCCGCGGCCCGGACGCGCCCCATTCATTGGATGGATTTCCTGCCGCCGGCATCGGGAAGTTTCACAGCCACACCTATCCCCTGCATGCACTGCGAGGACCCGCCTTGCGTGAAGGTCTGTCCGGTGGGCGCGACCTACCAGAATCCCGAGGGCATCACGGCGCAGGTCTGGGAACGCTGCATTGGCTGCCGCTACTGCATAGTGGCCTGCCCCTACAGCCGTCGCTATTTCAACTGGAGCGAGCCGCGCTGGCCAGGCGACGATCCGAGCAGCCTGAATCCTGACGTGGCCCCGCGGCCGCGCGGCGTGGTGGAGAAGTGCACCCTGTGCCACCACCGCATCCACGCTGTTCTCGAGCACGCGCGCCTCGACGAGGAACTTTTGACCGACGAGGCCCTGCGCCGGCTGCCGGCCTGTGCCGAGTCCTGTCCGACCCAGGCCATCACCTTCGGCGATCTCGCCGATCCCGATTCCGAAGTCGCGCGCCTGGCCGCAAGCCCGCGCGCCGTTCGCTTGCTTCCCGAGGCTGGCACGCGGCCCAAGGTCATCTACTTGCGGGAGACGAAGTGAAAGCCACACGCGGTGCTGTCGTGCTTCTCTTGGGGCTGGCCGTCCTCGGTGCCTACGCCTTCACCCAGCAGTGCATCCACGGTGACGCTGTCACCGACCTGCGCACCATTGGCGCAGGCGGCCCAGTGTGGGGATTGTACGTCGTGGGCGACGGTTTCTTTGCCAGCGCGGCTCTGGCCAGCCTGGCCGTGGGATGCGTGATTCGCGTGTTGCGACTGAGGGAGATAGAAGGTGTGGCCCGGATGGCGCTGCCGTTTGGGATTGCGGGCCTTGTTGCCTCGCTTGGTTGCGTGCTGGCTGATCTGGGCCGTCCGATGGCCGCCCTAGTGAACCTGCCGCTCGTCGGACGCCCGGCCTCGCCATTCTTTGGCACGTTCACCTTGGTCGCCGGCGCGTCGCTTGTAGCAACTTTGGTGCATCTCGCGCTGACCAACCGGCCGGGATGGGCGCAACGGGCGCAGGCAGCAAGCCGATGGCCGGGACTGTGGCGGGCCCTTGCCTGCCGCTGGCAAGACACGGCGTCGGCCAGGCAACGCCGAGAGCGGGTCGACTTCTGGCTGTCACTTGGCCTTCTGCCTGTGCTGCTAGGTGGCCTTGTGATCTTGGGCGTGGTGTTTGGCGTGCGGGCCGGACGCCCGGCATGGCAAGGTCGATTCGGGGTGGTCACCTTCGTCGTCTCAGGGGCCGCGGCGGGCTGCAGCCTGCTGGCGCTGGCCGTGCACGCGCACCGACGAGCGAACCTCTTCATGGCGCGCACTGTGGCCGTGTTGACTGCTCTTGCGGTCCTTCTGGTGGTGTCAGGAGAGATCCTGGCGCTGCGTACGCCCTATCTGTCTGTGCAGCGCTATGCGCACGCCCTGCTCGAAGGTCCGTGGAGCGGGCTGTTCTGGGCGGAATTGGTTCTCTTCTTTTTGGCCGGGATGATTGCTCTGGCCATGTCGTTGCGGAAGACCGTTTCGCTGATAGGGACCGCGACCACCGCGTTGCTGGTCTGCACGGCGGTGTCCCTGGAACGCTTCCTGCTGCTGGTCGCCTGGCAGACGCACGGCCTGGGGCTGTCCTGGCCGGCCGGCGTGTACCGACCGACCTGGGTTGAGTGGTCAGTGCTGGCAGGCGTAGCAGCCGCTGCCGTTCTTGCCTTCCTATCTATAGCCAAGGTCTGCCCAGCCGGGACCGAGGCCGCGACCGAGGCTGGTGATCCCGCGCCCGCTGACGAGCGCCGCCGCCTGCTTGTCACCGCGCTCTGCTTGGTTGGGGGCTTCGTACTCGCCTGCGGGGGCCTGGCATTGTCTGCCGGCCTGGCCAGCGCGCCTTTCCTCGATCCAATCTTGCCAGGCAGCCCACTGGTTTTCCTGGCAGGGCTGCTCCTCATGGTGGCGGCTGCACTCGCCTACGAGTTGATCTCGGAGCGGCCGCGGTAGGCGTCGCTGGCCTGTGCCGCTGGAATTCTGAGCGCGAGACGGGGCTCGGACCCGCGACCCTCGGCTTGGGAAGCCGATGCTCTACCAACTGAGCTACTCGCGCGAAATCGCTTCTGATAGATACCACTTCCGCGGCCCGGTTGGGAAGCGCGGGATCAAGGTGTCGGCAGGCCTCAAATTGATCACGGCGAGGGCGCCGTCGGGGCCGTGACGTCCTCACGCGCGAACAGACCAGCCTCGATGGTGATCCGGGCCTGCGATAGCTATCACCGATGGCCGCATGCGGTGGCAAGAAGCGACAAAAGGGCAGGAACCATTCTGGCAGTCTGCGCGCTGCTGTGCCGGCGCTGGTCTCGCTGGGACGACGTGTCGAACGCCGTCTCGCTCCTGCATCCTGAATCCCTGAGCCATTTTAATGGAACAACTCACTGCCCTAAGTGATCCCGCAGGGAGTATGCTGCTGTTCTGCGCGCTTCAAGGAGGAACGTCATGATTCAATCCGTTCAACAACCACGAAGTCTTAGCCTTCTCTTGGTCTTCGTGTTGGCAATGGCGATCCCGCGCTTGGCGTCTGCCCAGGCCACCGCAGACGCAGTCTTGATAAAGTCCTTCGACATCAGCGCCGCAGGTCCAGGCCCCAGGATGCGGGCGGGTGATCTGAACGGGGACGGCAGGCTTGACTTTCTGCTGTGTGACGCCACCGACGATACTCCCAGCTACGTTGCCATGCTTACGGCTTACGACGGCTATACCGGCAAGATGCTCTGGCAGGTCGGCAGCGGTGGCTCCTCGGGGACCGACCGCGATGAACCCTGTCAGATCGTCGATATCGACAACGACGGCTACAACGAAGTCCTGGCTGCCATGAATGGACAGATGAATATCTACAATGGGGCTGACGGCAAGTTGAAGTCGTCATTTGCCCTTCCTGCCGCCGGTGCGCACGATTGCATCATGATTGCCAATATCTCGGGAAACCCCATTCCGATGGATATCGTGGTCAAAGACCGATACACCCAGGAGTGGGCGATGACCAACACCGGCAAGTTGCTTTGGACCTACTCAGGCATCACCGGCCACTACAACGTGCCCTTTGACATGAACGGTGACGGCAAGGA
>PMZX01000093.1 GCA_003170035.1 Myxococcales bacterium | reverse complement strand
CCGGCCATCTCCGTACTCTCGGCCGTGGAGGGACTGCAAGTCGCGACCAACGCGTTTCGGCCCTATATCGTCCCCCTGACCGTCGCCATCCTGATCGCGCTCTTCTTCTTTCAGCGGCGCGGTACCGGAAAGATCGGCAAGCTGTTTGGCCCGGTCATGGCTACTTGGTTCGCGACCATAGGCGTTCTCGGCCTCTATCACGTCGTCCGGCAGCCCGCGATCCTGGGGGCACTGTCGCCCCATCACGGGGTTCGTTTCTTCATGGACAACGGAGCGTCCGGTTTTCGCGTGCTCGGCGGCGTCGTGCTGGCGGTCACCGGAGGCGAGGCACTCTACGCGGACATGGGGCAGTTCGGCCGCAGGCCCATCCGGAAAGCGTGGCTGGGCCTCATCTACCCCGCGCTCCTGCTCTGCTATATGGGGCAGGGCGCAGCGCTACTGACCGACCCGAGCGGCGCACAGCGGCCCTTCTACGCGCTCATTCCCCGTGGCCCGTGGATCTATCCGGCCGTCATCCTGGCCAGCGCGGCCACTGTCATCGCCTCGCAGGCACTGATTTCTGGGGTCTTCTCCATCACCCATCAGGCGATTCGGCTTGGCTATTTCCCCGAGGTGGCGGTCAGGCACACCAGCGGACAGGCAGAGGGTCAAACCTACGTGCCGCTGCTCAACTGGAGTNNGTCAGCGGAACCATGGCCATCACCTCGATCGTCTACTACAAGGTCGTCCGCCATGCCTGGGGTTGGTCGCGTCCGCGTTCCCTTGGCGTGCTTCTACTCTTCCTTTCGTTCGACATCCCCTTCGTATTGGCCAATGGCCTCAAGTTCTTCGACGGTGGCTACCTCCCCTGCTTGGTGGGCGCAGCCTTCGCGTGGGTCATGCTTACCTGGCGCATCGGACGCAGCTACCTGGCCGATGCGGTAGGCAAGGAGTCGATCCCCGTGGCTGCCTTCATTGACCACCTGGTCTCGGAAAATCCCACGCGACTCTCTGGCACAGCAGTCGTGCTTTCCGACAGCGCGACCGGTGTGCCGCCGGCCCTGGTGCGCTTGGTGCAGCGGTTTCACGTGGTTCACCAATACGTCGTCCTGCTGACCGTGGTGACTGAACACGTTCCCTTTGTGCCCAATTCCGGCCGAGCGACCGTCGAACAGTTGGGAGGCGGGCTGGTGCGGGTGATTCTGCACTACGGCTTCATGCAAGTGCCTCGCGTGCCTGCGGCGCTGGCACCGACGCTGGCCAAACACGGAATCGTTGGGAACCCGGGCGAGATCGCGTACATCATCGGACGCGAGACCTTGGTCGCCACCCGGCATGGGCACATGGGACGGCTGACCGAGCCGCTGTTCGCGTTCCTGGCACGCAACGCGCGCAGCACGACCGACCATTTCTCGATCCCGGTCGAGCAAGTGGTCGAGGTCGGAATCCAGTTGGATCTGTGAACCGGGACGACACCCATAGGTGCTAACCACGATTTTCTCGGGATTGGACGGCTTGTCGGACACACCACGCCGTCGCCTCAGCCACCCGAACATGGCCACTGAAGCCTGTTTGCGCAAGAAGAGGTGAAAACGCGCGGTAACAAGCAGGCCGGGCGGAACGCCCATCGGGAGAGAAACCTGTCCGTCGACGAAAAGACGACCACGATCCCGCCAANNAGTGCGACTACGATCACGGCAACTGCCGCGATGGCCACTCGCCTTCCACGGCCGATCTTGACCTTACTCACCATCTTGTCCATCGCGGGGTCTTTGTCCATGATGAATCAAAGCGCTGCATCGATTGTGCCGATGCTGGGGACCGGCGGGCCGACGTTCAAGCGCCTGCAAATGCTGCGCGGCCAGTCCCAAGTTGGTCATCTGAGTTGGCCTCGGCGGCGGTGACGCCAGTGTCGCTCCACCTGAGTCCGGAGCGCTTGCAGACACGCTTCGTAGGACCGAAGGCTCCTGCCAAGCCCCGCCCTGAATCGTGTGGGATCTCATGCGATTTTGGGGCGCCGGCCTCAATCAAGATGATGTACCGTCTCGTTCAATTCGAATGAAATGAAAAGGCACGCCGTTCGCAGGGCGTGAGGATGGACTCCGTCCGATGGCGATCGCGACCGTAGTGCGACGCTGGCCAACCCGGCTGGCGACGACGAGCTTCACCCGAGGCGCTATGGCACCAATCCTGCACGAGACCCACTCGAATACGAAATGATCGAGCCGAAAGGCGGGGAGGGAATGCCCATGTTGCGAAGCCTGAAAGATCTCGAAGGGTACGCGGTGAGCGCCACCGACGGCGACATCGGACACGTTGCGGACTTTCTCCTGGACGATGAGCGCTGGATAATTCGCTATCTGGTCGCCGAGACCGGTGGCTTCTTCAGTGGGCGTCGGGTGCTCATCACGCCAATCTCCTTCCGCCAAGTAGACTGGTCGACCCGGAGCTTCCACCTGGCGCTGACGAGGGACAAGGTCAAAAACAGTCCGAGCGTGGACGTGGACAAGCCCGTCTCGCGACAGCAGGAGCTAGACCTGTTCGGGTACTACGAATATCCATACTACTGGGGATACCCAGGATTTTGGGGCATGGGCGCCTACCCGAACTTGCTCGCGGCCGGCGGGCGGAACCAGGTGCCTGCCGAAGCCGAGCCCGCTAAATCGGGCGACATCCATCTGCGTAGCGCCAAAGAGATCCGCGGATACCACATTGAGGGAGCTGACGCAGCGATCGGCCACGTCGACGACTTCATCATCGACGATGAGACCTGGGCGGTACGCTATCTGGTGATCGACACCAGAAACTGGTGGCTCGACAAGAAGGTACTGGTTGCGCCGCACTGGACCAACCGCATCAGCTGGGCGGAAAAGAAAGTCTTCGTCGACCTCTCTCGACAAATGATCAAGGACAGCCCCGAATGGAACGCGACCGCACCCATCAACCGCGAGTACGAAGCACGCCTGTATGACTATTACGGACGACCGGTCTACTGGGACAGCGTCTATGGACCGGCCAAAACGCCGCCGCACCGCCACCCAGGGAGTCACCTGTAACGCGCAGCTTTTGCACGTATGGCAGCAGCCGCGCTCCAAGAAGCACGCTCGGCCAGTTTTCCACGCCGCAACGCCGATGGCAATCTTTCATCAATGGTGGTTGTGGATAGCATTCATGTTCCTGTTTTTCGTGGGGCCAATTAGCTATGGGTGGGGCTACCGTAAATGGGGGGCGCCATTTCCTCGGTATATCCAGAGGCGCCTGGGCGCGAAAACGGGCACCGGTGGCGATTTCGCAACGCTCAGCTACCAGCATTGGGGATGGGGCGGCGACCTGGTGTGGATGGTGCTTCTTATCGGGGCCATCTGGGCTGTTGCGGGACTTTGGTGGCGCTGAAGTTATGAAAGTAGGTCCTGCGGCAGGGAAGCCGGCCGAAGCATCGATGCTGGTGAACGTACCCAGACTCGTCACGGCCTACTATACCGATGCGCCTGACCCTTCAGCGTCGGAGCAACGGGTTGTCTTCGGGACACCAGGACATCGTGGCTCGGCGTTCGCAAAGGCCTTCAACGAACGGCATATCCTTGCCATCAGTCAGGCCATCTGGGGAACAATCCATGAGCAAAGATGAGCGCGTCGGCTACCCAATAGGTCCCCATCAGGCGGCGGAAGTCGAGGGATTCGATTCTTTGGCGGAGCTAGCCCTGAATATGCGTTGGTCGTGGAATCACGCCACCGACGAGGTGTGGCGGCGGCTTGAGCCCGAGCTGTGGGAGATCACGCATAATCCCTGGGTAGTCCTGCAGACGGCGTCGCGCGACCAGATCGAGCGCGTGACGGCCGACCCTGCGTTTCGCAGGAACGTTGATGGTTTGCTGAAGACCAGGCGGAAAGCCGTTGAGACGCCCGCGTGGTTTCAACAGAAGCACCCGCAGAGTTCCCTGACCTGCGTCGCCTACTTCAGCATGGAATTCATGCTGAGTGAAGCTCTGCCGATATATTCGGGCGGGCTGGGGAATGTGGCCGGCGATCAACTCA
>PMZX01000291.1:3276-6771 GCA_003170035.1 Myxococcales bacterium | reverse complement strand
GGCGGTGCTGGAGCGAGACGAGAAGGATCTGGGCGTTGCCCTGGTCGACATTGGCGGCGGCACCACGGACATCGCCATCTTCACCGAGGGGGCGGTGGCCCACACCAGCGTGATTCCGCTCGGTGGTCACCAGCTCACCAGCGACATCGCCTTCGGCCTGCGCACGCCGCCGCACGAGGCGGAGAAGATCAAGCACCGCTGGGGCTGCGCGCTGGCCAGCATGGTGTCCGCGACCGAGACCATCGAGGTGGCCTCGGTGGGCGGCCGCGCCCCGCGCGTTCTGTCGCGCCAGATGTTGTGTCGGGACATCATCCAGCCGCGCATCGAAGAGATCTTCTGCTTCGTCAAGGCGGAGATCATGCGGCTGGGCTGCGAGGACATGCTGGCCTCGGGCGCNNGGCATCCCGGTGCGGCTGGGCATGCCCAAAGGCGTCGGCGGCCTGGCCGACGTGGTCAAGTCGCCCGCGTTCTCCACCGGCGTCGGCTTGGTCCAGTACGGCGCGAGCCAACACGGCCTGTCCGGCCGGCCGACCAGCACCCCAGCCCGCAGCAGTGGCGGCATCTTCAGCCGCTTGCGCCGGGTGCTATCAAGCGCGTTCTAGCCCTGACTATGGGCCGGTGGGCGCGATGGCGGCGTCGTCGAGAAAGATCTCGGCCGGCTNNGTCGCCTGATGCATGAACGCCTCTACCAGGAACCAGCGCCCAATGGGGGCCACGATCGTTGCAGTGGGAACGTTGCGCGCGCGCGGGGTATCGTACAGGTACCAGGACATATCGCCACTCGAGGCTTGCTTCAGGTCGAGGCTCCACAGGTAGACATAGCTGGAAGGGGTCGCAGGATCGGTGCGTCCCTGGAACTCAAACACGTTCCAGTATTGCCCGATGGTGAAGTTTTGCTTAATGTACATCCACACCCGGAAGTAGGCATCGTTGGGCAGGTTTCCCGCCCTGAACAGCCGAGCGTATGAGGTCCTGGTGGCGGCGTAGATGGCTGACCTGACCGCGAACCGTCCACTGTGCGTGGGAGAATTGACGACCGTGAGCTGGGCATCCGCTGACACGATCTGGTCGCTGGAAGTACCTTGGGCCCACTGGGACAGATCTCCGGTCTCGTGATCGGCGAACCAGTAAAGGGGGGCAGGTGTGGCATCTAGGGCATCTGAGGAATCTGAGGCATCTGGGGCAGGAAGAAGGTTGCCGAGATGGATCTGATCGCTGCACGCCCCAAGGGCCACGAGCGCCACGACTGACAAGACACTCTTCAAGGCTTGGCCGCGTTCACGGTTTTGCGTGCCAGCTTGACGAAGCGGCCCGCCGGGTAGCGCCCGAGATATTGGTTGGCCAGCGCCTTGGCAGTCGCAGCATCGTGGCGAGCCACGGCCGCCTCGATGCCGATGGCTAGTGCCTCTTCGGTGAGCACGCCCTGGGGAAAGCGCGTGAGGTAGGTTTGCAGCAAGGCACCAGCTTGCACGGGGTTGTGCTCGCGGCGCAGGGATCGCAGGGCTGCCAGCACCAGCGCCGCTTCTTCCGGCGGTGGTGGGGCCGGGGCCACCTGCAGCGGAGGCGATTCTTCGATCGCGCCCCGCACATCACCGGATGCAACGGCCTGCCGCTTTCCGGTCAGCGAGTCGCTCGGGCGGTCGCGACGGATACTGACATGGTCGGCAGACGCGGACGCCACTGTGCCCTTGTCCATTGCCGGGGCCGGGCTTACCGCTGGTTCTCGCCCTCGCGCGAGCGGGTGTTTCGGCTGGGCGGCTGGCATGCCCAGCGCGGTCGATCCCGACGATTTCTTGTCCGGGCGAGCAAACCAACCAAGAGCCAGCGTGGCGCTGAGGATGGTGGTACTGACCAGCAGGGCCGGCACCACGACAGCAGCCCGCAGCAGGCGTGGGCTCCGGGAAGGCCATGCGCAGATCCTGGCGTAGACGCGCTTTTCCGCCGCTTCGCCAACAGCGGCGGGAGGCAGCGATCGCAGTAGCCTCGCAGCCTCAGCTTCGTCTGGATCGCGGAACTCTTGCACTTCGAATAGTCGCTGTTTCATAGCATTCCCGCTTCTCTCTGCCTACGCCGGGCGGCGACCATGGCCACCAGGTCTTTGCGTGCGTGGTGAAGCCTGGTCCAGACGGTTTTCACGGGCACGCCGTGCAATGTGGCGATCTCCTGACCGCTGTAGCCTTCAATCTCGAACAGGACCAGGGTCGTGCGCCGCTTGTCGCTCATTCGGGCGAGCATCTGGGTGAGCACGTGCTGATCCTGCTTCTTTTCGAGCGCCATGGCCGGTGAGGCGCTCATCCCGGCCACTTCCATGGAATCGAGGTTCTGGCCGCGCGAGAACACGTTCTTGAACCAGGCCCGGCGGCGGAAATTCCGCACCGTCAGATGAGCGATCCGATAAAGCCAGCCCGCCAGGTTTCCGCCGTGGAAGTGCGGCAACTTGCGACGCACGATCAGGAAAACGTCCTGTGCGACGTCCTCAATCTCGGCCTCGGGCACGCCCATACCACGCATCCACGCCACCGTCTGCCGAAAATAGGCGTGGTAGACGTCTTCGAAAATCAGTTGGGCGGAGATCTGTGGAAGGCGACAGGTCTCCGTTGCGCAGATCGTGCTGCTTTCCTCGCGTCGGGGATTATTCCACCTCTGCACAGCATAAGTATGTCACCAGAAGCCGGAAAGCTTCTAGTGCCCATGATTCAGCGAGATGCTGGCGCCAGCTAGCACGCCCAACCAAACTCGTGGCGCGGTGCCCACGTTTTCGTTTGGATTGACGATCAAGGAGAAATGGCGCGCGCTGACTTCGGCCTCAAGGGCCAGGAAAGGCGACACTCGTCGACCGATAGTTTGAGCGCGTAAACCCACGCGACCTCCTGCGTCAATACGAGTCGAGCTTCCGTTCACGTAGAGACCGCGTCCCTGCGCGAGCAACAGAGCCCCATAGGGCCCGATCTCGATTCCGAACTCGGCTGCAGCCATGCGCCAGGAGAGAGTTGCCGAAGTGTCCAGGGATATCCGTGCCAGCGACATCTCGAATGCTTGCACCCTGGCGACGGCCGGATAGCTGGCCTCCAGGCCGGCCGCGAGACCGAAGTGCTCCCCCGACGCCCGCCCGCGCAGGGAACCACCCCAGGTCAGGGCAGAGCTGCGCGTGCCCGCGCCTGGCGCGACCAGAAACTCGGGCGCCAGATCGAGCCGGTAGGTACGGGGCAAGCGGGGTTGTATCGAACCCGTGGATTCACGGATGGGCGGAGCAGGAGACGGCTCTACAATGTCCGGAGGCTCAAGCACCAGCGCCGCGAAGACCGCCGCAATCTTGGTTCGTTCGGGGCAGTTGCGATCAGGATCGGAGTAGGTAGCTGACCGGCCTGCCACCTGCACAGTCCAACTCGTGCCCAGGTCGCGCACCATGACAGCCGCCGACGAGGTGCGATCCGACTTGGCGCTCAGCAACTGAGCCAGCGCCGCATCGACATCCGCGCTGCGCGGACAGTCTCC
>PMZX01000291.1:2473-3267 GCA_003170035.1 Myxococcales bacterium | reverse complement strand
GACAAGGCACGCAGAATAGCACTGTCACCGGCTGCTCCGCTTCACGGTGTTGCTTCACGACAGCCCCACCGGTCGATGGCCCATTCCCTGACAGCACGGTTTCAATCCATCCTACGGACCGACCAGCGGCCAGGTGATGTTGGCTTCGGTGATGGCGAGCGGCTTTTCGGTGCTGCCTGCTTGGTCAGGAGCCGGCACGGTTCGCAATCGTCATGCGCCAATGATGGCCTGAACCGTTGTTCAGGTCTCAACCCCTGTCCGCCGCGTACCCGGGCCCGTTTCTTGCCCAGGACGTGTGAAAAATTTGGAGCATGCCGCAGGCCGTGCGATCCAAGTAGTCCAGGGAGATATCACATGCTCGAATTCGACGACCAGGCTCAGGGTCCGAAGATCAAGGTGATAGGCGTGGGCGGGGGCGGCGGCAACGCGGTCAACACCATGATCGAGGCTGGAATCCAGGGCGTAGATTTCGTGGCCGTCAACACCGACTGCCAGGTGCTGGAGACCAACCAGGCGCCCACCAAGATTCAGATTGGAAGAAACCTGACCAAGGGCCTGGGTGCGGGGGCCAACCCCGACATCGGTTGCGCCGCAGCCCTGGAAGATGCTTCGCGCATCGCCGAGGTCATCGGCGGGGCGGACATGGTCTTCGTCACCGCAGGTATGGGCGGCGGCACCGGCACCGGCGCGGCGCCCGTGATCGCGCGCATCGCACGCGAGGCAGGCGCCCTCACCGTTGCGGTGGTGACCAAGCCCTTCATGTTCGAGGGCCTGCAGCGCAAGAAGAAGGCGAA
>PMZX01000291.1:2323-2445 GCA_003170035.1 Myxococcales bacterium | reverse complement strand
CTGGCCGGCAAGCACATGACCCTGCGCGAGTCGTTCAACATGGTCGACAGCGTGTGCGCCACCGCCGTGCGTGGCATCAGCGATCTGGTCATGATGCCCGGCCTCATCAACGTCGACTTTGC
>PMZX01000291.1:1623-2237 GCA_003170035.1 Myxococcales bacterium | reverse complement strand
ATCTTCGGCTCGGTCATCGACCCCAACATGACCGATGAGGTGTGCCTGACCGTGATCGCGACCGGCTTCCAGAGCCGCACGGCGGTCGAGGCTTCCACTGCTGGCGTCTTGAACATCCGTTCCAGCAAGAAGCCGGCCGAGCACCAGATGGTGCTGCCGATTTCGCACGCCGCTTCGGCGCCGAATCCCGCCCCGCCTCGCGTGACCGTGGTCATGCCCGCGGCGCCGCCACCGGTGCCCAGCGCGGCAAGGGCCGCGACAGTCAGCCCGGCTGGTGCGCCGCCTGCGGTGATTTCAGCCTCTGCGCGCAGCGCGGTCCCCGAGATCGTCGAGTTCGCCGACACCGGGGTCGACGAGTTTTCCGCGCCGAATTCGTATCCCGCTGGCGCTCTGCTCCACACTCCATCTCCCGTGGTCGCGCCGGCACCTGCCGTGCCCCTGGCGGCCGCCGAGTGGTCAGCCCCGGTTTCCGAGCCGCGGCCTGTAATTCGTCCCGCCGTCACCTCGCCCATGAGCACGGTTCCGGGCAGCGGTCCACGCCGCGCCTCGGGCACGGTGCCGGTGGCCCTGGCCGCCGACCATCTGTGCATCGAGGAAAGCGAGTTCGACAAGCC
>PMZX01000291.1:0-1603 GCA_003170035.1 Myxococcales bacterium | reverse complement strand
ACGAGTACGAGATCGACGAGACCCTGGAGGCCGGCCTGGCCCTGGTCGGCTCCGAGGTCAAGTCGATCCGCGACGGAAAGGTCACGCTCATCGACGCCTACGCCAGCGTGGAAACTGGCGAGGCGTGGCTGCATCAGCTGGACATCGGCGTCTATGCCTTTGCCCACGCACGCAACCACGACCCGCGCCGGCGGCGCAAGTTGCTGCTGCACCGGCGGGAGATCGATCGCCTGGTGGCGAAGGTGCGCGAGAAGGGCTACACCCTCATCCCGCTTTCACTCTACGAAAAGTGCGGCCGCGTGAAGGTGGAACTGGCGCTGGTGCACGGCAAGCAGCAGTACGACCGGCGCGAGGACGTCAAGAAGCGCGAGGCCCAGCGCGAAATGGATCGCGCGATGTCGCGGCGGCGACGGTAGACGCCGGGCTCGGGCAAACAGATGGTGAGATCACTCCTTGTCGACCCGCCAGTACTTGCCGCCCCCGCCCTCCCGGGCCATGTAGCCGAAATCCACCAGCCAGCGACGCAGGCGAGCGGTATCGTCGTTGTACCTCGACAGGATCTCGTTGACCCTTTTCTCCGTGTAGCGCACGCCGTGACTGAACGCCGGCAGCACGTGGCGCAGCAGCACGCGAAACTTCCTCTCCTGCATGGGAAAGGCCTTGATCCGACCGTCGCTGGTGATGAAAGTGGCCAGCACCTTGCGATCAAAATCACTCCATTCCTTTTCGTCGGGGGCGTGCGCTGGCTGCGCCTGCGCCAGCAGTTTCTTGGCCATGCCGGAGAGAGCGCCGGTCTGCAGCGAGTAGAGGTTGTAGTAGCTCTCGTTACGTGAGGTGACCAGGCCGGCGCGTGCCAGACGCGCCAGGTGGTGCGACACCGTCGAGGCACCCACGCCCAGCGCCGCGGCCAGCTGTTCCACGGTGTGTTCCCGCTGGGCCAAAAGCCCCACGATGCGCAGGCGGTTGGGCTCGCCCAGTACCTTGAAAAACTCCACCAGATCGCCTACGTGGGGATTGCTGTCCATCTTGACTGTACCGAATTACTTCGATACCTATAGAAGTAGTTACCTCCGTCGTCAAGAGAAAGATTGCCCATGCCCGCCCCAGGAAAGACCCGCGCTGAGTTGAGGCGCGCCTACAAGGAGACCCCGCGCCAGGCCGGGATCTTCCAGATCAAGAACAGCAAGACCGGAAAGATCCTCCTGGGCAGCAGCACGAATCTGCACGGCCCCTTGAACAAACACCGCTTCATCCTGTCCATCGGCCGCCACGACAATGCAGCCCTGCAGAGCGACTGGAACCAGTTCGGCCCGGACGCCTTCAGCTTCGAGATTCTGGAAATCGTGAAGCCGAGCGACGATCCCAGCTTCTGCCTGGAGGATGAACTCACCCTGCTGGAGCAGATCTGGCTGGAAAAGCTGCGGCCCTTTGGCGAGCGAGGCTACAACCACGGCCCCATCCGGCGCGACTAGATGAGAGTACCAGTCAGAAACAAGCATCCTGGCACATGGGCACCGCTGGTTCTGGCTGCGCTGTCAGCGGCTTGCGCGGCTCAGAGTGCTCCAGCTTCGCGCCATGTGTTTCCCAAGCCCAGACAACGCAT
>PMZX01000424.1 GCA_003170035.1 Myxococcales bacterium | reverse complement strand
AACTGCAACCCGGAGACGGTGTCCACCGACTACGACACCTCTGACCGGCTGTACTTCGAACCGCTGACCCGCGAGGACGTGCTGGAGATTGTCGACGCGGAGAAGCCTGAGGGCGTGATCGTGCAATTCGGCGGGCAGACGCCGCTGCGCCTGGCCGTGCCCTTGCAGAAAGCGGGCGTGCGGCTGCTCGGCACCAGCGCGGATGCCATTGACCGCGCCGAGGACCGCCAGCGCTTTGGCGAACTCGTGCGCAAGCTCAACCTGCGCGCCCCCGTGTGGGGCACGGCGCACGGCCTGGAGGAGGCGCGCGCGATCGCCGAAAAGATCGGCTATCCAGTCATGGTGCGGCCCTCGTATGTTCTGGGCGGCCGTGCCATGGAGATCGTACACGACGACGCCGGGTTGCACACGTTCGTTGGCGTGGCCTTGGAGGCAGCCCGGCGCGAGAGCCTGGCCTCGGGCGGCGGCCGGGGCGACGAGGACGCGCCCATCCTGGTCGACCAGTTCCTGCGCGACGCCATCGAGGTGGACGTGGACGTGGTGGCCGACGGCCAGGACGTGGTCATCGGCGGCGTGATGGAGCACATCGAGGAGGCCGGCATCCACTCGGGCGATTCGGCCTGTTGCTTGCCGCCCTTCTCTCTGCCCGCCCAGACCGTGCAGATCATCAAAGACCAGGCGCAAGCCCTGGCGCGCGAGCTGGACGTGCGGGGCCTGATGAACGTGCAGTTCGCGGTACCGCGCGATGGCCGCGGCGTCTTCATACTCGAGGTGAACCCGCGCGCCTCGCGCACGGTGCCCTTCGTGTCCAAGGTCATCGGCGTGCCGCTGGCCAAGGTCGCAGCCAAGATCGCGGCGGGCCGCACCCTGCGCGAGATGGGCATCCGCGAGGTGTCTCCCGCGCACATGGCGGTCAAGGAAGCTGTCTTCCCCTTCGTCAAGTTCGGCGGCGTGGACGTCCTGCTCGGCCCGGAAATGCGCTCCACCGGCGAGGTCATGGGCATCGACAGCAGCTTCGAGGCTGCCTTTGCCAAGAGCCAGATCGCGGCCGGCACGCGCCTGCCGGTGCCTGGCGGCGAAAAGCCGGTCACCGCGCTCTTGTCGATCAAGGACGCCGACAAGGCAGCCGCCTTGGACTTGGCCCGCCACCTGACCCAGCTCGGGTTCCGCATCCTCGCCACCAACGGCACCCACGCCCGCCTGAGCCACGCCGGCCTGCCGTGCACGCGTGTGAATAAGGTGCGCGAGGGCCGGCCCCACTGCGTGGACCGCATGCTGGACGGCGATGTCCACCTGGTGGTCAACACCACCGAGGGTGCGGATTCCATCCGCGACTCCTTCTCGCTGCGACGGACCGCGCTCATGCGCGGGTTGGCCTACTTCACCACCATGTCGGCGGCCCGGGCCGCCACCGTCGCCATCCAACGCCTGCAGGCCGGCAACATGTCGGTCCGCTCGCTGCAAGAGTACCAAGGTGGCCAGTAGAATTCCGATGACCCCGCGCGGGGTGAAGAAGCTGCGCGAGGAGCTCAAGCGCCTGCGCGAGGTGGAGCGTCCCAAGAACGTGCAGGACATCGAAATCGCGCGCGCCCACGGCGACCTGTCGGAAAACGCCGAATTCCACGCCGCCAAAGAGCGGCAGAGCTTCATCGAGGGCCGCTCGCGCGAGATCGACAGCATCCTGGCCCAGGCCGAGGTCATTGATCCGGCCAAGCTGTCCGGCAATCGCGTGGTCTTCGGCGCCACGGTTCGCTTGACCGACACGGACTCGGGCGAGGAGACCAGCTACAGCATCGTGGGTGACTACGAGGGCGACATCAAGGAGGGACGCCTCGCCATCTCGGCCCCGCTGGCGCGCGCCCTCATCGGCCGAGAAAAGGGCGACACGGTCAGCCTGCGCACCGGCAAGGGCACCCGCGAGTACCAGATCGCGGACATCCAGTTTTTCCCGGTCGCTGACGTTTGATTGACATGCCGGGAATCGAACTCGTCTTCCTCGACCTGGGCAATGTGCTCGCCTTTCACGACGACGACGTGCTCTTCCGCCGCCTGTCCGGGTACGGCGGCGATCCGCCCGAGGTGATCCGCGAACGCCTGTCGGCCCTCTGGGATCCCTTGAACCGCGGGACCCTGGCGGGCGACCAGCTTCGGCGCGCTGTCAGCCAGGCCTCGGGCGCGACGACGGTGATGGATGCGGAGACTTTCTTCGAGGTCTGGACCTGCTATTTCCGCCTCCACCAAGAAGTCCTGCCGATGGTCGAGACCCTCCTCGGTCGCGTCCAGCTTGCGCTGATCTCCAACACCAACGAGATACAGTGGCGCTTCCTGCAGCCGCAGCTTCCCCTGCTCGAACGCTTCAGCGCCCTGGTGCTGTCCCACGAGCTCGGCCTGGCCAAGCCGGACCCCGAGCTCTTCCGCACCGCCCTTCGCCGGGTCGGCCGGCCAGCCGCGGCCTGCGCCTTCTTCGACGACATACCCGCCTTCGTCGATGCCGCCCGTGCGCTCGGCATCCAGGCGGAGGTATTCACCACTGCCGCGAACTTCCGCGTCCAGCTTGCGCGGCTGGGATTGGCCTTGTAGAGCCCGGCGGGGATCGCGACGGGGCAGTCGGCTTGCCCTATAATGGGATCGGCGCCTGGACGCCACCCAGCGAGGGCCAATCATGGACCAGAGCAAGCCAACGATGTTCGCCAGCAAGGCGGTAGCCCTGGCCGACGTGTTCAAGTACACGGTGGGCAAGAACCGGCTGGAAGGTTCCGTGAACTACACTTTGCAGATGGCCGCACCCGAGGGCGAATCCACCGGCGGCGGCCTGGCAGCCATGCAGCACATCGCGCTCGTGCCCGAGGGCGGCGGTCCGTCGGTGGTGATCGGCAGCGCCAACCAGGCGACTGGCCGCGCCGAGTTGCGCACCTACGCCGTGGTGGCCGAGGCGTATCGCAGGCGCTTCAAGGGCACCGCGTTCCCCACCGTGCAGTGGAAGTACGACGACCTGCTGAAGAAGCTGCGGGCGTTTCTCGACGGGCAGAACCTGCAGGTAACCGTGATCGATGCCCCGCATCCCGCGGTCGCGCCCGCCACGCACGGCTCGGCGGTAGCGCGGCCGGCGGCTCGTTCCGCCAAGCCGGGCAGCGCAACGGAGGACGATGACCTGCTTCCGGCAGGACGGCCGCGCAAGCTGCTGTGGCTGGTGCTGGTGTTGTTGATCACGGCCGCGGGCGTGGCGGCGTTTTTCCTGATGCGCAAGCTGGCGCACTAGGACTGTGATGAACTCCTCAGAACTGAACGCCTGTGTCGACAAACCAGGTCTCGCTCTGGCTTGTGTCGGCCGGCGCCCAGGTCTTGATGACCTCGTTGGCAACCACCGCGCGGCCGGACCCGTCGCTCACGCGGAGAGTGACGGGCAGGTTGAAAGGACCATAGCCCTGGGGCAGCGCCCAGGTGCCGAAGCGCTCTTGGGGGCGGGACAGGCTGTAGTTGGCGTCGCGCTTGAGCAGCACCCAATCCCCGGACGGCAATTGCGCCTCGACCTTGGCCGCCGCGCCCAGCCCGGCCATGTTCACCACGGTAAGCGCGAAGTAGTACGGACCCGCGTTGGGGCGCAACCAGATGTACATGTTGCCCACCACGGGACAGGGCACGCGCTTGTACTTCGTCGGGATCACGCCGTCCGTGATGGTGCCGTTGGGGTTGCCGGTCTGCAGGCGCGACATGGCGATGTCCGACAGATCGAGGTGGATGCTTTCATTGGGTAGCGGATCGTGATCGACGGGAGGCGGCGGCGGCGACGGCGGAAGCTGACAGCCGTACTTGAAGACCCCCTCGACCTCGCCACAGTGGTCGCGCCCGGAGCCGCAACACCACTTGGAATTGGCCGAGCACGGACACGAGTCGGCCACCTGGAGCACGATGGGCGGCGTGTAGCCGGTCGCGCCTGACTGGAATTCGCTGCCATCGTTCTGCGTGCGAACCAACTGAAAGCACTCGCCGCAGGAGAGGTAGTTGTCGAGGTCACCGGGCAGGCTCGACCAGAATTGCGTGTAATAGTTGCCCTGCGGGGCCGCGAAATTTCCGCGCAAGGTCACGTTGCTGGGATCCTTGCA
>PMZX01000234.1 GCA_003170035.1 Myxococcales bacterium | reverse complement strand
TGACTGTGCCGTCGCTGCGCTCCGGTGCTCGCGCTGGCTTCGTCATGACCGACGGCGATCCCGACCAGGACGCGATCGGGTAGACTGAATTCGATGGTCGAAACCTCTACGCGCCTGCCCCCAACCGATGGACGGCTAACTGGGCGCGAGTGGCTGGCTCTGATCCTGGGGGCAGCGGCGCTGCTGGTCTTCACCTATATGACCGAACCGACTCTCTTCGAGTCCAGCGACTGGCTGCGCATTCACGCGTACTACAAGGAATACCTGGCCGCAGCGGTACGGCACGGCCAGCTTCCCTTCTGGAACCCCCACGTGGCACTGGGCCGTCCCTTTCTCGCCGACGTGGATTCCGTCGCCTTCTATCCCCCGAATGCAGTTTTCTTCCTGTTCGACGCGGCCACGGCCTGTTTGCTGGCCATTGGATTTCACTTGTTTCTGGGTTTGTACGGCTCGCTGAAGCTGGCGCGCGGTCTGGGCATCAACAAACCCGCCAGCTGGGCGGTGGCGTTCGTCTTCATCTCCAGCGCGCCGATTGTCGGATCCTTCTCCGCCGGCCAGGTCAACTACGGAGCGGCCCTGTGTTTCATTCCGTTGGTATTCTACCTGTGCCTGCGGCTGCAGGCCGGCCGATCGGTGCGCCTGGTCGCCGGGCTGGCCTTGCTGCTGGGATTCCAGCTTCTCTCGGGACACCCGCAGGCGACGTGGCTGACCGACCTCGGCGCGGGACTCTTCCTAGTCGGCCGGCGCATGCAACGGCCGCTTCGGCCCGCGTTTGGCGCCATGGTCCTCGATCTGGTCGCGCTGCTGGCGGCCGTGGCGCTGTCCGCAGCCATGGCCGCCGTGATGCTGCTTCCCCTGGGCGAGTTGGCAGGACAGAGCAATCGACAAGGAAGCTCGCTGGCCTTTGCCGCTTCCTACGCCATGAACCGGCTCGGTTGGATGACGCTGGCCATCCCGAC
Organism: Myxococcales bacterium; assembly: GCA_003170035.1. Classification (GTDB taxonomy): domain Bacteria; phylum Myxococcota_A; class Polyangia; order Fen-1088; family Fen-1088; genus Fen-1137. The sequence continues at coordinate 20,280 of PMZX01000234.1, read as the reverse complement.
TGAGGAGCATTTCCCCGTGCAGGTGAACTCGCAGATGTACGCAGGCAGCGTGGTGTTCTTGACCGCGCCCTGTGCCCTGCTGCTCTGGCGGCAACGCAACGTGCGCGCGCTGGCGCTGCTGCTGTTGCTGGCAGGCTTGCTGGCCGCCGGCGAGGCCACCCCAGTGTTTCGAGTTCTCTACTGCCTGCTGCCAGGCCTCGGGCACTTTCGCATCCCATCGCGGGCCAGCGTACTGGTGACGCTGTCGCTGGTCTTGCTGGCGGGGCTCCACTTCTCGACCGAACAGCCCCGTCGCGGAGCGGTTCTGCTGGCCGGCACCACGCTGGCTGGCCTGCTGGCCGGCGCGCAGGCGGCGCGCCTCATCGCGATCTTCTGGGGGCCCAAACACTTCGCTTGCGCCTGGGCGCGACTCGGCTGGCACACCGTGCTGGTTCTCGCTGCGGCCGGCCTGGTGGTGGCTTGGTGGCGGCGCGATCGACTGCGCATTCCGTGCGCTTCGGCGGTTGTGCTTTCCTTGCTCGCGCTGCTGAGTGCCGCCGATCTGGCAGTGGCCGCCGCCAACCTCAAACCACAGAACCGCGAGACGCTGGAACGGTCCCACGCGCCCGCGATCGAACGGGCGCTACGCCAGCAGGGCCTCCTGGTTCCGCAGGGCCCGCCCCCGCGCATCTTTGCGCCCCTGCTGGTGTTCGAGAACGCGGGCATGCGCCATGGCTGGAGCTCGTTCACCGGCTACACGTCGATGACCCTGGGCCGCGTGTGGGAGTACATTTACGCCGTACGGGGACTGGCCGTGCCCGCCGAGCAGGTCACCTTTCCCGAAGGAAGAATCCTGGAACAAGAGCCGTTCAGCTACGACTCGATGGCACTGCAGCTCGGGGCCAGGCCGCACACGACGGATCTTCTGTTGCGTGCTTCCCCGGATCCGCGCGCATACCTGGCGCCAGCCGCGCTGTCGGTGCGCGACGTGCACGAAGCCATCCGTCGCATGCGCGACCAGCATCCCTTTCACCGTGTCGCGCTCATCGAACGCCCGGCGCCCGCGTCCATCCCTGCCCAGGTGCCCGACGGTGGCTTCGACGGGCGCGTCGAGATCGCGCGCTTCGAACCGGAACGAATCGCGCTTGACGTGCAAAGCCCCAAGCCGGCCATGCTGGTTGTTGCCGAGGCCTGGTTTCCCGGCTGGAGCGCAAGCATCAACGGACAGCCCGCCCCGTGTTTCCCGGCGAACGCCTGGATGCGCGCCGTCCCGGTGCCGGCCGGACGCAGCCAGGTGGTTCTTTCGTACCGTTCGACCTACTTCGCGACCGGCGCCGCAATCTCACTGGTTATCTTCGCGCTGTTGCTGGCGTTGCTGGGGCCGCGAAGAAAACCCGGGCTGCTAGCAGGCTGGAAGCGAGGCAAGAGCTCATGAAGAAGAAGGTCGCCCTTGTTTTCGCACCAGCTTGCGCACTTCGGCCAGCAAAGCATCTTTGCCGTAGGGCTTGCGTAGGATCGGGTCGTCGGCAGTCATTTCGGCTTTGGCCCCTAGCGATTCGGCGGCGTAGCCGCTGGCGAAGAGAACCGGAATGTCGGGACGAAGCGAACGGCAACGGGCGGCAACTTCGAACCCGCTGAGTCCCGGCATCATGACGTCGAGGAAGAGCAGGTCGAACTGTCCGGGATTGGCGGCGAACAGATCGACCGCCTGCCTGCCGTCGACCACGGCAACCACACGCGCGCCGATGAGGCCGAGCAGCTTTTCGGCGACCCGGCGCACCGCTTCGTTGTCTTCTGCGAGCAAGATCGTGGCCGCGACAGATCCCTCGCTGTCCGCAGCCGGCTCGGACGCGGGGGACGCCGCCACGGGCGGAATCCGCGCGCCGGTCTCGCAGGGCAGCAGCACGACAAACTCCGCGCCCTGGCCAGGTTCACTGCGGGCCACGATGTGCCCGCCGTGCTGCCGGATGATGCCGTAGACCACCGCCAGCCCGAGGCCGGAACCCTTGTCGCGCGATTTGGTCGAAAAGAACGGCTCGAAGATCCGCTCTACGACGGCCGAGCTCATGCCGTGGCCGGTATCCGATACCGTGAGACGGACGAAGGGCCCGGCCGGCCGCTGGCAGAGTTGTTCCGCAGTCGCGGCGTCGAGAACCACGGGCTCGATCGCGATCGACAGTTGCCCGCCCTCGGGCATGGCGTCGCGGGCGTTGAGGCAGAGATTGAGCAGGACCTGTTCCATCTGGCCCCTGTCCGCATCCATCACCACCGGGTGTGGGGCGGCACGAAACCCGATGCGGATGTTCTCGGGAAGCAGCCGCCGGATCATCTCCAAATGGCTGCCCACCAGGCCGTTCAGTTCGATGGTCTCCCACTGCAGGGCCTGGCGGCGCCCGAAGGTGAGAAGCTGCCGGGTGAGCTGGCTGGCCTGAGCAACAGCGGCGACGATCGCGCCGAGCGCCACCTCGCGATCGCGGAGTTGCCTGTCCGGGAGGAGCGCGAGGTTGGCGTTGCCCCCGATCACCTGGAGCATGTTGTTGAAGTCGTGGGCGATGCCACCAGCGAGCAGGCCCACGGCTTCCAGCTTCTGCGCCTCCCGAAGCTGTTCCTCCAGCGCGCTCTGCCGGTCGGCGGCGTCGCGCAACTCGGTGATGTCGCGGATGAAGGAGAGCACGGCATCGGCACCGTCCCATTCGACGCGCGTCACGCTCGACTGTACCCAGCGACACGAGCCGTCCTTGCGGAGGATCTGCCAGCCCGGATGGGGCGGCGAATGCGCTCCGCCGAGCACGGCCTCGGTCAGGAAACGCAATTCGTCGCGGAACGCGGGCGCGATGAACTCGCTCCAGTCGCGCTGCCGGGGGAACTCCGCCGCGTTTTGGTACCCGAAGATCTGTAGCGCAGCCGGATTCGCGTAGCGCACCCGGCCGTCCTGGTGGACCACGATGCCGACGATCGCCGATTCGATCAGCGTGCGATGGCGCTCCTCGCTCTGACGGAGGGCGCGCTCGGCGGCGACGCGATCGGTGATGTCGCGGGAGACGACAAGGACGGACGCGATCGTCCCGTCCCCGGCCAACTCGGGAATGGCCCGCGACTCGAAGTTGCGCAGCCCGGCGGGTGTCTTGAAATCGTACTCGATGGTAATGGACTGTCCGCTCGCGAAGACCTCGGCGATGGTTCGCTCCCAGAGCACCACATACTCCGGGGAAAGCGCGAATTCGGCTATGCGACGTCCGTTCACCGTCTCGGGCGAGAGCCCGGTCGCAATGGCGAATGCCGGATTGGCGTAGCGGTAGCGTCCTTCGCGGTCGTAGCGCACCACGAGGTCGGGCGAATTCTCGGCCAGAGCCCGCACCTGTTGCTCGCGCTCGAAGATCTCGCGACGGGATTGCTCGCGCTCCGCTATGTGTTGTCGTAGAGAATCGCGCATGCGGCCCAGGGTGACCGACAGCAGATCGATCTCGCTCAGATGGGAGTGCACCGGTGCGGTTTCGGTCAGGTCAAGCGCGGCGATGCGCCGGCTTTGCGCCACTAGTGCAGCCAGGGGCTTGGAGAACCAGCGCGCGAGGCGCAGGGCCAGCAAGGCCGCGGCGAGCAAGGCCAGCAGGCCCACTCCGGCGATGAGTCCCTGATAATGGCGGGCCGCCGGAATGAGGTCGGACTCGGGCAGCAGCGCGCCTATCCAGAAACGGTGCCGGGAGCCGAATTCAAAGGGCGTGAATCCCGCCCACCAAGGCTCGCCGTCGAGCGCGAGACGAAAGCGATCGGGCTGGCCCCTGCGGTCGGCCTGCCACCTCGCCACCGCTTCCGCGACCTTGGGAGAGCCGGCCTTTGCGATCGGCTGCAAGGTGGGCAGGCTGGCGTCCGCCCAGTTCCCGCTCTGGCTGCCCCGGGGCGGCCCCAGCAGCCTCCCGTCGTCGGTCAACACGAACATCACCCCGCGCGGCGAGGGTTGCGCTGCGGTCGTGAACTTCGCGATCTCGTCCAGAGGCAGATTGTAGGTAACGATCAGGACTTCGCCCGAAGGGTCGCGCGCGGCGACCGCCGCGGAGATGCTGGGGCCCTTCGCGGTATACAGGGGGTAAACATCGGTCCATGCCACCAGGCTGGAGGCGGCGGCCTGGGCCTCGGGCATGGTTTGATCGCGAAACGCCGCCATCGCCACCTTGTACCAGGGGCGCTGGCGAGCGTCATAGCCGGGCAGGGACAGCTCCCATTCTTGCACCAGCTGTCGCCCGGCCTCCTCCCACAGCGCCCAACGACTGGTTTCGCCCCATTCGCTGGGCCGTAAATCCCGCGTGAGGAATTGCAGGCGGCCGGGGTCGGGCGCGGGCAGCCGATCTGACACGGGTCTGAGGAGCGCCGACCGGCGGAGAGTTTCGGTGTAGCGTTCGATGAGAAAATGCGCGCCCTCTTGATCGGCGAGCATCATCGAATCGACCTTGGGCAGTGAAAAGATTCCCGGCATCAGCAGTTCCCTGCGCGTCTCCGCGTCCTTGGCCGAGTACCGCCCGCGCCGGATGGCTGCATAGTCCTCGACCAGCTTTTGCCCGATCGGATCGAACAGGTCGTGCAGCCGCGAGTCTGTATCTCGCCCCAACGCGGAGATCAGAGATCCGGCGACGTCGCTCGCCAGGCGGGCGGTGCCCAAAAGCGAAGCCGTCAGCAAACTGCCCAAGACCAACAACACGACGAGCGCGAAGGCAATCAGAAGTCCCGCGCGGATGCTGACGCCTCGACGCGGCGGACTCTGCTCGGGGGGGGCTTGCTCTTGCATTATGGCCAACTCGGCAAGCGTAGCAGACAACGCGGGGCGAGGCGTTCCTCGGTCGTGCGGTACAGGACTATCGCGGACGCGGTTTTACAGGCCGAGCCAGCGGCGCAGCCGGGCGCCGAAGCTCGCACGCGCGGACCGTTCCACCTCGCGTTGCAACCGGCTGCCGAGGGCGGAGAACAACTCACGGGTCGCGTGCGGCCGGCGGTTCGCGGCCAGCAGAAAGCCCCTCACCGCGTCCGGCTGCTCGGGGCCGACGGCGAGAATGCCGAGGCCGTGGCCGTGCTCGAAATTGAAATGCGGAAACTGCGCACTCAACTCCTCCCACAGCTTGTGGACGCCGAAACCGGGTTCGCGCACGACGGTATCGTGAAGCAGCACCACGCCCTGTGGACTCATCTTTGGCCGCCAGCTTTCGTAGTCGTTCTTCACGCCGTCGTAGGAGTGCAAGCCGTCAATGTGCAGCAGATCCACAACGCCGTCGGGGATTTCCCGGAGCGCATCGGCAAAGGTCATGCGCAAGAGGTGAGAGAACGACTCGTATTGCCGGTGATGCTCGCGCAGATCCTCGAGAACCTCGTCGCCGTAGGAACCGGCGTGCGCGTCGCCGGCCCAGGTGTCCACGGCCCAGCAGCGCGTCCCTATGCCAAGCACGGCAACCGCCTGACACCAGGCACAGTAGGAAACGCCCCAGTGCGCGCCAAGTTCCACGACCACGTGCGGCCGCTGAAGTTCCACCAGCAGCATGGCAAACGGGACGTGCTCGTTCCACGCGGACTTGATGTGCAACCGCCTGGGTCGCGCAAACAACAATTCGGACTGCAACGGATTGAATTCGCCGTTCATGAGCGCAGTTTCGAGCCCTGTTCTACCGTCCGCCGCGCAGGCGCCAGACAACCTGCGCCCCTGCCACCACGGCTAGCGGCCCGGCTATCATGAATGCGTGGAAAAGTGCCAGCCAGGGAACTCCGAGCAGGGCATAGACCAAGAAAGCCAGGATGAAGAAGTCGCGCCGACCGATGGTGTGCACGCTGGCCAGCCAGTCGCGCTTCCCCTTGGCCAACCGGGTCTTCATATCCGGGCCGCCGGTCAGGTGCCAGCGCACCTTGATGATCTCGCCGCCCCCGCCCTGCAGCCTGAGCTCGCGGTAGGCGATCACGTCGTACCCGATGTGCAAACCTGCGTTCAGAAGACCCGCCGCCAGCGCCAAAGAACTGCCGCTAGCGCGGAAGACGCCCACGCCGATGCAGGCGAAGAGTACGATGTTGAGCCCGTCGTCCACCACGGTGTCCAGCCACTCGCCCAGCGCGCTCTGCTGGAAACGCACGCGCGCCAGTTCGCCGTCGCAACCATCCAGGATCGACTGCAGATGCGCGAGGAAGAAACCCCAAATCATGAGGGCGCCGCCTCCGCTCGCCACCAGTAGTGCGCCAATCAGTCCCACCAAGGCTGCGCCCACGGTGACCTGATTGGGGGTAAACGGTAGGCGACAGAGCAGGTGGCGCGTGATGAAGAACGATACCGGCTTGTTCAGATAGCGCGCGACGAAACCCAGATCGCCGCGCAGGAGCTCGGCAAAAACCGCGCGTTCGGCGCGGCGACGGCTGGCCTCGTCGATGACACGGATGCTGCCTTCGAGCGAACCGCTGGCGGGGCGCACCTCGTCGGCGCCCACCTCGATGGCGCCCGATAGATCCCGGCGCAGAGCAGTCAGGTTCTCGGGCTTGGGCACCTTGTGCACCTGCACCGAAGCCGGCAAGTAGGGGGGCAGGCGACAGCTTCCGTCGGAGGCGAGCACCACGTGGTATTGCAGGCGGTGCAATTGCTTGATGGCCCGTTCGAGAACCGACAAGCCGGCGACGCGCATGGACGAGCCCACCACCTCGGCCAGGGTGGCGCGCAGAAGCACAGGCGGCTTGCTGGGCACAGGCGCGTCCGCAGGAGGCGCGACCGGGCTGGTGGTTTGGTCGGCGGGGCTCACGGCGGTCGCTAGTGTTGCACGGCAGGCGCGCGGCGGGCCAGGATAATGTCCACTTAGCATGAGCGGGTACGTCATTGCATTGGCCGGAACCAAGTCGGCCGGGCGATGACGACGACGCGCCTCTGGTCGCAGAGCTGTCGACGGGGATGTAGTTAGAGTAGATCCACAATCCAGGGGCTGAGCCCCGCCTGCTCCACCACCGCATCCGGCAGACACACCCAATGCGGACAGCGGTCAAGCAGCCACGCGTCGGTGGAGGCCGCCACCCAACCAGTGGCGGCAATGGCGCGATCGGGATTGTCGGCAAGCTCGACTTGCCAGGGCCAGCCTGCCGACGCGGCCATCGCCTCGATCAGACCACGCAGCCGGCCGCTATTGGAAACGGGACGGTCGAGAAACCAGCGCACTTCGGCTGGCACGGCGCCGACAATGACATCGCCGAGAAGTCGCAGGGCGCGTTCAGTTTCCTGAACCTGGCGGTAGCTGCCGTGCACACTGGAAATGTCACGCAGAGCCTGATCACGGCCGCGCAGCAAGAGGCCGCCTGAGAGCGCTGCCTCAGTGGTAATGAGACAGTTGAACCCGTCGACAGCCAGGCGCTGGCCCTGCAACTCGGTGACGCTGAATCGCCGCCGGCCGCGCTCGGCCGCGGCGCTCTCGCCACAGGAACTGCGCAGCACTGCAAGCCGCTGTCGCTCGCGCAGCCCGAAGTGATCGCCGACCAGTTTCAGCGCCGCGACCTGGCTGTACCCACGCTCGAAGAGCCAGGATAGCTGCTCGGTCGCCTGGCGCAGGACCGGCACCTCGGCAGATGCGAAGAGCCGGCTGTCGGCCGGATGGCGTCCGCGGTGCTGGCGCTGGTCGGGCATGGCCAAAGGTTCACTGGCAACGCTTCTCGCAGTCGGTGCGGATGTCATGCTGGTTCGCGGGCATGCCCATCGGCCCGATCTGCGGCGGCTCCCTTCCGGTATCACCTTGAGCCGCACAATCCGACATGAACTGGCGGCGTTCGGGGGACATGGTTGTGGCACACGCCTCTCCATCGTGCGCCTGGGGCGGCCCGCCCCGCCCCACGTCCGTGCTGCAATCATATGCCGCAGACGAGCGCACTGCCGGGTGTGAGTTCGAACTGGCGACCGAAGAATGACCCGGTGAACGTAAGCGCCGTGCCCGACCCAAACTTCACCGAGGCGTTCGGCGCAACCAGCGTCCCGTTAAACACGGCGTAGAGATTCACGCTGGTACCCGCAAAGCCCAGGAAGATCGGCTGAACTGTGCTGCCGGAAGAGGCCAAGAAGGGCGAGTTGAAGGTCAACGCATTCTGAACGAATACTCTCGTTGTCGGTGTAACCCGCAGGATGGCCCCTGAATTGATCGTTAGGCTTTGGAAGTAGTAGTCGCCCGCCTTCAGGATCAGAGTGCCACCATTGATGATGGTTACCGAGGAGTACGAGCCCGGTGATTTGGTCACCGTCGTTCCAGCGTTCACTGTGAAGCCGCCCAGCGTCGGCGCTGGGAATGATGGCAGAGTGGGGAGCGCGGGAAGCGAGACCGATGCGTTCTCGGTTATGGTACCCGTAATCGTGGCATCGGAATCCTTCGTCACCTTCCCCCCGGTCACAACACTCCCAGACACCACGGACCGGTGCTGCACGGTTACGGCCGCCTGGCTGACGATACCCCCTACCTTGCAATCCTGCCCCACGCGCGTGCTCCCCGTACCCGAATTCAACACGGCCGCATAGCCACCTGCAGCGTTTCTCACTTGCGCACGGTCGTCGACAAGGAAGGTCTGGCTGACCTCGATCCCAGCCCCCACGGTCACGGTTTGGCTGGCCTGAACCGGCGGGTTCGAGGCGTCGGACACGCTCCATTGAACCGTGTATGTGCCAGGCCCCAGGGTTGCCTGGCCGTTTGTCACCGGAATTGGCGAAGTCAGCTTCACGCCATTCTTTGCAATGACTTGCCCAGTCGGGACCAGCATATTGCTGCAAACGTCGGTGGCCGACGCCTGGCCAATCGAAACCGAGAGGCTGTCAGCACAAGTTGTGATGGTCTTATTCCCCGGAATCGTCAAGACCGGCGGCGTCGTGTCGACAACCGTGATCTTGTTCGAGCAGGTGGCCGTATTGCCAGCGGCGTCCTTCGCGCTGTGGCTGACCATCGTCATTCCCAGCGGGTAGGAGGCCACAGCCGGGTTAGTCACCGTGGCGGTCGAACAGATCTCAGTCGCCGATGCCACACCCGCGGAGACCCCTGTGGCCTTGCCCAGCGAGTTGCATTCGACCGTCACATTGGCGGGGCACGTGATCGCAGGCGGCGTCGTGTCGACAACCGCGATCGTGTTCAAGCAGGTGGCCGTATTGCCAGCGGCGTCCTTCGCGCTGTGGCTGACCATCGTCACTCCCAGCGGGTAGGAGGCCACAGCCGGGTTAGTCACCGTGGCGGTCGAACAGATGTCAGTCGCCGATGCCGCACCCGCGGAGACCCCAGTGGCACTGCTGGGCGAGTTGCATTCGGCCGTCACATTGGCCGGGCACACGATCGCGGGCGGCGTGGTGTCGACCACCGTGACGGTCGCCGTGCACGAGGCGGAAGCGCCTGCGGCGTCCACGCAGGTCAAGGTGACAGGCGTCGCGCCGAGGCCAAATTGCCCATTTGGACCGAGCGTGCAGGTTGGCGGGGGACCATCCGGGTCGTACGACCCGTTGTTGACAGCCGCCGCCGTCACCGTGGCCTGGCAATTGGCGCCGGCCGCCACTGTGACGTCGTGGCAGGCGGCCACGGGCGGCTGGTTCAGCGGGACAACTCCTCCTACGCCCGTGACTGTGAAGATGGTCACACCGACCGGGTCGATCGCCACCATCCTCGATTTGCGCGCTGCCCCGCCGTCGGCCGTGGTCGCGCTCAGCACGAAATGCGCCGCCTGGTTCGGTGCCACGATCTTCAGCGGTATTGTCCTGACGATCTCAGCGCCAGCCGCAAGCCGATCCTCGTGCAGCGTCACCCGATCGCCTCCGCTGGGTGTCTGGACGCCGAACGGAAGGGAAAGGTCGAAATTCAAGTCAGTGACGCTCACCGAGGTCGTGTTGGCAACATGCAACGTCGCATTGAAAGAACAATCCACGTCCTCCGCACATGCTTGTAGGTTGGTCGGGAGATCGAGCGCCATGTCGTAGAATGCGTCCACGAAGAACGGGGCCTGACCGGAGTCACCTGCTTGCCCGCTGATGTACTGGGTCGTGGCCACGATCGAGTAGGCGTTGGCCGACGACAGATCCACAGGCAATGTATAGGTAAAACCGTACACCTGATTGGTCCCGCTCGGCACGGTAACCGACAGTCCGCCCAAGTCAAATTGCGCGTCTGGAACGATCATCGTCAAGATGTCATTGATGGCGATGATCACGTTCAGGGTCCCCTGCTTGTCGGTCGCGGTCGGATTGTCGATCGTCACGTTGGCGTTTACCACGTCCCCAACCCGATGGGGCCCATCGACGCTGATCGTGAGAGCACTCGTCGAGGGCTGAATGTCGCATTCCCAATGCCCCACGCCCCAGTAGTTGTCATCGGCGGGAAACACGCACATGTGATCCACCCAGGCAGCCTTTGTACTGAAGTTTTCGGCTGGCCTACCGCAGCTATTCCATTGGTATGTGATATCCGCCTTGTAGTTGTCAAAATCGCTGCTTGAGGCATTGACCCAACCTTCGTTCGCCATGAAGATATCATCGTTGGTTTCTTTGGAGGCGACATTGCAGCCGCCGGAAGACCAGGTTCCCGCCGGGTCGCCGGCCTGAGCCCTGGTACTCGGACCCAGTGCGCCTGCCTCCTGGTGAGAATGCATCGCCCACCACCGGGCAGCCGACTCCCCAAACCCCACGGCCTTGGCCTCGACCCAAGTATCGAAATCCCAGCCTTTGCAGTTCCCGCTGGCGGCGTCCCCGGTTACCGGGTGACTGGGGATGCCAACTGAACGCAGCAGTGCGACCAGCATATTTGCGTCCTCAAAGCACTGAACCGTCAGGTACGGGTTTTGGTCCAGGTAGCCGAGCAACTTCAGCACATCGTGTTCATGATACGAGCTGGTGGCGAAGCCGAACATCCCTGCTTCGTAGGTCAGGAGCTTTTGCATGGCTAGGTATTGGTTCGACACACCGTTGACTTGCGCAATGGCCTTGCCGAAGACCCTGGCGTCCTTGATGTGAAGGGCGAAGCTCATTCCGTAGTCGCCGCCCTGGCCGGGCGGGAGCGGGGATGGGTCGTTGCGGTCGGTCTGCGTCTTCACCCCAAACCAAATACCGGTTTCCTGGAAGGAAAACACGTCAGGTCCTCCGACCTCTTGGGGATCGAAGATGACGTAGAAGTGACTCTGGGCTGTGGCGTTGTTGCAGTTATTGGTCGCGTCGACCGTGTACTTACCCGCGAGTATTCCGCCACTTGAACCGTCGAGGCTCAAAGATGCCCATGGCACCTGCCAGGGGAACCGGCCAAGAGCCTCCGCGGTCAAAGTATCGTGGGTGATCTGGACACTGCCAGGACGCGTCACGACGAAGTTGACGCCCAGACTGCACGCACCAGTCGCGACCTGGATGATGGGACCCAGCCCCCTCGCTCGAGGATACACGGGCCCGTCTATCTGCTGTTCGCCGCCGCTGGTATTGGCAGTGAAATACGGCTCCGAACCCTGGTAGGTTATGGTCGGTGGAGCCGCTGCTCCGCTCACCGTCACGCTGTTTGAATCGCTGGAGGCGGCACTTCCGAGATACTCCGCGGCATGGATGACTTCCCCCGTGACGACCGGTCGTACTAGGGCCAGGGCCAGGGCACCATCCGGCTCGGGTGTTCCGCCGCCAAACGCAATTGGGACACTTGGGTCAGGGGAACTGGAAGAATAGATGGCGAGGGTCGCATTGAGCAGGGCCTTGCGGATGAAAACGAACTGTTGCTGATCGTAGATAGGGTCTACCAATACGGGCGTGGGCAAGACACCTGATGCCGTAACAACCGCAGGTTCGGAGATCGCACCTTCGCACAGTTTCTGCGTAACCTTGAGGGATGGGGTATTGGTCACGGAGACACTGAGCGGCACCCAGTTGGTTGCGGCGGTCGCGTAGCCCCCCCCCACTACCGTCCCTGCACCAGAAACATCAGAAACCTCTATCAGCGCGCCGGTCAAGAGATTCGTGACCGTGATCCGGTCGCTGCCAAATATGGCCGAGACAACTTTGGGTGTCGGGATCGAGGCGGGAGAAGCTTTTACCGGCACACCATCTGACGGGTCGCTGGAGGCGGTGCACAACGTTTGGCGGGCCGTAATACTCTGGTTCACCACCAAGGCGCTGGTAAACACTGGTATCCACTTCTCGGGTGCATCCTCCTGACCTATTGGGTCTGTTTGGGCGTCCGCAAACACTGCGACGTTGCTGCTCTCGACCAGCCCATCGACCGGCACTATATGGCCACATTCATAGATGACCTTATCGACTGTTGGTTTGCCGAGGGTTCCGCTAAAGGTGGTCACGGGCACGGAATTGATGGAGCGCGGGCTGTAGGCGGTGTCGCCGTTTTCGCCCCATGGCTCGGTCTGGTCGGCGGTGATTAGCTCACCCGCTTGGAGCGCCCTGGTCAAGTGGATGTTGGCAAACGAAAAGACTGGCGTCGCTTCGCCAACCTTTTCGTCTCCCGCGTAGACACGGACTGTGGCGTGGGGGTTAAAGCCTGTGACATGGACGGCTTGGGCGCAGGCATGGATGGGAGGTGTTACAATCGGGGGAGAAAGGCAGAAGATGTCCGCCGCTCTGGCTTGGCTGATGTCCAGCAGGAGCAGGAGTGGGGCAATCAGGAGATAGCGGAGAAGATGGCTGCGTACGAGAAAAGCAGGTTGCATGAGAAACCCCTTTGAGGCAGTGCTTGAGTTGGTGGCGGCGTTTCTCGAGTCTGCCCGGATAGCCGCACTGTCCCATACCGGCCTCTAACACCAGACCGGCACCGAGGTCAAGCTGATTCCGATGCCCAGCCGGCCGCTCTGGCGCTGGTCCGCGACGTGGCCGGCCAGTCGGTAGGGATTCTTGCGTGGCCGGAACACTCCCGATCCGCGATGTCAAGCGTACAGGCAAAACCTAGCACAGCGGCGGCTGCTTTCGGGTAGACTGCTCGGGTGGTTGATAGAGCGTCCATGGCGCCTGCGTCACCCGCACCTGGCGGCCCCATGTCGAATTGCCTGCGTTTTGTTTTCGTGAAGTCGGTGGTGCTGTCCATGTTTGTCATCCCCGCGGGTGCAGCCGGGTGCGGCCGTGGCAGCGGACTTCGGAGCAGTACCGCCGCAGACGCGGGCAGCACGGTGCTGCAAGGAATTTTCGTGCCAATGGGCAGCATGACCGTGGCAAGGGAGTACCACACGGCGACCTTGTTGCCGAGTGGGAAGGTCCTTATCGCCGGCGGAGACGATGTCAGCTTCACTACCCTCGCGAGCGCGGAGCTATACGACCCAGCGGCCGGGACATTCACCGCCACCGGCACCATGACCGTGGCAAGGGAGTACCACACGGCGACCTTGTTGCCGAATGGGAAGGTCCTCATCGCCGGCGGAGACGATGGCAACAGGTCTCTCGGGAGCGCGGAGCTATACGCCTCGAGCGCCGGGACATTCACCGCCACCAGCAGCATGACCGTGGCGAGGGAGTGGCACACGGCGACCTTGTTGCCCAACGGGAAGGTGCTCATCGCTGGCGGAGTCGATGTCAACTCCGGTGCCCTCGCGAGCGCGGAGCTATACGCCCCGAACGCCGGGACATTCACCCCCACCGACGGCATGAACCTGGCAAGGCAGTGCCACACGGCGACCTTGTTGCCGAGTGGGAAGGTCCTCATTGCCGGCGGAACCGGTGCCGACGGCAGTACCCTCGCGAGCGCGGAGCTATACGACCCAAGAGCCGGGACATTCACCCCCACCGGCAGCATGACCGTGGCAAGGTGTCTTTACACCGCGACGTTGTTGCAAAACGGGACGGTGCTCGTCACCGGCGGCTCTGACAGCAAGTCTTTCGGGAGCGCGGAGCTATACGACCCAAGCCTTGGGACATTCACGCCCACGGGGATGACCGAATGGAGGGCAAGGCATACGGCGAACTTGTTGCCCAACGGCAAGGTGCTCGTCGCCGGCGGAGACGCTTGGGTGCTCGGCGGCGCCGGATTTGCTGTCGGCACGCCAATCTCGAGCGCTGAACTGTACGACCCAGCGGTCGGGACGTTCGCGGCCACCGGCAGCATGACTGCCTCAAGGGAGTCGCCCACGGCGACGCTGTTGCAAAACGGGACGGTGCTCATCGCCGGCGGGTATCTATCGAGCGCGGAACTGTACGAATAGCCCCGCGTGGTGGCTACTATGTTCGTCCGTCGAGAATTGCGTTGCTTGGGCGCCGTCTGCCCAGACGTCCGCCAATCGCCGCCGGCCGCGCTCGGCCGCGGCGCTCGCGCCACAGGAACTGCGCAACACCGCAAGTCGCTGTCGCTCGCGTAGCCCGAAGTGATCGCCCACCAGTTTCAGCGTCGCGACCTGGCTGTATCCGCGCTCCAAGAGCCAAGACAGCTCCTCTGTCGCCCGGCGCAGGACTGGCACCTCGGCAGATGCGAAGAGCCGACTGTCGGCCGGATGGCGTCCGCGGTGCTGGCGCTGGTCAGGCATGGCGAAAGGCTCACTGGCAGCGCTTCTCGCAGTCGGTGCGGGTGTCGTGCTGATTCGCGGGCGTGCCCATCGGCCCGATCTGCGGCGGTTCCCTTCCCGTATCACATTGAGCCGCGCAGTCCGACATGCGCTGGCGCCGTTCAGGAGAGATGGTCGTGGCGCAGGCGCTGGTGAGCGCGAGCAGCGCGAGCAGCGTCCAGGAAAACACTGACTGTGAAGCCAGGCGCATCGGCAGAACCTAGCACAGCGGCGCGAGCGCCGAACAGCGGCTACTCCTCGGGCAGGATCAGCATCTTGCGCGGCAAGCCCGACCACCACACCACCTGCAAGCCGGCGAACATGGTGTAGGCGTGGATGTTGCCGTCCGGCATGGCGCGAAAATCAACCGTCGGCGTGATAGCCCAGCCTCCGGTCAGGCGCTTGCGCCACGGGAAGAAGTCGTAGCTTGCGCCGGCAAGGAAATACGAGCCCCCGCCTCCACGCAAGGACTTGTCCTGGCTGTTTTGATCGGTCACGTACACGAAACCCACTCCCAGCCCGGTATGTGCGGACAACCCGCGCCACAGTGTCGCGCTTCCTTCGAGAGTCAGCCCGCCCACGCGTCCCTGGTCGCTGCCCTTCTTGAGTCCGCTGTACTCCACTAGCAGGCCGAGGCCAAGCCGCTGGGTCACAAGCTCGCCGATGCGGAAGCTGGCGCCCTGTCCGGTGTACAAGCCGCGGTTCTTGCCCTCTTCATTGAGATGAGAGACCGGCTCGACGAAACCGACGCCGATCCAGTACCCCTGCCGCGCACGCGGCAGTTCCAGCGTCTGGGCCCGCACCGGACTCACTACACCGACCGCCAGGACGACCAGCGCAGCCAGACCGACAAGCAATTGCCGACGCATTAGAATTCCCCCCGCAGACCGATGATGGGATAGATGGGAAGCCCCTGGCGCACCTGGCTCTTGGTGAAGTCGTAGTTGTACTGTATGGCCTCGGGATTGGCGCGGTTGAGCACGTTCTGCAGATCGAGATACGCGTTCAGCATCCAGCGATTGAAGATCCAGCGCTTGTCCACGCGCAGGTCGAACTGGATGAACGGCGGCAGGCGGTCGCTGTACTTGGCGCCGTAGATGGCACTGTAGCGATCGATCGAAGCGTTGTAGACCGCGCCGGTGACCGGCGTGGTGGGATCGCCGCTCACCAGGCGGAAACGCGAGCCGACCTGCCAGTTGCGCGGCAACTGGTAGGTGCCGAAGAGGGTCAGGATGTGCGTCTGATCGAACTCGAACAGGCGGTACGACGTGCTGCCCGAATCACGCCTCTGTGCGCGCGACAGGGTGTAGGCGAGCCAGCCGGTGAATTTGCTGGTCAGTTCGTGACGGGCCACCACCTCCATGCCGTAGACCCGCCCCGCGCCGTTGTTGTCGTAGCGCAGAGGCGTTGTGATTCCATCGCGAATGGTCGTGGCCGTCGTAGCACTGACCCAGTTGCTCAGATCCTTGTAGAAGCCGGTCACGTCCAGGTTGACGTGTTCGCGCGGCCTCCACTCGACTCCCGCCGAATAGTGAAGCGCCCGCTCGGCTTTCAGATCGGGATTGCCGAAGTTCTTGTCGGTCTGCCCTTCCTCGATAGCGGGCTCCTGATAGAAGAGACCCACGCCCGCCTTCAAGGCCACCGGCTTGCTCAGTTGATAGCGCACCGTTAGGCGCGGCGCAAAGGTTGCTTGGGAGATGTCGGAGTAATAGTCGAAACGAAAACCGGGCAGAATGAGTAGCCCCTGTAGAGGCCGGAGTTCCAGCTCGACAAATGCGCCCGGCAAGAAGATGTTCAACCCCGAGACCGTCGTCTGGTGGGCATCAGTGAGGCTGGGCATGGCCGAATCCTGACCCTCCTGAGGCGCACTGGGTGAGTACACGTTGATGCTGAACCGGTAGTAAATGAAATCGAGGCCGGCGGTGAGCGCCAGCTTCTTCGACCATTCGTAGCGGGCCGTATCCCGCACGTGGGTCGTGTCGACCGTGAAGTGCGAGTAGAACTGGAAGATCTGAAAATCCCCTTTGTCGCGGCCTTGCGATAGACGAACCATGTTCTCGAACCGATCAGCCGGGACGTAGCGATAAGTGGCCAGGGCCCGATAGAAACTGGTGGAATCGGATATCTGGTTGCCGGCCAGTTCTGTGCCAGCGCGGGCCACGTTGCGCAGAACGATGCTGAATGTGTCGTCCGAACCGAATATGAACAGGCGCAGATCGTGCGCCGGAGCCGGGCGGTAGTTGGCCAACAACTGATAGTCGTAGTAGCGGGGCAGAGTGATGTCCGTGATGGGTGCGTTGGCCGGAATGACGTTGTTCAAGATCCAGTCGATGTAGCTGCGACGGATTGAAGCCGCCACCGCGGCCTTGTCACCGATGGGCGCCTCCAAGTAGAGGCTGGAGTCGAGCAGATTCACGTCGAAGTAGCCGCCCACCTTCGGGGGTTTGAGCTTCTTGATNNGGATAGAACTCCAGGTTGTCGATCATGCCCACCGGTAGGACGCTGCGAATGCCGCCAAAATGGTAGATGATGGGCACGGTCACGCCGTCCACGAAGATCTGCGTGTCCTGCGGCGCGGATCCGCGCACCAGGATTGCGCCCGAGCCGGCCTGGGCGCGAGCCACGCCGGCGAAGTTCTGGATGACCGCCAGCGGGTCGCCCATGGCGCCGGGCATCTTGTCGATGACCACGTTCTCGATCACCGTGCGGCTGACTTCCTTGCGCTCGCGCTGCGCAGTGACCACCTTATCAAAGGGATTGTACGAGCCGCGCTCGACATAGTAGGTGACGTGAGTCACCTCGCCCGGCCGGATCTCCTCGGTGGTGCGGAAAGGATAGTAAGCGGGAGGCTCGATGAAGACCTTCCATGTGCCGGGCTCCAGATCGAAAAAGTGGAAGTGTCCTTTGGCATCGGTGATGTTCTCGAAACCGACGGGCTCTTCGGCCCCGCTGCGATACACGGTGACCAGAATCCCCGGCATGGGCAAGCGCGTTCCCCGCTCGAGCAACACGCCGGTGAAGTTCTCCACCGGCGGCGGCTTGGGCGCTTCCACAGGCGCGGCGGTCGGCGCGGCCGCGGGTGGCGGCGCGGGCGGTTTGGGCGGCACGAACTTGAACTTGTAGACGATCTGAACTGGCGCCGGCTTTCCTGCCACCTCGGCCGGCTCGAACCCGAGGCTGTACGCCGCGGTGACCGCCGCCTCTTCGAAACCGAAGCCCGTGGGAGTCTTGGGCTCGATCACGGTCGCGCCGGTGACCTCGCCCTTGTCGTCCAGATCCACCAGCAGCACAACCTCGACCTCGCCGCTCTTGCCGATTGCATTCGGCGGATAGGTAACCTTGGCCGGCTTGGTCAGCTTGGGCTGCTTGCTGAGCTCGCTGGCGTCGATGGTGGGCCCCTTGTCGGTGGCGCTGATGCCTGCCTCGCCGGCCCGCCCTGCGGCTTCCTTCTCTTCCTTGCTGCCGGATTCTTCAGCAGCCCGAGCCCCGCCGGCGGCGGCGATCGACAGCAAGGCGGCCAGTATCCCTAAACCCCGGGCCGTCACGGCGCGGACTCCTGAATGGCGTCCGCACTGCCTGCTTCCTCGGAATCCAGGGCTCCCGCATCGGGGGTCGGCTCGCCGCTGTCTGCTTCCGGTGCATCGGACGCGCCTGCATCGGAAAGCACGTCCACCAGGTGGACGACGCCAGTCGTCCAGGCCACACCGCCCCGGGATATACCGCCCTGGTTGTCGCGAACCACCACGGTGATGCGCGCGTAGGCCGGGGCGTAGCCTTCGAGCTTCGGGATGTTCCAGGTATTCTGCACGGCCAGCGGGAAGGTCGAAATTGGATCGTTCGGATCGCCCGAATAGCCGGTGCGGCGGCCGCCCAGTCCGTCGCCGCCAAAATCGCCGCACTCGGCGTACCAGGAGATATCCAGCTGCTCGAAGGGGTGGTTGGAATCCAGCGGAATGGGCAGGGGTTCGGCGGACGATTCCGGTAGATCAAGGACGACCGGGACGTTGGCGTTGCGCAAGACTTCTTGCGTACCCGCCTGGTCGAGTTGATGGCCCGAGATTTTGATGCCGTTCACCACCGGGTTCAGATTCGGCGCGATGCTGTCGTTGGTGGGCAGGTACACGTTGAACACCGCAGGAAGATCCCCGGCGGTGGTGTGCACGACCAGGACCACGGTGATGGGGAAGCCCGTATTCGTGCACTTGAACGAAACGCTCCCCGTCGCTGTGGGCGCGCCTGAGCCAGCCAAACCAGGCAGGGCCGCCGCCCCGTTCGAGCAGACATTCGCGAGCAGAGCAGCAGGAAATGGGTTCGTGAACGTGGCAGTCTCGCCCGGGCCGAGGTCGAGCGGCGGGGCGCCGGTGATGCCGAGGCTGGCAAACAACTGATTCGCGGCAACGTCGTCACTGGGGGAAATTGGGCATTGCGAGGGGTCGGTGGGACTCATGGGCAACGGACACCACGACCAGCTATAGCCAGTCACACTGACTCCGGCATCCGTACCGTCGGCTGACGGCGGCGGCTGGTAGACCAGCGCGCGCAGGGTGGTGGATGCGCCCAGCGCGGGCTGGGCCGGATCAGCCTGAATGGCCAGTATGCGCACCTTGTTGAGGCGCGTGGGCGTGTTGAAGTCGCTGCTGCTGCAGGCGAGCAGGGCCAGCGCGGTGCCGGCCATCACGGTGGTTGTTCTTCTCATCAGTCGACCAATCGGAATGAAACGTTGTACTTCAGCGTGGTGGCGGTCGCGACGCCGTTGCGAGTGGCGGGCTCGAATTCGTCGGCCATGGCCGCCTTCTTGGCCGCCTCGTTGAACTCGGGATAGGGCGATTCCTTCAGGATCTTGACCGCGGTCACCTTGCCGGTCTCGTCGATCCAGACAATGACAGGAACGTCGCCTTCAATGCCCTGGGTCTTCAGGGTGGGCGGAAACTCGGGCTTCACTTCCTTCTTTCGCTTGGCTTGCGCAAATACCACCCCGGCCACAGGAATCCGCGTGGCCACAGCATTGGCCACCGGCTTCACCGTGGTCGGGCCCTTGTTGATCGTCTGCTTGGGGACATCCTTGGGCGGCGCCGCGGTCTTGGCTGTGTCCCCCATGCGGGTGTTGCCCACGCCGAAGGCCGGGCCTTCCCCCTCGCCTGCGCCCTCGCCCACCGTCGATTCAAAGCTGAGGCCCACCACCCGCGCGAGCTGCGGCTTGGGCGCCTCCTTGGGCTGTGCCTCAACCTTGGGCTGGGCCGCCTGGCGGACCGGCACCACCCGCTCGGGCTTCACCTCGGGCGCTGGTTCCTTGGGCGGGGGCGGAGGCTCTTTGGGCTTGGCCTGGCGCTCATGCACCTCGATGGCGACTTGCTGGGATGCAACCGTCTTCTGGCTGCTGAGGCGACTGATGCCAAAGGCGGTGACCACAAAGGCCACGTGCAAGCCCGCGGACACCAGCAGCACCAGGATGCCAACCGCCGCGCGCAACCACGACGGCATCCGGTGCAGGCCCCGGCGCGCCCGATAGTCGGACACCAGCGGGACGCGCACGCGCGCCATGGATCGGGCCTGCGCGATCTGCCGACGACGATTCCGCTTTTCGACAAACGGATTGCCATGCCGGCGCGGACCGCGCGGTGGCGTCGCCGGCCGAACCGGCTGGGCGCGTGAAGAGGGGATCCCTTTCATGCTGAATCGCTGAAATGGGAACCCTGAAAGGGTTCCCATACTTTCCCGCGATGGTCCGCGCCGAGCAAGGCTCGCCGGCTCCCCACGCGACTAGTTCCCCTCCGGAACCGGCGCGCGCTCCACATCGAGCGCAAAGGCCGTTACCCCGTTGCGTTTGACCAGATCGAT
>PMZX01000040.1:15983-16730 GCA_003170035.1 Myxococcales bacterium | reverse complement strand
GGCTCCGCCCGCAGACGTCGCGCCACCATTTCCGCCGGCCCCGCCTTTTGCGTGGGAGCCATCCGCCCCACACGCCGTAACCCCACAAAACGCGGCGACCAATGAAGTGGTCGTGACGAACTTCGCTAGGCGCATGACAAACCCCCGTGAAAGAGACCGGATATCAGTTGCCAAGCGGCTCGGCCGACAAGCAGAGGTGCGCGAGCCACCCGACCGCCGAATAGGGCGTACGATAGCGATCCGCGCAATCGAAGCAAGCAAGATCGTCGCGGTCCCCGATCGGGGATCGCCGGACGGCAAGCTGCCGCCCAAGCGGCTTCGTCCATTGGACCTTGTCGGACATTTGGGCCTTGGTGACGCATGGACGACCCAAAAGTAAGGAAACACCTGGTGGCTGGCTCCCAGCCTCGTAGAATTCACCCGGCGAGTTGCGGGTCTTGTTGTTCCTGCGTTCGGCGACGATTCAAGCACAGCACTGCCGGCACCAACTACACTCCCAAGCAATTGGCTGCGTTCTATGGGTGCCGGCAACATACGTGCCACCCGCCATCGAGGCTCGTTTCGTGGTCCGATTCTGGATGCCAGCATGAGGATGGTCGANNATCGCGGCCATGGTCTGGCTTGCTCGGCGGACCCGGGACAGGCTCCAACTTGGCCTCGAACTTGCTGATAACCCGCCCACTCGACCCCGGAGGCAGACATGACCCGCTCGATTCCAACCCAGACCGCTTGTTGCGTTCTCTCCGC
>PMZX01000040.1:12392-15962 GCA_003170035.1 Myxococcales bacterium | reverse complement strand
GACGGGCGGGACTCCTAGCTCGGGAGGAGTTGGCGGTTCAGGAACAGGTGGCTCTCAGGGTGGCCGGTCTGGTGGGGCCGGTGGGAGGGCCGGCGGGGGCGGTGTCGGGGGCACAACTGCCACGGGTGGCGCGGGCTACGGCGGCTCTGGCACAGGTGGACGCACTTTCGGCACCGGTGGGGCCACGACTGTGGATGCGGCGGTCCTCGACGCGCCACAGGCCGATGCTACCGCTGTTGATACGAAGGTGGCTCCGCTGGACGGTTCGTTGGATATGCTGGCGGGAATCGACGCGGTCCGGGCCTGCAAGAACACTAGCTCCACGCAACCGAGCATGGGATGCCACTCGGTCGCCGAGTGCGGGCCAACCGGACCCGTGAAGTGTTGCACCGAAAGTCCTTGTTGGCCGGCCTCCTCCTGCCCGCTTGAGCCCTCGATGTGTCCGAGCGCCAGTAGTCGATTCCTGTGTACGACGGACAAGGACTGCAATCCAGGCGGCACCTGCGTAAGCACAGTGTCGGGATGCCCGCAATGTGAGTATCGGAGCTGTCAGTACCCACCGCCGCCTTGCACGCCAAGCCCCGACAGTTGTGGCTCCTACGGGCGATGTCAGCCCGATGGCGGCTGCGCGCCGACGTTGTGCACGGCTGGCTACAATTGCGATGTCGGAAGTCGCTGTAACGTGGGCGGACCCCGTGCGGATGGGCACGGTTGCGAACTGGTTCCATGCAATGACGGCTGGGCCTGCGGCGAGAATACCCGCTGCACGGCACCGGCCGATCCGGGTAGCCACGGCTGCACGGCCATGACCTGCAAGAACGACGGGGACTGCGACTGCGGCTATTGTGTGAACGGCACCTGTGCGGACAACCTAGGAACTTGCTCGTTCGCGCCACAATAGGTCGTGCGGTCCACGGCATTTGCCCCGTGCAAGTCCGGGCCGATGCCCCGGTGTTCACAGGAGGCGGGATTTGCCCTGTGATGCTGGTCACTCCAGACGCCTCCCAGGACGATACGGCGCCAATCTTCGGGGGAGGAATCTGTGCGGTCGCGGCGCCTGATCCCCAGGCCGACGCGGACGTTCCGCCCGTAGGAGGCATCTGCTACTAACGCCGGCGCGCGACCCACACCTGGCGTGGCGAGCGATCCCATCTGACCTCGCGATCCCCTCATTTGCGGAACCTTGCGCGCGTGACAGGCATCAAAACCAGGTAGGGAGGATTGTCGTCATGGCAAAGATTATGGCGGTTCTTGTGCTTCTGGTTGGCTGTGGAAGCTCGAATTCCACGCCCTATTCCACCTCGACCTCGACGTCGACGAGCACGTCAACCTCAGAGGCTGGCGTCACTCTGAAACTTGAGGACTACCTCTCCTGGTGCTCAGTCTCGGTCAACGGAGCGGTCGCATCCACGAATGCGACGCAGACGCTGACCGTCCCGCAGGGGACCATGGTTCCGCTGTCGGCGACTGCCGCTAGCAGCGTGTTTGTCTGGGGTTACTGGGTCGGCACCGATGGCGACACCAGCGCCAGCCACGACACGGGCCAGGCGGCCACCGTCACGATGGACAAGAGCAAGGTCGTCCAGGCTTGCTGCCCGTTCGCATCGAGCCCGAGCACACCCTGTCCAGCGCCGACGCCGTAGGGCTGTTCGGTGCCCCGCGTAGAACGGCTTCCAGCTCCGATCACCTCGTACTGCCACTGCTCCAGCACCTTGCCCTTGATGCTACGGGTGCCCAGGTCGCTCCTCAACCTGTGCTGCCTGCCGGCAAACTGATCAGATAAGACGCAGATGTCGAGAAGGACAGGTGTACCACCGCCCAACCATTGGTCCAGGCCGGCCGCGATCCGTGGCAGCGCGGGCAAGCGGGGTTGGGCGAGGCGAGCCCGGCTGCCCCGGGCACATGGGGCTGCTTCGTGTGGCTTCCTCTTCCATGGCATCTCGCCGGTCTGTGCCGGCGCACTTGCAGTTGCGCCGCCAAAACTCCAGAATCTTCCGGCGCGCAGCCGCGCACGCAATTCTTGAAACGGGAAGAAACAGACATGCTGAACAAACTAAACGTGGTGTGGTTCTCGCTCGTGCTCTGGGTCGCGTTGGCGGGTCTGACGACATTCGGTTGCGCCCACGCCGTGGCGCCGAGGCACGTGCGCTACGCCGACATCAATAGCGGCGCCCTGCAGGGTTACACAGGAGCTGAGCCACTCATTATCGAATTCCAGCCGGGCGACCGGCTGCCCGTGAATTTCGAATTCACCGGCGAGGACTTCGAGATGCAACCGCAACACCCCCCGCTCGAACTCGTCGCCAAGCGACACGGCTTCGTACGCATTGGTGCCAACGGTATCCGCACAAGCCCCGATGCCGATCACTTCGACAGTAAGCCAAGCCAGCCGGGAAGCTTCCGCGTGGGATTCGGTGCGGTTCAAGGGAAACCGGCCAAGCTGGACGTGGTGATTACGGCACCGCGCCGCTAGGGACCTTGTCGACGCACACACCACCGCCGAGCCGCGTGCTCGCGCGATCCACCCCGCTGGCCGCGGGACACACGCAACCCGAATCGACCCGAGGCAAGTCAGGGCAGGGCGAATTCCTGGTGCAATTTCGCGCTTGTTGCAGTTGCGACGCCAGAACTCCAGAATGTTCTGGTGCGCAGCTGGGCCAGATCTTCGTGCTGGCCACGTGCCCCGTTCAGCGTCGCCCGCCCGCTCTTCCCCCAAAATTTCTAGCGGGGGGGGCTGCCCGCGGACGCCCACGGGACGGTTCGTATGTGTGTCGCATAGGCGGGGCTTGCATGCGACGCTGGTAGAGACCGGGTGGCTCCCTATCGTAGTGGTTCCAGCGAGCGCCGTCTCGATAATACCATCGATCGCCGTACCAGTACGTGGCACGCCCCTCGAAGTACACTGGCTCAGTGGTAGCGATATACCCGTCGGGCGGATAGTCGTCGTAGCCAATCCCGGGATACGTGGCCCCTACTTCCAGTCCGCATCCCGCGGTGACTGCGAGCGTCGCGCCCATGCCGA
The DNA here is from genome assembly GCA_003170035.1 of Myxococcales bacterium. Classification (GTDB taxonomy): domain Bacteria; phylum Myxococcota_A; class Polyangia; order Fen-1088; family Fen-1088; genus Fen-1137. The sequence continues at coordinate 12,940 of PMZX01000040.1, read as the reverse complement.
CTGCGCACGCCAACCTGAGAAACATCCTCGTCCGGCTGACTCGGCTCATGGGTTGCCTCCGTTGCTCGGATTGTGAGCCGCGTGCTCGCGGAGCCTCTGCGCATACTCGGTGCGCTGGTCCGGGGTGAGCACGGGGCTCACCGCCTCGACGAAGTGTGCTAGATGGGCCGCGCCCCAGCCTGCTAGGTGCCTGTTCGCGCTGTTTGCGGTAGTGAACACTCTTGCATCGAACTTGTCGCTCCGAAACGCATCCCCAAACGTGCGGAGGTGGGCGGCGATTTCCTGCGGCTCAAGCCGAGGCACAGCCTTCATCCCCTCGCCGAGGCTCGCCCGGATCTTGTCCACTTGATCTGGCGTCAGGCCAAGATCGGTCGCGAGCATTGCGAGCCGACCACGCTCCGGATTCGCCGGATCGGTCTCCTCGGCATTCGCCTTTTGCCAAACCGCCCAGTGCGCCTCGACCTTTTCGACAAGCGCAGCTCGCTCGGGTGGCGTCAGGACGGCATGCAGCTCGTTCAGCGCATCTGTGGACGCATCGTGAACTCTTG
>PMZX01000040.1:11193-12313 GCA_003170035.1 Myxococcales bacterium | reverse complement strand
TCGTCGACGTCGGCGGCACGTTCAGCGGTGGCTGGAGGCGGAGTGTTGGCAGAGACGCCGCCGCAGCCGACTGTCGCCGAAGCCGCCATGAGCGCCATTGCGACAATCCCTATCTTGTTCTGGATCGAAACCGTAACGTGTTCCATTCGTGTCTCACGCATGAGCCAGATTCCTCGCCAAGGCAACGTAGACTAGCACAGATGCGAGCGAAGACATTCCCACGACTTCTGTACGCAAGAACGGCATCCTCAATATCGCTAGGGTTTTCGTCGGCGGTGCACACAGCGGCCAAAGCAACCGTCAGCCGCCTCATCGAGCAATTCGGCTTCGACGTCGTGGACGCCGGCCCGCTGAAAGGAGGATGGTGCATCCAGCGCGACACGCCCGGCTACGGCCCGCGACGGACCGCCGAGGAGATCCGTAGGGATCTGGCGGCGGCGAAACGCTACGCGGACCAGTAGCTACCACCGGCTGTTCATCTGCTGAAAGCGCTTATCCAACTCGGCCCTGGATGCTTGGAGCATCCCCGCGCTCATCCCGTAAGCAATCTCGGGGACATCGCCTTCAAGGCCCTTCATAACCGCACCCATGAATTCCTCGGGCTTGAGATCCGCCCGGAAATTTCCTCGTTGGGCTCTTCCTTCCGGGTTCAATTCCGTATCGACGGCGGGCGGAACGACCTCGAAGACCTTGATTCCGAGTTTCGAGAGCTGATGCCTGAGCGCCATGGAGAAGGCGTGCAACCCGGCCTTGGTGGCGCTGTAGACCGGCATACGCGCGGCGGGCACGAACCCGAGCCCGGAGGACACATTGACAATAGCCGGCTGGTTCTTGCCGATCAACTGGGGGACAAACAGCCCTGACAAGATGATGGGCGCTTCCAGGTTGATTCTGACCTCGCTCTCCCCGGCCAGAAATGCTTCGACGCCTTTCGTGAAATCGATGTCCCTTTGCACGCCGGCGTTGTTGACCAGNNTTCCTTTGCCACATCGCAGGTCCTGACCTGGAACTCGGGATGCTTCTTGCGCGCTTCCAAGAGCCTTGCTTCCCTTCGACCGCAAATGATGACCTCGCTCCCTGCCTTCAAGAACGCTTCGGCCATCGCGAAGCCGATGCCCGT
>PMZX01000040.1:0-11081 GCA_003170035.1 Myxococcales bacterium | reverse complement strand
TCCGGCCGTGTTGGCCAGCTTGTCGATGTCCGCAACGTAGATGAGGCGGACAGGAGCCTTGGCGCCGCTGCTGCCCTGGCCTCGGCCGATCGCCAGGCTTCGCAGGTCACCCACGACGGCCGGCACCAGCCGGTGGTGGACCGGATCGTACAAATACGTCCCGTTCTGCAGGGCAACGTAGACGTCGATCTCCTGCGAGTTGCTCGCCGATGCGGCGNNTTCTTGTCGCTGATCTCGCGAATGGTCTTCCTCAGTCGCAGGACTCTCGCGAGCGACTTGCTGGACTTGAGCGCGGGTCTTGGTAGTTCAATCGGCTGGGCGTCGTGCGAAGTGCCTGGTCTCCGTTTGCTGGGCCGCTTCTGGGTCATCGTAACCTCCCGGTCTCGTTCGAGTTCGCCTGCATTCCGCCATCACTTCAGCGTCTACTCGTCCTTGCCATCACTGAACTTGCTGGCCATTTCTTCTTCAATCTGTTCGATGCTGGGCAGGTTGGTGTCGAGCAGTTCACAGCAAGAGGCCGATTGTCGGCTTGTCGTCGGGGGCTTTCGCCTGCGCATCTACGGCGCTCAGCAAAACCAGAACGGCAATGGCGGCCAGCATGCGCCAGCGCGACAGAGTCTTGCGCACCACCGCCAGAGCAAACGATCGAGGAGGGAAATCTCCCGGGCAACACATCGCGCGGGGCCATCCAGCAGGCCACACCTCGTTCCTCAAGAAGCGAACAAATGGTCCCAGCTTCGGCGGCGTCCTTTGATGAGTGGCTGAGGAACGCGTCCCTGCTCATGGACAGCGAGTCTAATCCAACTTGCCCAGGCTGAATGTAGGCAATCCCGATGCAGGAGAAGATCTCGCTCGGCCGAGGCGCCGAGATCCTGGGCATGGACCTGGCGGACATGCACAAGCTGGCGGCATCCTGGGTCGAGTAGCCCGATTGGAAATGATCGCGCAGTTCCGCGATCACGCTGAGCGCGGCCGTCATCCCAAAATTCGGTGAGCACGGGGATTTGGGCGCCATTTCGTGCGCTGTTTTTCCCTTGCGGCTTCCTTGCCTGGGAAGGAGGATACAGGGGATGAGACGGGCGCACGACCGTCGGCGAGGCAGCATCGTCGGAGCTCTGCTACTGTTCGCTGGTTGCGGCCGGAGCGATCTCCTGCCGGGCCTGGCGGGAAGTGGAACCGGCGGAACCGCGGGGACGAGTGGAACCTTGGGTGCCGGGGAAGCCAACGGCACGGGCGGAGACCGGGCAACCGGAGGAAGTGCCGGCAGCGGCGCGACCGTGGGCACGGGCGGAAGCTCAGGCGGGGGTGGCAACACGGGCACGAGTGCAGCCTCGGGCGGGGCAACCGAGCCGTGCTCCACGATCGCCGAGCTCCCCGCGGATGCGAAGCCCATCTGTACCTATACCGGCGACTATGCAAATCTCCAGGAGGTGAGCAACTGCCTGAACGCCCACGTGACCATCTATTCGGATGGCACCCACTACTATTTCGCTCCCACCAGTGACCAGCTTGTTGTCCAATGCCCGAGCGGCGCTATTGGCTCCGGTATTCTCGATCCAGACGTCACGCGAGGTGCTGGACGCAGTTTGGGCCTCAAGGATGTCCTCCTGTGGAACATGATGGAGAATGGCTTGAGCGGGCTTACATGCGACGTCACGGATGAATTCGGCCCAGGCTATTCTCACAACTACGTTTGCAGCCCCAACGGGGTTCAGATCTTGCTGCCCAACCCGAAGAGTGATGTGGTCTACGTGCTCTTCCCTGACCCAGGTTCCGGGCACGGCTCGGCCGGATATGTGGGCGTGTTCAATTATTTCGCCTGTTCTTACAGCGGCCCCCTCTACACAAACATTTGGTTCTACCCCAGGACCGCTGATTTCTTGCACGATGGGACGGCCGCCCTCGGAACCCAACCCATCGCCTGCTCTGCGGACAACTCAACGTACACATTCAATGACTTGGATGGGCAACGACTGTCCATCACATTCGGCGTTAACATGAACATCATCCGCGTTCAGCCGTAGTATCTTGCCGCTCGCGCCGCTCGCCTGACGGTTCCCGCGCATATCTCGCGCGGGTTGGGTCGACCAGGCGCCGCCATCTCCGGAATCCCGACCATCCGGTAGCTTGCCCGAGACCCGAGACTCGGTGCCAGTGACTTGATGAAAGCCCGAGACTCGGTGCCGAGACTCGGTGCCAGTGACTGACGTGTTCGCGGAGGCGTGGCGCGAAACCCGAGGGCTGTCGTTCGTGGAGCGGGTGCTCTGGTACCGCAGGCACATGGCTATTCCGAGGAATGGCTTGCTCCGGCCAAGTGCATCGAGCGGCAAAAGGCAAGAGGTCAGTGAAAAGCTCCCATGAGGATTCCAGCCGCACGAGCCGCGACGGTCATAGCAGCGGCGTGGTCGGGCATGGCATTGCGGCCGAGCCCATTGAGAATGACGGCCGCGTGATCGCAGTCAGGACCATGTGGCTTCCCACTGCGACCGTGCCCCGGGTGAAGACCCGCGACGACATCCAGGACGTGCTCGTTGGCATGGAGGATCTGGCTGCACTGCTGCCGCTAGACAGCAGGCAGCTTCTGAAACCCTGCTAGCGCCAAAAAAATCCGTCCAAAAATCCATCCAAAACGTTTGGACGCGGCACCAAGGCAGCCTAGGCCCGCCGGGGCCTGACAACAAAAGACCCCCTTGTTTCCAAGGGTTTCTCTCTGTGCGAGGAGGGGGACTTGAACCCCCATGGCTGTTAACCGCTAGCACCTCAAACTTACTGCACCTAGCATAATCTCCAAGCAATACAGATAGTTACAAACGGCAGGGAGCATCAAACAATTACCACGCCGTGTGCATCGTCTCGATTTCATTCGACAATTCTTGGTAACTGCTTGGCTGGAAGAAGAAGTTCAGCTATCAGCCACCCTACGATCCGGCCTTGCATTAGCCACCCTCCAGCAAGGGGTACGGATGCTCAGAAAAGCCATCCAGGCTTCATGCATCCCACACACCTGAAAAGCGGTACCATCTTCCCCGGGGTCATGAAGGAACAGGATGTCAGGCAGCGAGTCGAGAGCTTCCTGAAGAGGACAGCACGGGAGGTGATGATGCCCTGAGCACGGCAGGCAACATACCCCCTGGCACGAGTGATCTAGGTCACTACTCCCAGCCGCAATTTGTGGGAAGATAGCTGAATCTCCAGACCAGTCGATTGAGTCTGACGCTCATCGGGTGAGCACACGAAGGGGGGACCGGATGTTCAAGATGTCAACGGCTGTGACAGCCATCATCGTAGCTGGGTTGGTTGGCTTATCCCCGGTCTTTCTTGCAGCTTGCACAGAGTCTTGCGGCCTAGCGCCATGCGGTCCGCCATATCCTGGTTGTAACTGCAACCCCGGCGACCAGCAGGTAACAGGACCAGAATCAGGCTACTCCGGGCCCTGCCCAACATACCGCGAGTGCTATTCCCCAACGAACTTCGCTGATGCGGGAGACTACTGTGGCTCCACACTGTGCATGTTGCCCAAGGGTAGGCATTGTGATGATACACTGTCGTGCAATCCTGGCGATATCCAGATGCTGCAGGGGGACGAAACCTGTGTGGACTACCCAAGTATCTGTTACACCCAGTACTTGTGTACGCAATCGATCACATGCAGAAACCCTGAGATCCAGTATGGGGGTGCGGGTGGCCGACAGCCTGGGGAAAGGCCACCCAGCTGTGGTGATGGCATTGTCGAAATAGATCAGGGTGAGGAGTGTGACATGGGCAACCTGAACGGCGTGTGCTTCGATGCCAACGCCAGTGGTAGCCCACCGGATGCTGGCCAAGGGAACCCAGCGGACGCTGGTTGTCCGCTGGGCTCTTGGGACCTCGACGGCATGCAGATTTGCAACTGTCCGCAAGGCACCAAGGTGTTCTGCACCACGACGTGCTACTTGACCCCCGGATGAAGCACCTGCAAGAACATCAACATACCCACTCCGGCACATGCGAGCCATGTTGGTCCCCATGTTCAAGATGCCAGCGGCTGTAACAGCCCTTTTCGTATCTGGCCTGGTAGGATTGGCATGCAGCAGCTCCGGTCTGAAGAGGAGTGCAGGTGATGCGGGAGCTGCAAGCGGAGGTCAGGCAGGCAGCACCATCAGCAGCGGAAACACCGGAGGCTCAGGGGGGACGATTGGTCCGGGTGGGTCCGGAGGTGTCAGCACTGGTGGCACCATCATTGGTTCGGGTGGAGCCGGGGGTGCCACCACAGGAGGGACTGGTGGCACCATTGGTTCCGGCGGGTCGAATGGGGCTGGTGGAACTGCTGGCAGCTCCGACACTGGTGGCACGGGTGGCCAAGGGGGCACGGCCGGCTCTCCTCCTAGCCAAGGTGGCATCTGTGCGCTGTACCCTATGTGCAACCCAGGTGACCACCAGGTGGCCATGGGGATTGGACGAGACTACACCTTTCCCCCCGGGACCTGCCCAGCTGAGCGCGAGTGCTATTCCTTGAACGTGGGATGTGGCCCAATACTGTGTATGGTGTCTCAGGATGCCGGTGTGGATGCAGGTGCCTCAGATGCCGGTGTGGATGCGAGTGGGAAGCCGGAACCTGATAGCAGTTCTCAGCGCGCGGGCGCTCCTCACCCCCAGCCGTGTCTTGCCGGCGAAGTTCTCAATTTTGGCGAGATGTGCCCTTGCGTTGCCGGCCCGCCCCTTTGCTCCTCTTCCTTTTGCGAGCCGCGTGGCGACGGCTGGTGCTACACCCAGTGCACACCGCCCCAGCAAGGAGGCAGCTGTGCTGGTGGTCTTATCTGTGGGCCGATCATGATTTTCGGCGGAGGCGACGTCGGCTACAACTACTATCTCTGCGATGGACCGATAGGTGCCCCTGTAGGTGCGGCTTGTCGTTCTTCCTTCAATTACAACGACTGCAACGGCAGAGCATCCTGCGTAACCTCCACCCATTGCGGAGACGCTTCCGTTTGCTCCGTCTGCCAGAATTGACCCTCTCCAACAAGTGGGTGCGAACGAAACCAAATGTTCAAGATGTCAACGGCTGTGACAGCCCTTTTCGCAGCTGCCCTGGTGGGACTGGCGTGTAGCAGCTCCGGTCTGAAGAGGAGTGCAGGTGATGCGGGAGCCGGAAGCGGTGGTCAGGCAGGCATCACCATCAGCAGCGGAACCACCGGTGGTACTGGTGGCACGATTGGTCCAGGAGGAGGTGCCGGCGCAGATGGGGCCGACGGCAGCACGGGTGAAACATGCGGGTGCTTCGACGCTCAGGGAAATCACCTACCACCATCCTTGTGCGCCTGTCCGGCAGGGCCTCGAACCTGCCCGATCCCAAGTCTTCCCTGTGAGGCAGGGTACCAGGTGAACCCGGACCCTTGCGCATGTCCCACCTGTGCGTACTGTGGGGATGGCATTCTCGAACCTGGCGAGGAATGTGACCTAGGCGAGCTGAACGGCAAGTGCTTCGATGCCCAATGGTGCCCAACGGATTACTGTTGCCCTTCTTGCCTGACGGATTGCGTGGTGCCTCCTTGTCTCTTGTGAAGCACGGGCAGGAACATCAACATACCCACCCCCGGTATGCACGACCCAGGTTCATGGGGCCGTCAGCAATTCGTGGGGAGATAGCTAACTGGATCATCAGGGTGTGGAGCTGACCGAGGCTGTTGCCAGCCGCCGGCTACGTGAACGAGGCATAGGGGGCGTAGTTGAGGTATTCTCCGTAGTCGGACAAGAGAGCGCGATGCCCCAGAATGAGAATCGGGCTTGTTCCCCTTGCTGCCCAGCCATGCGTTTTGTCTGGCCTCTGATCACCGGGCTGGTTGTGGGCTTGGTATCGGCGGCACTTCCTTGGCCAAGCCGGAAGCCGCGTAGGTCAGCAAGGCCAGACAACAAGACCCCCCTTGTTTCCAAGGGGCTCCCTAGTGCGAGGAGGGGGACTTGAACCCCCATGGCTGTTAACCGCTAGCACCTCAAGCTAGTGCGTCTACCAAGTTCCGCCATCCTCGCGGGAGGCCAGAGTGGCCGCTTATAGTAAGGCCGAGGGTCGGTGTCAATGCAATGCCGGTGGGGGGTTACGCCGCCGGACGTCCCAGGCCGAGGAGATCGCGCGCATCCAGATATGCGTCGCTCACGGCGAAGCGAAGCAGGTCGCGGAGGGGACCGGGCCGTCCGGCGTGTTCGCACAGGGTCTCCGGGTCCGGCTTGACGGTGGCTCCCGGGATGGACTCGTACCCGACAATGCGCACGGCCGCGCTCGCGACGCCGCACATGAGCAACCCGGCGCGGTTACCCGCCTCGCGCACCCCCTCCCGCCAACGCGCCGGATCGAGGGCAATCTCGGCGTGTTCCTGAAACAGCTCGCCCACGCGCTTCGCGATCTTGTAGGGCAGGGCCTTCTTCAACTTGGCGGCCTGCTCCGCCTCAGCGTCTTCGCTGCCGGCGCGGAAGCGCGCGTGCTTGGGGTGGAAGGCCTTGAGCACGCCCATGAACAACGTGTCGAAGTCCGGTGCGGGCAGCGTCGCTGCCAGCAAGTACTCGGGCCGGCTGAGCTCGAGGGCACGGCCGATGCGGAAGCGAAGTTCGCCGACGGCGGCTTCGTCAGCCAAACGCGGCCCGACCACGATCGCCGGGGGCGCCACGCCAACCAGGCTGATTCCATCGAAGTCCGCATCCGGTCGCAGGTAGAGACTTGTGCGCCGGTTGCCCAGCGCCTTGCCGGCTTGCCCCCAGATCTGGGCTATGGCCAGGTCCGCCACCGTCGAAACCTTGTCCTTGGCCGTCACGCCGAAGCTGTCAAGGTTGGCCTGTGAGAGTCCGGGCGCCCCTTCCCACACCGCCGCCAGCACCTCGGCCATGAAGTGCAGATCCTGCAACGGATTCAGATACCGGCTGCGACCGCCATCCTCAAGGGTTCCCGCATAGGGATCGTCGGCCGCGCGTTCGGGCGTCGGGTTCTGCGCCAAAAAATCCCTGTCCTCATCGGTCGCGAGGCCGAACACGTCCAGCACGTCCAGCAGGCAACGCGCCCGATCGACGTGCCCGAGACGGATGTGATCGGCGGCCAAAGCATGCAGGGATTCCTGTCGGATCGGATCGAAGACCAGGATGGCCTTGTGGTTCTCGATGGCCATCTCTCGGTGCTCGGGTCGCCCGCCATAGATTTCGGCGAGAGCCAATCGTGCTTCCACCCGATCGGGGTCGGCCGTGATCGCCGCCTGCAAGGCGCCCACCGCGGCCGCCGGATCGGTTTGAACCAACAGGGCGCCCAGCCTCGCCCACAGTTCCGCGCGACGGTGCGCCAGCTCTTCGTCCGCCGCCGGCTCGGCCAGTTGGGGCAGGACTCGTTGCAGGGTTTCGCCCACGTCAGCCCCGCGGCCGGCTCGCTCGCACGCCTCGCACAGGCTCCACAGGGCGGTCTCGTCTGTCGGATCGTCCGCGATCACCTGCTGGAGCAAATCCGCTGCCCTGTCGAAGTTGCCTTGCTCCACTTCGAACCCGGCGATCTCGCGTCGGCGCGCAGCCCGCTCCTTGGGCTCGACCACGATGTCGGCGATCCGGCGCGCGGTTTCAATGGCGGCACGCGGGGCGCCTTCAGCCCGCTGCGCGGCCAGCGACTTCTCGAGCAGGGGCACTTGCTCCGGGCTGTCGGCCTCAATCCGGGCCACGGCTTCTTCGTAGGCTTCGCGGGCTGCTCCCATGTTCCCCAAGGCCAGGTGCAGATCGCCGATCTGCTCGTACAGCCTGCACTGTTCGATCGGGTCGCCACAGGATTCGGCTACCAGACGCAGCGATCGCGCCGCTTCCAGCTTGTCGCCGCGCTCGATCGCCAGGTCGGCCAGCGCGCGCAGGGTCTGCGGATGGCTGGGAGACAGGCGCAGGGCCGCCTCGTGCAGGGTGGCTGCGCGTTCGGGCCGTTTCTGTCGCAGTTCGGCCATCGCGCCGTGGGCCAGCGCCAGCGCCACCTCCTCGGGGTAGTTGGGCGCGGCTGCATGATCCGCGATCCCATCCAGGTGGGCGGCCGCGTCCCGCCAGCGGCGGGCCTGGAAGCGGTTCTCGCCCAGGGCAATGCGCAGCATGAGCTGGCCGGGCAAGGCCTTGTCCGCCTCCACCAGTTGCCGGTAGCCTTCGTCAAGGCGTCCTAGCTTCTCGTACACCTCGCCCAGCCGGTGATACAGCTTGGCGGTCTGCTCGGGCTGGCCGCGCATGCGCCGGAGTGCCTCGTTCAATCTGCGCTCGGCCCGATCCCACTGCTCTTCGCGGTACAGAATATCGGCCATGGTCACCACGGCAGGCAGGTGATTGGGGTCGAGGTCCAGCGCCTCGTCGAGCCGGCGCTCGGCTTCGGTGAGGCCGTCCGGTTTCTCACACAGCGCGCGGGCCAGGTTTGTCAGCACCGCGGCCTTGGCCGAAGGCGAGTCGCACAGGCTGAGCTGCCGCTCGTACAGGGCTGTGGCCTCGTCGATCCGGCCCTCGCCAGCCAACATGGCCGCCAGCGCCGCCAGCACCTCGGGATTCAAAGGATGCAGGTCGACCGCCTTCTCGAAGCAGGCCCGCGCCTCGGCCACCTGGCCGAGCTGATCGCGGAACACAGCGCCCGCCTCCAGCAGCGCCGCGGCCTGTTCGGGCTTGCCCGCCAGAGCATCGGCCCGGCGCAAGAGAACCGCCGCATAGGCCTGGAAGTCGTTGTGTTTGAGGTGGAAGCGCGCCAGCGCGGCGAGCACCGCCGGATCTTCCGGCTGCAGCGCGAAGGCGGCCTCGATGGCCTGCTGGGCTCCCTTGGAGTCCGACAGGTCGTCGGACTTGAGCTGGGCCATCTCGAGATTCAGGGCTGCAATCAGCTTGGCGTCGCCACGCGCTTTGGTGAGGACGCCGATGCGCTGCTCGAGGATGCGCAGGGCCTCGTGGGCCAGGCCCGCGCTGCGCAGGTTGCGCAAGAGCGCGGCCGCAGTCCGCTCGTCGGAGAGTGCGTCGACTCCCAGGCTGCGCAGACAGGCCGCGGCAGCCTCGGGATTGCCCAACTTCTCTTCCAGGATGCGCGCGCGTCGCCACACCAACTCGTTCTTCTCGGTACCCTCGGAAATCTCGGCGCGCCGGCGTAGCACGTCCGCCAGGGCTTCGAAGCGACCCATGGCCTGCTGCAAACGATCCAGCGCTGCCAGGGCCTCGGCATCCCGCGGCGCTCGCTTCAGTATGTCCTCGTACATGTCCACTGCCCGGGCGGGCAGCGACAGCTCGCGTTCGTAGATCTCGGCCAGGCGCCAGCGCGCCTCGCGCGCGTCTTCTCCCTCGCCCGTCAACTCCAACTCACGCTGCAGCGCCGCGGCCGCCTTCTGCGCCATGCCCACCCGACCATACAGGCGCGCCAGTGATGCGTAGCCGACCCGCGCCTCCATCGCCAGCTCGGTCGCGCGTGGGTCGCCTGCCGCCAGTCCGCGCTCTTCCTCCTCGGCGCTGGCCACGTAGCGCTCGAGCGTGTCCACGGCTTCGTACGGTCGTTCCAGCCGCTTCTCGTACAGTTCGGCCAGTTCAAAGGCGCGGCTGCGCGCTTCGCTGCCCTCCAGGCGGCCGCCCGGCACGGTGATCCGACGTTCCAGCACCTGCGCCAGGTCAGCCCAGCGCTCCTGAGTTCGGAACATGTCTTCGAGCCGTCCGACCGCCACCGGGTTGTCGGTTTCCAGCACGACCACCTTGCGGTAGCGCTCCTCGGCCAGAGGAATCTGTCCCAGCTCTTCGCGGATCTGCCCAACCCGCAGTTGCAGGGCCACCGCCTCTTCTCGCCCCTCCCGCTCGGCCGCGCGCAGGTAGATCTCGCATACGTGATCCCAGCGGTCACCCTCGCGCGCCAAGCGCTCCATCTCGGCGCGCACGGACTCGTCTGTCGTTTGCAGGACGAAAGCCCGCTCCAGCGTTTCCAACGCCAGGTCGCTGTTGTGGGCGCCCCGCTCCCAAATGTCGGCTTGCTTCTTCAAGTAGTGATGCCGAGTGATCGGATCGGCGGGCAGCAACTCATAGGCCTGCACCCATTCCTGCCACGGCGTCTCGAAGCCGGCCGCGGCCGGCGCACCGGCTGCCGCGGCCGGCTCAGGCAAGTCGGCCGGGTCAACCATGTCCAACTCGCCAATCTCGATCTCGCCTGTCACCTCGTCGATTTCAAGCTGCGGGGCGGCCGCCTCGCCCACCATGACCGGGGCGGGCGTCGTCAGATCCACCTCGGCGACCTCGCTCTCGGACGTGGCCTCAGGCTGCTCTATGCGCCCGGCGGCAGAAGCCGCTGCCGGCCCCGCGTCCTCATAGCGGCCGATGAGAAAGCCCAGTCGCCACAGGTTGGCCGCAATCTCTCCGTCTTCGGGCGCCAACCGGAAGGCATTCAGGTAGGCGCGGAAGGCACGAACCCGATCTTTGACCTTGTCCTCGACCAAGGCGGCCGCCCGCTGTGCCACGGTCACCTTCTCCGCCGTGGTGGTGGCCCGTGCGAAGGCCTGCCCTTCAACCGCCAGCGCATCCTCCCAGCGCCCGGTGACCTCGGCCAGACGCAGGATTTCCAGCCGGGTGGCCTCGTGGACTGGAAAGAGGGCGAAAGCGCGCAACAGTTCGTCAAACGCACCCGAAGGATCGCCCATCTCGGTCTCGCGCACGCCTGCGCGCAGGCAGAGCAGGGCGAAGCGGTCTTCCGGTGCAGGACGGCCGCGCGCCACCTGTGAGTAGACATCGAGCAGCCCTTGCCAATCCTTCGTCGTGCGAGCCAGCCGTTCCAGTTCTGCCAGCAGGACCTCGCCGGCCGGGTCGTGGGCCAGTGCCTCGCGCAGTACGGTGAAGGCGCGCGCCGGTTGCTGCAGCCGGCTCTCGCACAAGCTGGCCACCTTCATGGCCACCTGCACCTGGGCGAGCGGGTCCGCCGAGCGCGCACCCTCGCCCGCGTACACCTTGATGAGATCCTCCCACAGCCCGTGGGCCTCGGCGGTCACCTCCAAGCGAGCCAACGTCTCCTCGTCGGGCTTCTCGACGTAGGCACGCCGGAAGAGCTCGAAGGCCCGGCGCGGCTCGTTGAGCATGGTCTCGGCCGCCTCGGCCATGTCGAAGAG
>PMZX01000024.1 GCA_003170035.1 Myxococcales bacterium | reverse complement strand
CCCAAGCTGGCAGCAGACCTGAAGCGTCCCCTTTCCGGCACCCACACCAAGGTGCCACGTCCCTAGGATTCCCTAGGATGGCTACAGTGCTGGCAAGCGAGCAGCCTGGACGGGGAGCGGCTACCGTCAGGGCTTGCGCGCCGCCGTCAGCAGCCTCACGGCGGCAGAGCCCGGCGAGTGCACCGTGACGCCGGAGATGGTTCTTCCGTACAAGCGGCCAAAGTGGGTGTGGTCTCCGGTGATCATGACTGCACACCGGTGATGGATCGCAGCGGCCAGCACGGGCTTGTCCTTCTCGGGCAACGGGAGGTTTGCCAAGACCGTCGGGTGAGCAACGCGTAGTGCGCCAACGTGTAGCTGGGGCAGGAGGATGTGCAACGCTGCAAGAGCGGCCGGCTCCTTGGCGGTGAGATTCCGACGTGCCTCCTCGAGCACGTAGTCATCGATCCAGATCTCATGTCCACCCTTTCGTAGCAGGCCAAGCAGTCGGCGCATGGCACCGTCGGACTTGGCCGCGGAAAAAAGCACATTCGCGTCCAGAAATATGCGCATGGGCCGTTCAGCGCCTGTGCCTTCTCGGCGAAGCCGCGGGCAAGATCTTGGCCAGATCGGCTTCAGCTGCGTCGAACTCACGAACCCGATCATCGGAGTAGATCTCTACCGGAAGCGTGACCGCGGGGCGCAGGAGGATGCCCTCTGGGGTGGTTTCGGCCATCACGAGGTCCTCGGGCGCGATTCCGACCGCTTGCCGCAGTTTGGCGGGCAGGGTCAGAACCCCACGGCTTGAAATCGCAAGCGTTGCTTTCATGCAATACTGAATAGCAGAAAGACAGCAATANNTACGCGTACATGAAGGACGAGCTGACCGCGCAGGAGTTGGTATGAGTGCTTGCTAAGAACGGCTACCCGCACCAGGCATTTTCTTATTGACCCGCATGGTCTGAGCGAGGAGTCTTCCCCGCAGCCCGGCATGTCACGGACGCACGTGGAAGGAGAACCATCGGCTTCAGAGCTGGAGTACAGCCTCGGGCGCGACGCAATGAACCGCGAGGGCATCAATTATCGCTTGGTGGTCGACTCGACACCGGCGCTGGTTTTCAGCGCGCGTTCTGACGGCTATGTCGACTATTTCAACCAGCGCTGGGTCGACTACTTGGGCGTTCCGCTGGCAGCGCTGGAAGGGTGGGGCTGGACGAGCCTCATCCACCCCGACGATCGCGAGGAGCACCTCCGGCGCTGGCGCACCTCGCTGGGCGATGGTCAGCCGGCCGTGTACCAGTCCCGTGTGGCCGACGCGAAAGGCGAATACCGATGGATGTTGCACCGGACGGAGGCTTTGCGCAACGAGGCTGGCAACGTCATGCGGTGGTTTGGAACCAGCATCGACATCGAGGAACTGAAGCGCGCCCAGCGCGAGGTCGACGAGCTCAAGGAGCGGCTTTACAAGGAGAACATCGCCCTTCGCGAAGAGCTGACCCAGACGTCGATGTTCGAGGAGATCGTCGGGACGTCGGCCCCGCTCCGCCGCGTCCTCGCGCTGGTGGAGAAGGTGGCGAACACGGATTCGACGGTGCTGATCACCGGTGAGACCGGGACGGGGAAAGAGCTGATCGCCCGCGCCATCCACAAGCGATCGCCCCGTGCTACCCGGCCATTCGTTTCCGTGAACTGCGGCGCTATCGCGCCGTCCCTCGTTGCCTCCGAGCTGTTCGGCCACGAGAAGGGAGCCTTCACGGGCGCGACGCAGCGCCGCCTCGGTCGGTTCGAGGTGGCGGACGGGGGAACCATCTTCCTCGACGAGGCGGGCGAGCTGCCTGCGGAGACGCAGATCGCCTTGCTGCGCGTTTTGCAAGAGCGGACGTTCGAGCGGATCGGCGGCACGAAGCCCATCCCCGTCGACGTGCGTGTCATCGCCGCCACGAACCGCGACCTCGACAAGGCCATCGCGGATGGTTCGTTCAGGAGGGATCTCTATTACCGGCTCAGTGTCTTTCCGATTGAGATGCCGCCACTGCGCGACCGGGCGGAAGATATCCCCCTGCTCGTGGAATATCTGACTCGTCGATACACGACGAAAGCGGGGAAGAGAATCGCGAACGTGAGTCGCAAGACGATCGATCTGCTCACGGCCTACGANNGAGACCTTGGTGGTCGATGAGTCGTGGCTGGATCATGGACATGCGCGGTCGACCAGCGCCCCGCACATCCTCGGTCGACCCAGCGTCAGCGAGGAGAAGAAGCTGATCGAAAGCGCGCTGGCGGAGTCGAGCGGTCGCGTCGCGGGGACGGACGGCGCGGCCGCGAGGCTCGGCATTCCGCGTTCCACCGTCGAGTCGAAGATTCGGTCGCTCCACATCGACAAGAATCGCTTTCGGACCAAATAGCTGCGGCGTTCGACACGGACGCTGTCGAAGCTCGCCATTTGTCGAGAGTCGCCAGCCCGGTGCGGCCCGCAGGGCCTGCGAAATCGCCCACTTGCCGTTGGCATAGCCTTTGCGATGACAGGACCTCGTGATCCCGAAAATCTCAACCAAGCAACAAGGAGGTCCGACGATGGAACGAATGTTAGTGGTCGTCTTCGACGACGAAGTGAAAGCCTATGAAGGAAAGTCTGCTCTGCGCCAGCTCGAAATCGAGGGCAGCATCACAATCTCCCGGGCCGCGGTGGTCGCCAAGCACGCCGACGGCACGACCGGTGTCAAGCAGTACGATGACGTGAACCCGAGCGGCACTCTCGTCGGGACGTCCGTCGGCGCTCTGATCGGGCTGCTGGGCGGACCCGTGGGGGTAGCTGTCGGTGCCGCTACCGGCCTCACGCTGGGGGCGCTCTCGGACGTCGGCGACGCCAGCGTCGGTGAGGACTACGTCGAGGAAGTCTCGACGTCGCTGACCCCCGGCAAGGTCGCGGTGGTGGCCGAGATCGAGGAGGACTGGACAACCCCGGTCGACACCCGCATGGGGGCACTCGGTGGAACCGTCATTCGTCGCGCGCTGTGGGAGATGCGGGACCAGTTGCGCAAAAATGAGATCGACGCGCTGAAAGCGGACCTCGCGCAGCTCAAGGAGGAGTTCGCTAGTGCCAACGCCGAACGCCGCGCAAAGCTGCAGAGCCGGATCGATCAACTTCAGGCGCGGATCGATCACCAGAAACAGCGAGCGCAAGAGTCGTTGCAAGCGTTTCAGGCGCGTGGAGCGACGAAGCGAGAGCTCCTCAAGAAGAACGCGTCCGCCGTGGGGCAGGCCCTCAAGGAACTCGCGAAGACCCCGCTGACGTAAACGACCCGGCGCGCGGAACGCTCGTAGGCCGAGGTCCGCGCGCCACGTCCTGCTCGAACAAGCAGCCCTGGCGCTTCGTGTTCGTGCGCAGCCCCGGCATGTTGGAGCGCATGCTCGCAACGCTGGCGCCGGGGAATGCGGCGTGAACCAAGTTCTCAATCTTTCCAAGGGCGCGGCATTCAAGCCAGTGTGGCTTCCGCTTGACATGCGCTTCGGCATGACTGAGCAGTTTGAGCTGTTGCCGTCGAAACACTGCGATATCGGAGTCGAAGAGGCGTGAAATCGTCGAATCGCCGTCAAGCGAAGCCTTTGTCTGGCGCAACTGATCGCGGCCGTGCGATGGGGTAGAGTGCGTCTAATGGTCAGGACAGGAGGTTCGGGACACGTCGTCCGCGGCGGCAGCCGCCGGGAAATCCGGGGCGGCAGGTCGGCGCGAGTGCCGGGATGCCTTTCGACTGCTCAATATCCTCTGGGAACCACCCACGCGCACGCGGCAGGTGGGCCAAAGTCTGAAAGCGGTTGTTGATGGACTGGGTCGACAAGATCTCTCGGTTCTGGCCGCACGTGGCGGTGGGTTTCCATTTGGCGGCCGCGCTGCTGGCCTCAGCCCACGCCCTGCTCAACAAACGTGACACCCGCGCCGCAACGCTTTGGATTGCCTTTGTTTGGTTGATGCCGGCGCTGGGTCCGCTGCTCTACCTCGTGCTGGGAGTCAACCGCATCCGCCGCCGCGCGCTGATACTCGGCGTGCACAAACCCGCCAGTCGTCCAATTCTCGAAGACCTGGAACAGCCCGAGCATGAAGGCACAGAGCACCTGAAACTGCTCGCCCGCGTCGTCGGTCGGTTGGTCGCCGAACCGTTGACGGCTGGCAACCGCGTGCAGCCGCTGGTTAACGGTGACGAAGCCTTTCCGGCCATGCTTGCCGCGATTGAATCCGCGCAAATATCCATTTCGTTGGTCAGTTACATATTTGACAACGACGCCAGCGGAAGAGAATTTGCCGATGCGCTCGGCCGCGCTGCCAAGCGCGGGGTGGCNNTGCCGGCGTCTCTCCTCGCGCCCTGGCGTGTGGCAACCATCAATCTGCGCAATCACCGCAAGATCCTGGTGGTGGATGGCCATACGGCCTTCACCGGCGGGATGAACATCCGCCACGGCAACGTGCTGGCGGAGCATCCCCCAAGCCCCGTCCAGGATCTGCACTTTCGCATCGAAGGTCCTGTCGTTTCGCAATTGCAAGACGCTTTTGCCGACGATTGGGCGTTCACCACCGGCGAGGTCCTCGACGGCCAAGCCTGGTTTCCCAAATTGAAGGGCGACGGGGCCGTCATTGCGCGAGTCATCACTGACGGGCCGGACGGCGATTTTGAGAAAGCGCGTTGGACGCTACTGGCGGCTTTGGCGGAGGCGCAGACCTCCGTGCAAATCCTCACGCCCTACTTTCTGCCGGACCCGGCGCTCATCACCGGGTTGAACCTGGCGGCGCTGCGTGGCGTGCGCGTGGACATCATAATGCCCAGCAAGAACAATCTGCCCTTCGTCCATTGGGCGTCGCGGGCGATGTGGTGGCAGTTGCTCCAGCGCGGCTGCCACATCTGGCTTACGCCGCCGCCGTTCGACCACTCGAAGCTCATGGTGGTGGACGGCCACTGGGTGCTGCTCGGCTCGGCGAACTGGGACGCGCGCAGCCTGCGGCTGAATTTCGAGATCAACGTCGAGTGTTACGGCCGCGAGCTGGCGCGCGGCTTGACGGCGGTGATAGAAGGGAAACTGATCGATGCGCGCGAGGTCACGCTCGCCGAAGTGAATACGCGAACGATCCCGGGGAAACTGCGCGATGCGGCCGCGCGGCTGTTCTCTCCGTACTTGTGACTGACCAAGAGAGTGGACCTCGGACGACCATAGGAAAATCGAACAGGGTACAAGACACCGCGCATCCCCGTTTACAGCGCCGGTGTTTTCGCCTGGGGCGAAGAGCCGCCGACTTGCTTCGCCCCGAAACCAGCCATCTGCACCCAATAGACCTGACGGCGGCAGCAATTTTGCCGCTATTCCTCCCTGCTGCGTGTACGAAAGTGTGGAGTGCCTCCGCACGCAGCTGTGCTAGATCCTACGCCGTTGCCGCCTTGTGATTCGGCGACGACGTGGAAGGAGCGTGTTCCCATGTTCAGGATCGATCGTGTTGCTTTCGCCGCTGTGGTTGGTGTGTCGGTTTCTCTGCTATCTTCTGTGGCCATGTCTCAGCTCGATCTGCCCCGTCCCAGTCCTTCGGCCAAGGTGTCCCAGGTGGTGGGGCTGACCGAGGTGTCGGTCGACTACAGCAGCCCGGCGGTCAAGGGCCGGCCAATCTGGGGCGGCCTGGTGCCGTACGATCAGATGTGGCGGACGGGCGCGAACCAGGCCACCAAGATCAGCTTCAGCAAGGACGTGGTCTTCGCAGGCAAGCCCGTGCCAGCAGGAACCTACGCGCTCTTCACCATCCCCACCAAGGACGCGTGGACCGTGGTGCTCAACAAGAAGGCCGATCAGTCGGGCACAGCACGGGACTACAAGCCCGAACAGGA
>PMZX01000116.1 GCA_003170035.1 Myxococcales bacterium | reverse complement strand
AGGAACTCCGCGATCGCGCGGATGTCGCCGGTTTCGGGTTTCATGCGCAGTGATTCGAACGCCGGATTGTCAGGGCGAAGCTCGATCTCTCGCGGCGGCGCTACATGCTTTGCTGACGCTGGTGAACCGATTCGGGCACCAGCAGTCCACGCACGGAAAAGTCTTCGTCCAGCTTCGGCCAGTGGATTCCGACACCGCGGCCAACCAGACGCCAATCAGCCAGGGACTCGGCGCTGGCATCGCACAGCTTCGGGAACCACTCGAGCGGCACGCAAACAGTCCGGCCGTCCTGAAGATAGACGACGAGATCGCCTTCGAGGATCTATATGCGAAGGGCTCGGGGATGCTCAGGTGCCGAAATACTAGATGAGCGAGGCTCAGCGTGGTTGCGTCGACGGTGCGTGGCGCCCGATGAGCAGGTCGCAGATGCAGGAAGGGCAAACGCCACGCTGGCACGAAAAGCCCGGTTGCCGCCAGAGCGCCGAGAAGACCGCTCGGGCCCCTGCCGTCCCTTGACTCGCCGAGCGCTCGTGGGCATCGTTTGCCGCGTGGCTTTCCGGTCTTTCTGCGTCTTCCACACAACTTCTTCAACCCATAGCCGAGAACCTCAAGCATGAGAAACCGACGCTTCGTGTGTTCGAAGGTGCTGGCACTGGTTCTGCCCGTTACACTGGGTTTCGGGTGCGGCCTGAAGCGAGACTGGAACATCTGCGCGCCCGAGGATAAGGAGCCGTGTCTGCCGGGGTACCTGTGCACGGCAGATCTCCATTGCGTGCGGGCCAGCGACGGCGGCAGTGACGGCACCGTCGACAGTCAGGGCGATGCGGTTGGGGGCAGCGTGGACGGGCCGGCGTCTTCGGGCAGCGATGGATTTGGCGGCACTGGGCAAGACGCAGGCGCGGCGGATAGTGTGCCGGCGTTGCCCGTGACCGACGCGGCGGTGGGTACTGCGCCTGGGCCGGACGGCCCAGAGCCGGGCCGAGTGCCGGTCGACGCGCCAGCGGCTGTGGTGCCGGACGCACCAGCCGTGGACGCGCCCGCCGCGGTCGGACTTCCAGACGTGCCCGCCGGGGGCGGACCTGCGGATGCACCTGATGCACCGGCTGTGAGCGGCCCATCGGATGCGGCAGCCCCTGACGTAGTTCGCGATGCGCCGGCCGTGGACGCGCCCGGCACCTGCAGCGCGGACAAGGACTGCGTGGGCCGGCCAGGCACCCCTTTCTGCGGCGCCAGCGGTCTATGCGTCGGATGCGCCAAGCGTAGCGACTGCGTGGGCGCGTGCCAGGCCTGCACCAGCGGGGTCTGTACGGCGGTCAAGAGCCAGGATGATCCAGGCGCGTGCCTAGGCACTTGCGACGCCAACGGCGCGTGCAAGAGCAAGCAGGGGCAGAGTTGCCAGCAGACCAGTACCACCGGGTGCCTGGCCGGCACAACCTGTGCGCCAGATGGCATCTGCTGCGACACGGCCTGCGACAGCCGGTGCATGGCTTGCGATATTTCTGGTTTCCTCGGCACGTGCACAGCTGTGGCGTCGGGCCAGCCCCACGGAAACCGAACGTCTTGCGGAACCGACGCCACCTGCGGCGGCACCTGCGCCGGCAAGGCTGATGGAACCTGTTCGTATCCGACGAAGAACTGCGGTGCTGGGCCAACCTGCACCGGTGGTAGTTTCACCGACCAGTCAATGTGCTCCAGTGGCAGTTGCGTGACCCCGAAGTCCAGCAATTGCCCCTACGGCTGCAATTCTCAGGGGACAGCGTGCAACCTCACGGATCCCTGCTCACCCAGTCCCTGCTTGAATGGGGGAAGCTGTTCGTCATCCGGCGGTACCTACACCTGCTCCTGCATAAACGGCTACTCGGGGAACAACTGCCAGACTCCACCAACTCCTCCCAGTTGCGTTGGACTGACGACAAAGTGCCAAGGCGAAAGCTGTTGCACCACGATCAAAGTAACTGGCGGCACGTTCCCGATGGGCCGCAGCGAAGTGAGCGGAACAAGTGACTACTATCCCGACGCGGCAGTTATTCTGCCCGAGGAGACTCCCGAGCACAGCGCAACGGTTTCGGATTTCGCGTTGGACAAGTACGAGGTTACGGTGGGGCGTTTCCGCGCCTTCGTAGGGGCCTACAACACATGGCATGCTGCCGGTAATCCAAAAATCAATGCCGGAGCGCATCCGATAGCTCCGCTGACTGGCTGGGGTCGAAGCTGGATGTCAGCTGAAACAGATCTTCCCGCAGATGTACCTGCCTTGACAGCGACAGTGAAGTGCAGCACCTATAATCAAACCTGGAAGGATACCGCTGACACAAACGAAGCCTATCCGATCAATTGCGTGAACTGGTTCGTGGCGTTCGCTTTCTGTATTTGGGACGGAGGGCGTCTGCCAACTGAAGCGGAATGGGAATATGCCGCGGCGGGAGGCGCCGCGAATCGGCTATATCCGTGGGGAAACGCGGAGCCGGACACAACTCGCGCGAACTACTTTGGTTCCGACGACTCACCATTGGTTGCAGTCGGGAGCAAAGTCAGTTTGGGCGGTGCTGGCGCCTTCGGTCATGCAGACCTGGCCGGTTCGGTGTCTGAATGGGTCTTTGACTGGTTCTCTAGCAGCTACTATGGAACATCAGGAGCGCCTAGCGCGTGCAGCAATTGCGCCAACGCTGCCCAGGGCACCAACCGCGGTATGCGCGGTGGCGCCTTCTGGAGCAGTGCCATGAACCTGCGCGCAGCGTTTCGCGGCCAAACCGCCCCAGACGCGAATCCCTACTACACCAACGGGATTCGTTGCGCCAGGACACCGCAATAGACATTTTCTCGTTGGCGTATTGGTGGCAGGTCGTGCGTCGTCGCCATGTTCCAGCGACTCGACATCTTGGGACGGGGGAGATATTGAGAACAGGGTACCCAGTCCTGGAGGCCCTTGCTCCTTTGCCTACGGCAGCCTCCTTCTCCGGGTAGGGGATCAGTGCCATCCCCTTCCGACGGAGGTGCAGCGTTGGCAGATACTACGGATTCTTCTTCAGTCCTTGGAAGGTGGCATCCGCATTGCTGCCTGCGCCGTTCAACACCGCTCCTGAGTAGTCTGAGAGCAGCGCCGGACTGGAACATCCCATGCCGGTGGGTGCCACATACCATGACCATGCGGTCCAGGACATTCCTTTACCTTCCAGATAGGTAATCAGGCTCTGGGTCCAGCTTCCGGAACAGTCATAGGTGCCAAACTCTGTGGCGAATACTGGGAATTTGGTGGTGAGGTTCCCGAATTTGGCGTCCCAGTCTGTGGCGGGCGCCTTATTGCCGTAGGGGTGAGTGTTGTAGACGATGTTGGTGCCAGTGATCGTGGACGTGCCCGAGATAACCTGTGAGAGATCGTAGGCCCAGTCAATCCCGCCAATAATTACAATGTTCTTGGGAGCGGTAGAGCGCACGGCATCGTAGAGCGCCTGGTAGTTGGTCTTCCAATCGGACCATTGCACGGTGGGCTCATTGTAGAGCTCGAACATCACATGGGGGTCGCTGCCGTACGCCGTTCCTATCGCTTTCCAGAAAAGATCGGAGCCAGAGGCAACGCTCGCCATGTATCCTTGGGTGGTCGACGGGTGGCCGCCGTCCACCCAGTGCAGATCGAGGATGACGTCCATCCCTGCTGCCTCGGCCCATCTGACCACACGTGCCACTTCCTTCGGGTAGATACCAGCGTACATGGCTTGCATGTAGTAGGCCTGATTCAAGCCGACACGGAGAATGTTGGCTTTCCATCCGTTCTTTATGCGGTCCATGTCCCACGGAGTCATGTTCCATCCGGCAACGTCCCATTCCATTGAGGGCCGCGCGACGCCTCGGAAGATCCTTGCCGTGGTCTCGGTGCCGCAGACGATCTTGTTGCCGGAGACATTGTAGCCGGCGGCGCATGTGGTCTTGGGCGCGGGCGCGGTATCCTTCAGGAAATGAACGTCGTCGATCCAGCAAGTGGATGGCGTCTTGACGGGATTGCCTCCATTTGTGTCGTAGGGGGTGTTCAACTGGAACTGGAACGCGGTGGTCTGGTTCTTGGCCAATCCGCCCATGGGCCCGAAGGTGGAAGCGGTCTTTGGGTCCTGAAGCAGTTCTGAGAAGTACATCTTGTAGTAGGTCCAGCCGCCGGCTGCTGCAGGGTTGGGGCCGGTGACAGTGACGTTCTTGATGCCGTACTGGTTACAGTAGGGCGAAGCACTGTAGGAGCACGGAGGGCTGCCGCTGCTGGTCTGAACGTCGGCGTCGTTGGGCGCATCGACTACTTTCAGGTAGACGAAGTTCCTTTCTGGCGAGCACTTTGCAAAGAAGCCGACGCCGGTATAGCCGGCTGCTGCAGCATCATAGATGCCCTTCTTCGGCGGGGTGCTCGCGTCGTCTGGCTCGAAGTTGACGCCGACCCCTTCACCCCACTGCGTGGTGCCGGTTGCCACTATCTTGAGGGAGCCGCCGCCGGTTTCATTGCAGGGCCCAGGGTTGGTGCTGTCGATTGTCAGGATTGGAGCAGGATCACTGGGTGTTTCCGGCGTCACTGGTCCCCAGGACTTCCAGATTGTCTGTCCTCGGGTTGTGGTCTTGTACATGATCGGGGTGGTCTGCGAGAAGTCAGAGATCACGTCAGCAGCAGCGATGGTTATGGTGCTGCCGTTGTATGTGCAACTCAGAGCCGTGTCCTTCGTAATTGGCGGGACGCCGCCATCCGCCGAGCCGCCCGAACCTCCGGTTGCGGAGCCACCGGAGCCGCCCGACGTGGTTACTCCGCCAGACGTCGTGGTTCCACCCCTGGCGCTGCTGCCGCCGGAAACCGTGGTACCACCCGAGCCGCCCGACGTGGTTACCCCGCCAGACGTCGTGGTTCCACCCCTGGCGCTAGTCCCGCCCGAGACCGTGGCACCACCGGAGCCGCCCGACGTGGTTACTCCGCCAGACGTCGTGGTTCCACCCCTGGCGCTGCTGCCGCCGGAAGTCGTGATCCCGCCCGAGACCGTAGTGCCGCCGGAAGTCGTGGTCCCGCCCGAACCCGTGGTAATGCTGGAGGTCGTGGTGCCGCCGGAAGTCGCGGTCCCGCCCGAACCCGTGGTACTGCTGGAAGTCGTGGTCCCACCCGAAACCGTGGTAGCGCTGGAAGTCGTGCTGCCGCCCGAGGCCGTGGTCCCGCCCGAGGCCGTGGCACTGCTGGAAGTCGTGGACCCACCCGAGGCTGTGGCCCCGCCCTTGGCCGTGCTACCTCCGGAGTTGCCGCTATTGGCCTTCGGGGCACAGCCGCCTGCAAGCATTGCGAGAGAGAGCCCAAGGGCTCCGATCGCGCACAGGGTGAAGTGGTTGGTTCGGTCGGTGTTCATGGTGCTCGCTCCTGGTCTGGGGACCGTTCAAGGGTGAAACTGGGCGAGTAAGCCCATCGTACCGGCTAACACGCAACAAGGCCGGTTTGGGACTGTCTACAGCCGGCTTCCGAGCTTGTCCACCCAGAGTCATGCCCAGGCGCAGGCCCCCGCAGGATTCACGGCCTCACGGAATCGCCGCGCGGGCGGCGAGCATGACCACGGTGAGCCCGACCGCCAGGCCGGCATGCATCCAGAAGGCGCCGGGGTCCGCCTTCTCGGGTGCTTTTCCGCTCCACGCGCGCAGGGTGCCCACGATCGCGAGGATGAAGAACAGCCCGTCGCCAGCCAGAAGGGCAAGCCCCCACAGAAGGGCCGCTGTCCAACCGCGCTGGCCGCGCGCAAGCGCGTTCCAGGCCCGGCCGCCATCCAATTGCCACACGGGCAACAGGTTGAAGGTGTTGATCCACGCGCCCACCGCGGCGATTGCATTCCAAGCCGGCCACTGCATCGCCCGACCCATGACCAGAAAGCC
>PMZX01000176.1 GCA_003170035.1 Myxococcales bacterium | reverse complement strand
ACGACAACCGGTGGTAGCGCGGGAGGTGGCAGCACTACGGGAGCGGGAAGCTCGACCCGACCCGGCGGATACCCGGAGTGCGAGACGCCCCAGGATTGCCAGCTCGTCAACGACTGCTGCAACTGCGTGTCCATGCCAATAGGCAGGGCCAAGCCTTCCTGCGATCTATTGGAGTGCTTTGCGGCCCGTTGCGACTCCCGCTATATCACGGGGGCCTCAGTCGACTGTATCGCTGGTCGCTGTACATTCAACCAGACCTGCAACCCGGCTGGGGTCCTTTGCACGTCACCTGCTCCCGCGTGTCGCGCCGGCGAGGTTCCCCTCATCGTCGGGGGCTGCTACGGGCCTTGCGTGAGGGCAGAGAATTGCTCGGACGTCGGGTCGTGTGACGTATGCAAGGCGGCAGGGTTGTCTTGTGCGACATTCCAGANNGGACCTGCGATCCGTCACAGCCACCAGCGCCGCACCCGGGTTGAAATCGAGGACGCCGCGCTGGTGGCGCCGGTCGCCGCAGGGACGGCTCTCTTGCGGCACAGGCAATCTCATTCGATCTGGCCCCGCCTTGGGGCTGCAGCCCGGCGAGACCGGCTGACAAAATTGGCAGATTCTGCTTGCAGACTTTCTACCGAGCCGCAACACGGAATATACTCTCCCAGAGAAGGGAGTTTCTCATGCGCAGAACAGCCTTCATTCTTGCCCTGCTTGCCGGAGCCTGTGGCAGTGATACCCCCGCCAACGTGGCCGGCACCTACACCNNTTGCCCTGACCATCGAGAAGAACGACTGCGGGATCCTGGCCAATGCCGTGGGGACCTCCTCGACCGGCGTCACCGTGGTGGTGACCCAGGACGGCTCGAACGTGACCGCCAAGGTGCAGGGTGTGGCGGGCCTGGGTCTCGGCCTGGCCACCGGCAGCGACACATTCACCGGCAAGCTCTCGGGCAATACCCTCGACCTGTCGATCAGCGGAACCGTATCCGGCTCCAGCAGCACCTGCGCCTTCACCCGCGACGCCTACCTGGTCGCCACGATCAGTGGAGACGTACTCACCGGCAGTGTGACCTACACCTACGCCACCAACAAGACCCCGGACTGCGGGACCCGCGACACCTGCCAGGACGTCCAGCTCCTCAACGGCACCAGACCCCCCACGGTGAATCCGTAACCCCTGTCGCACGTTCTCGACTGGTCAGTGCGCCAGCGCGGCTCCGACCAGCCCCAACAGCGCACCTGCCACCAGCACACCCAGCACCAAAATCGTCAATGACTGCACCACGTTCTTGAGCCGGCTGATTCGCCTCAACAGATCGGCGTCGCCCGCCTCGGCGTGCTTCATCAGCATCTCGCCCAGGGTTCCGCGCCGCTCAGCCGCTTGCATGGCGTTGACCTCGGACCGCGAAACCAGCCCCACTTCGGCGAGCGCCGTGGGCAAGTCGCGGCCCTTGCCGAGCTTGTCCGCCACCACCATCACCGCCCCGCGTACCGCCACGCTGCCCGAGGTCATCGCCGCGCTTTCCATCGCCTCCAGCTGCGGGACACCGGCGGCGGCCAGCAGCCCGGTGGTGCGGGTGAAGTGCGCTTTGGCCTTTTCCCGCCACAGCGACCCGACCAGAGGTGCCTGCAAGAGCATCGCATCCCGCCGGAGCTGACCCTTCTCGCCGCGCAAGAGCAGGTGAAAGCCCGCATACGCGGACGCCACCAGAGCCAGCACGACCGGCAAAAACGATCGCGCAGCATGCGAGACGAGGCTTGCCACATGGCTGGCGGCCGGCCAATCTCGCTCGGGTAGACCCTGTAGGAACTTCTCGAGGGCAGGAGCCGAAACCCCGAGCACGACCAGGACGATGAGCAAACCGGCGCCAAAAGCGACGAGAGGCCGTTTGGTCGCGCCGGACAGGCCACGCGCGATCTTCGCTGTGGTGGCGAGGTACGCCGACAGACGCTGCAACTCAAGCGGCAGTCGATTGCCCTTCTGTCCCGCACCCAGCGCCGCCACGCTGATCTCGTCAAACACGTCCGGGTAATCGCGCAGGGCTTCGCCCAGAGGGCGGCCCTTGTCCACGTCGGCCTTCACGCCCCTGCACGCCGCGACCAAGCGTGGTTGTTTTGTCTCGACGGACAGGGCATACAGCGCCTTTCCCACCGAAAGGCCTGCCTTCAGCTTAACCGCGAAAGCCGCGGCCAGACGGCTCAACTCCTCTGGCTTCACCCGCGGCGAACTCGACCTTTGCAACGGCTGACTGGGAAGTGATGTCGCTTGCTGCACCAGCGTGACCCCCTGATCTCGCTATCCCGAACCTCGATTGTGCACCCGAGCCGGGGTGGCGTCATGAAAAATGCGCACGGCATCAGGCCCTCGTCAGACGATGAACGCCTCCACCCGTCGGCGCAGCGTCTCCGCCTCAGCGGCCAGTTCACGCACGGCCAGGTTGATGCCTTCGACCACCTGCAGATTCTGTCGCGCCACGTCCGCGATCGAGTCGGTTGCCTTGACCACGGTTTCGCCCCCGCGCTTCTGTTCGATGGTGGCGTCCAGCATGATATTGGTCAGCTCGTTCATGTTGTGCGACGCCTTGACGATCTCGGCGGCGCTGCCCGCATTCTCGCGCGAAGCCACCGCGATCTGCTGGGCCAGGCCCGCCATGTTCTCCGCCATCTTCAGGGTCTGGCGTGCGGACTCCGTCTGCTGCTCGGTGGCCAGCGCGCTCTGCTCGATGATCGAAGACGTCTTGTCGATGGACGCCATCATCCCCACCAGAACCTCATCGGTCAGGGCCACCGCCGAGCCCACGTCCTTCTGCACGCGCTCGATGATCGCGCTGATGTCCTGGGTGGCCTGCGCGCTGCGTTCGGCGAGCCGGCGTACCTCGTCGGCCACCACGGCGAAACCCCGGCCGGCCTCGCCCGCGCGGGCGGCCTCGATGGCCGCGTTGAGCGCCAGCAGATTGGTCTGATCCGCGATCTCCTCGATGAGCCGCACAATCTTGCTGACCTCCTGTGCGCGCTCCCCAATCCCGCCAATCGACTGCTGCAGCTTCTCCCCGCCCAGCTTCACCGCGCCCAAGGCCGACTGTGACATCTCGTTGGCCGAACGAGATTGGGCGGTGACGTGGGTGATGCTGTTGGTCAGCTCGGCCAGATGCGTGCTCGCCTCTTGTGAAGACGCCAGCAAGGTCTGTCCGTGGCCGGCCGTGCGCTCGAGGGTCTCGTGCATCTTCTGAAAGGCTGTGGTGGTTTGCTCCACGCTGGCCGAAAGCGACATGGCGGTCTTGGCCAGTTGCTGAATCTGAGCCGCGATCTCCGCCATGCTCGAGGATGTCTCCTCAGTGGCCGCCGACTGGGTTTCCGCCCCGCGCGCCAACTGGCTGCCCGAGATCGAGATCTTCTCGGATGCCGCCGCCACGATTCGCGACGAGGCCAGAATCGATCGGATGGTGGCGCGCAAGCTGCCGGCCATCTGGCGCATGGAAGCTTGCAACTGGCCCGCCTCATCGCTCGACTCACTCTGCGCGATCTCGATGCTGAAGTCCTGCGCGGCCAGACGGTTGGCGCAGTCCACCGCCACCGCCAGGGGTGTGGTGATGCTGCGGGCGATGACGGACACCAGGAACCCCGCTAGTAGCAACGCTACCATGACGAAGAGGACAGTGCGCACGCGCTGCCCTTCCAGGCGCACCACCCGCTCGCCGAGTTGGCTCCCCTGCCAGGACAGGGCCGCGTCGTAGGTGTCAAAGAGCGCCCCCAGCGCCGCCTTGGCGAACGTCTGCATGGCCAGGGCGCCGCGCACCGCGGGTGTCTCCCCGGTTGCCGCCATCTTTCCCTGTGCGCTCAATTCGCGCGCGGCCGTGGTGGCCTCGCGCGTGGCTTGCGCATACCGGTGCACCCCCGCGCCGATCGCGGCGTCCAGCGAATCCACTGCCCCGCTGGCCCGGCCGTCCCCGCCGGACAGCGCGCGCAACCCGCGTTGCAAGTCGAGCACGCCGGTCTCCAGCGATTCCACCGCATTGATGAGCTGCACCCGCATTTCGATGGTCGTGTCTTTCGCCCCGGCGATCTGGGCACCCAGCGCGACCATGTCCGCCAGCCTCCAGGCCGCCTCGGGCAGCGTGCTGCGGGTTGTCTCGTTGACCAGTTCCGAATCGAGATCCGCGGCCGAGCCGGGATTGCTCTCCGTCGCCACTTGCCGGTAGGCCATTCGCAATTGCTCCCGCATGCGCTTATCGATCTCACCGGTGCGTGGACCTTGCGCGGGCGATTGGGTCCAGGCGCTGCTCAGGCCCGCAAGCACCGGACGCAGACGTCGCGCGATTTCCGGATTCGCGCGGCCGCAGCCGGATGCTTCCAGGCGATTGAGTGCCGCCAGCGCGCCCTCGACCTGCGCGCCCGCGCTTGCCACCACGTCGGCCGAGCCCGCCTCGGACTGAACCCGTCCCAGACGCAAAACGGACTGCTTCTC
Organism: Myxococcales bacterium; assembly: GCA_003170035.1. Classification (GTDB taxonomy): domain Bacteria; phylum Myxococcota_A; class Polyangia; order Fen-1088; family Fen-1088; genus Fen-1137. The sequence continues at coordinate 11,782 of PMZX01000176.1, read as the reverse complement.
CAGGATCGCACGCAACAAGCGTGAGTGGTCATCCAAGCACATCTCGCTGCGGGTGCGGACAATGTCCTGGCTGGCGCGGCTGACGAAGTCTCGCAGCAGGAAGACGGTGGGGATCAGCAGCACCACCACGATGGACAGCAGTTTTTGCCACAAGCGCATGTGTCGCAGCAACGCGACCGCCTTGAAACGGCGAATCGTGGATGCCGGCTTGCCGGTTGGAACTCGTGGCTCGGCCGATGGGGGCGTCTCTTTCTGGTCGCTCATGGGTCACCGCTCCTTGCAGCGAAGAGCTGACAGATCTCGGAAAGGGAAAGCATGTGAGAAACTGCGCCCCGTTTGTAGGCGGCGCGGGGCATGCCGTACACCACACACGAGGCTTCGCTCTCGGCGAAAGTGAGACCGCCCGAACGATGGATGGCCAGCATCCCCTCGGCTCCGTCGTCGCCCATGCCGGTCAGTAAGATGGCAACCACGCGTCCGGGCCGCGCGCGATTGGCCGACTCCATCAGGACGTCGACGCTGGGGATGTGAACGGCATCCATGGGATCGAGCGACAGGTGCGCATTCAGATCGGGCTCGATGTACAGGTGCGCCCCGGCCCGTGCCAGCAACATGTGACCGGGCCGCAGGGTATTGTGATCCGCGGCTTCTTTCACCCGCATCCAGGCGAGAGAGTCCAGCCGGTCGGCGAACGGACGAGTGAAGCCCACCGGCATGTGCTGGACCACGGCGATGGGCAAAGGGAAATTCGGGGGGATGTGATTCACGATCTGTTGCAAGGCGGGTGGGCCTCCGGTCGACGCCCCGATCACGCACAGATCATAAGACGACCAGCACACGGCCGGCAGCGCTCCTTCCACCGCCGGTGACGCCGGCGCCGGAGGAGCCGCGCGCTCCCAGGAATAGGCACGCGGCCCCTGCCTCCAGACTTCGATCTTGTCCAGCAGCTCGTGTGACAGGCGGTCGAAATCCATGACGTTCAGCCGGCTCTTGTCTATGAAATCCACCGCCCCGGCGCTGATCGCATCGAGGGTCGTCTCCGCCCCCTGTTTCGTGTACACGGACAGCATGATCACGGGCAGACCCGGGTAGCGGCGCTGGATCTCGCGCAGGGTCGCCAGGCCGCCCATGCCCGGCATCTCCACATCCAGCGTCACCACCTGCGGCCGCGTGGCGGGAATGCGCTCCAGCGCCTCCTCCCCGCTTTGCGCAGTGCCTACCACCTGCAGCTCGGGTCGCCCCGAGAAGATGCGGGTGATGGCCTTGCGGATGAAAGGCGAATCGTCGACAACCAGAATCCCGGTCATGGGTTCTTGTCCTGCTTGCGATAGACGATCGAATTACAGAGACGCACAGGCTGAAAATCGTTGCGGCGACCAATCAGCGATTCCGCGTGGCCCAAGAAGAGATAACCGCCCGCAACCAGGGTACGATGAAAATGGGAGAGCGTGCGGTGGAACGCCTCTTCGGAAAAATAGATGAGGACGTTGCGACAGAAGATCACGTGGTAGGGCGCGCCCGGCAAATCCAGTCCCGCCACCGCCAGGTTGGCTTCGAAGAAGCTGGTCCCCTTGCGGTGTTCGGGACGCAGGCGAAAGCGGTCGCCCTGCGCGCTGAAGTGCGCGCTGCGACCCAGTTCGTCGCAGGCCCGCAACGAGCCGGCCTCGTACAGGCCTTCCCGCGCCTGCGCAATCCGGGCCGAGTTCAGATCGCAGGCGTCGATCTGCCAGTCCAGGCCGGTGCGATCGACGAGAGCCCCCTGCAACGCGATCACGATGGAGTAGGCCTCATCCCCGGACGAGCAACCCGCCGACAACACGCGCAGAAGCCCCGGCCGGCTGTGCGTCGACAATTGCGGGACCACCTGCTGGACCAGCAGATCGAAGTGATGGGCCTCGCGAAAGAAGTAGGTCTCGTTGTTGGTCACGATGCGCGCCAGCTCGCGCAACTCGGCCCCGCGCTCCGGGTGGCGCGCCAGATAGCGGTAGTAGGCGCCAAACGATTCCAGGCCCAGCGCACGCAACCGCGGCAGCAGCCGGGATTCCAGATGTCGGCGCCGGGAGTCCTGGAACACCAGGCCGAACTCCCGGCTCACCAGGTCTAGCAGGAGCTTCCATTCCTCCTCTGCGAACTGCCCGTTCATGCGTCCCGCCCCCGGCTGTTCCCGCGCAGCCGGCCCATGGCCGCCTGCGCGGTGCGCGCCACCAGGGGCTCCACGTCACGGGCCAGAAGCATCAGGTGGGACTGGGCTTCCGGCAAGCCCAGGCGGCCCAGACCCCAGGTCGCATGGTTGCGCACGACCCAGTCGGCATCCCGGGCCAGTGCCACCATCGTCTCAAACTCGTGCGCACCCGCCGCGCGCACGAATCCGTCGGAGGCCACCCGCCGCAATTCCACATCGGGCTCACGCAGTACTTCTCGCAAAAAAGCCAACAGCCCGGCAGGTGCCATTTGGTTGAGAGCCACGACGATCTCGATGCGCTCGTGCAGCGGCGCCCCGGCATACAGGGCTTGCAGGCGGGACGCAGCCGCCCGGGCGCGCAGCCGTCCCAGGGCGCGCACCAGGTGGTAGCGCAGCGGGTGGCCAGCGGACAGAAGCTCGACCAGAGCAGGGATGGCCTTGCGACAGCGGCGGCGGACCAGGATCTCGACCGTGGCGATGCGGACTACCGTGTCGTCGTCGCGCAGGCCGGCCATGATCCACCCATCAGCCGCGTGGCCTGGATAGCGCCCCAACACGCGCAGAGCGGCCTGGCGCAGAGCAGGCCGGCCATCTTGCACAAGCGCGCGCACGCGCTCCCTGTGCATCGTGCTGCGCGCCTGTTCCAGCACCCCAAGCGCACGTTCCATCTGCTCCTCATCGGCGCCAGGCTCCAGGTCGGGCGCCAACTCGGCCAGACTCTGGCGCGGTAGTTGTGCCAGCGCCTGCGCAGCGGCCGCGTGTTCGCGTGCGTCGCTCGATCGCAGAGCGCGAGCCAGGGCCGAGGCGGCGGACGGCTCGCGCAGACGGCCGAGCGCAAAGCAGGCGGCCGCGCGCACCTCCGGGTCCCGGTCCTGCAAGCAGGCGGCCAGGGCAGGCCCGGCGCCAGCGCCAAACGGTACCTGCAGCAAGGCACCCGCCCGCACACGCGGGTCACTATGCTGGAGAAGAGGCAGCCACTCGGCCCGGGCGCGGCGCCGGCAGCGACGAAGCATGCCCTCCAACCAGCCTTCCTCGCCGGAATCCGGGTTGCGCGCGAGCAGTGCAGGCATGAGGTTCCAAAGCTCGGCGTGCACCACCAACACGCCCGCAGACCGCGCGAGCGTCGCATCGTGCATGGCCAGAAGCCCCCCTAGGTACTCGCCCAGGCCAGCCCTGACCTCAGGCCGCCACAGACGTGCGCGCGCCGGCACCCCGCGCAGCCCGGGGTTGCGTTCGAGGACGGCGGCCACCGCAAGCAAAAGCTGATCGCGCAGCGGCAGGCGATCACTCGACACCAGACGATCGAGCAGGGGCGCCAGGGTGGCCGCGTCGCCCATCCGGCCCAGGGCCTCCACCACGATCTCGGCGAGAAGTTCGTCGTCGAGTCGTTCCAGCAGCGGGCCAACCGCGCGCGCATCCCCGATTCGTCCCAAGGCGGACGCCGCCGCGAACTGCAACCAGGGATCGCCGGCCAGCAAGCGGATCAAGGCCGGAACAGCCTCGGTCGCGCGCATATGGCCGAGTGCCTCTACCGCCGCCTGGGCGATGTTGCGGTCGCTGTGGTCGAGCAGCGGCAGCAGCGCCTGCTTGGCCGAGACATCGTTGATGGTGGACAGAATCTGCACCGCGAAGAATGCCAGTTCGGGGTCCGCACCCCGGGTCAGGCTGAGCAGGTGCGGAATGGCATGCGGCCCCTGCCGCTCCAGGGCTGCCTGGGCGGCGTTGCGCAGAATTGCGTCTTCGTCGTCGGCGAGAAACTCGGCCAACACCTCGGGCGCGAGGTGGCGCGCGGCTAGGGCGATGGCGTTTTGCCTCACCAAGGGGGACGCGTCCTTCAGGCCGACCACGATGGCTTGGTCACGCCCCGGACTCGCCGCCGCCGCCTGCAAGGCCGTCAGGCGTTCCTGGGCGTCAGACAGAGTGTCCACCTTCATCCGCGCGGCTCCGCAGTCGCGCCGGTCGGGGAAGGCGCAGTCGGGTTGAGCAGGAGAACCTTGTCGAGGTCGAGCAGGACGATGGGCTCCGCGCCCATCTCGGCGATGCCGGTGACGTGGTCTGCGCCCGGGGATGGTGCCTGGGCCGGCGCTGGCTTGATCGCCGACGCGGAAATCTTGGCGATGCGTGACACACGATCGACCAGCAGCCCGAAAAGGCGGCCATGGGCCTCGACGATGATCACCCGTGATCGTAGTGTCAGCGGCGCCGCTTGTAGCCCCAGACGCGTGCGAAGCTCGACGATGGGCACCACCCGACCCCGCACATTGAGCACGCCGCGCACATGGGGGGGCGCCTCGGGGATGCGCGTGATCTCACCCACGCGCACGATCTCGCGACTGCGCAGCAGGGGAAGGCCGAACTCTTCGTGGCGCAAGAAGAAGGTCAGGTACGGGTGCACTTCGACCGCAGGAGCAGGCGCGGCGGGGCGGGCCAAAATGGAATCGGCAAAGGCCAGCAGGCTGTCGCGCGCCGGCCGGGATGCAGGGACAGCCGGCGCAGAAACGGCGGACGCGTCCGGGCGCTCGTCAGATGACATGGCTGGAACTCCTGTGCGCCGCTTTGTCGGACGGAACGCTGGGCGTGGCTGTTGCGACCGGCCCCGCCGCGCGCTTCAACACCTCCCCGCAGTCGAGGATGGGCACCACCCGCCCCTGACCCAGGATGGTCAGACCCGACAGCACGCGCGAGCCGCACAGGGGTTCGTCCAGAGGCCTCGTCACGATCTCCTGCACGCCCACCAGCCAGTCGACCAGTAGGGCGCAGCGCTGGGCGGCCGCCTCGACGACGATGCCATAGGGGCGCGTCCACTGTTGCGCCAACCCGGCGCAGCCCAACAAACGTCCGGCGTCGACCGCACGCAGGAAATCGCCGCGCCAGGGACAGAGCAACACGCGGTTGATCTCGTACATCGACTCCTCCCGCACCTCGATGCTGTCGACCACGAAGCTGGCCGGCAGCGCGAACGTCTCGCTGTCCACGCCGAAGATCAGGGCCTTGACCAGCGACGCGGTCACTGGCAAGTCGATCAGGAAGACCGTCCCCTCGCCGGCCACACTGCGCACATCGATGCGGCCGCCCAGGCTCTGGATCACGTTGGCCACCACCTCCAACCCCACGCCCCGGCCGGCGAGGGTGGAGACCTCTTGGGCGGTGGAAAAGCCGGGCTGAAAGATGAGGCGCCGCAACTCGGCTTCCGGCATGTGCTCGGGATCGAAGCCCATGGCGCGGGCCTTGGTCGCGATCGCGGCCATGTCCAGGCCCCGCCCATCATCCGCCACCACGATGCGCGCACGTCCGTCCACCAAGCGCGCACCCAGCAGGATCTGGGCGCGCGCCGGCTTGCCCGCGGCAGCCCGTTCCGCCGTGCTCTCGATCCCATGCGCGACCGCGTTGCGTACCATGTGCACCACGGGCTCGTGCAGGCGGCTGATGATGGCTCGATCGACAGCCGTCTCACCTCCCTCGATGATGAGCTGGATGGCCTGCCCGCGCTCGCGCGCCAGGTCGCGCACATAGCGGGTGTAGCGCCGGAACATGGTCGAGATGGGTGCCAGGCGCACGCGCAGAAGGTCGTGGCGCATCTCGAAAGCAGCTCGACCCAACCTCGACAACACCTGCTCAAGCAAGGCCGTGTCGCTGCGCTGGACGTGCCCGCGCGCCAGCCGGCCGGCGAAGCGCACCAGCTCGGCGTGACTGATGATGGCTTCTGCCGTCAGATCGAGCAGCCCGTCCACTTCGTCGTCGGCAATGCGAACCGCGCCGCCCTCACCATCCTGGTCGGCGGTGGCGCTCGCTGCCGTGGGCTTTTCCTCCCGCTGGCCCTCAGCGCCGGGCTGGGCCGGCTGTGCCGGCGCCTGCGCGCGTGGCTGTACTGACGGCGAGCGCGCATCGGCCGCCTGGCCCGCGGCCTCGATCGCCCGCACCACGCGCTCGATGAACGCGTCGATCGGGGTGCGGTCTGGCTCGCCCTGCAAAGCAGCCTCGATGGACCGGATGAGCAGATCGGTTCCATCCACCAGCACCTGCGTCGGCGCCTCGGGATGTCGACCGACCAGCAAACAGAAATCTTCCAGCGCGTGAGCGAGGGACTCGATGGCCGGCAGGCCCATCATGGCCGCATTGCCCTTGGTGGTGTGCAGCGCGCTCTTCATCGCGCGCAGCAACTGTTTGTCGTCCTCACCGTTGGCGTGCGCCTCTTCCAGCCGCAAGACCAGATTCGCCACCTCGCGTGCCAGCGGGCTTGTCTCCTCGACGAAATCCTTGATAAGGGATGCGAACAGCTCCTCCACGGCGCTATCCCATCTTGCGCATCTTGAGGAGAGGTCCGCCTGTCCCGTGCTCAGGGCCCGAGCGCCGCAGGAATTCATTTTCCAGCGCCAGCCCGAGCTGGAAAGCGGCCAGCTCGAAGACCTCGATGTCGCCCACCGGCCGATCGCGCGAGCCGTTGTCCAGGTAGATGACAGTGATCACGCGCTCGCTGCCGGGCACCGGCAAGACCGCAATCTCGCCCGACGCAGGACGGTCGACCACGTCGCGGAAAGCCTGGGGAAACCCGGCGCTGTCGTAGCTCGCCCGGCGCGTCTGACTGTCCTTCAGGCACTCATGAAAGACGCCGGCTTCGCCCACCGGGAAGGCCAGGTTTTGCGTCTTTGCTACCAGCTCCTCGCCCAGCGCGGTCTGACCAAAAGCACCCAGGGCCACCAGTTGATCGCGGTCAGGTACCAGCAGCACGCCGCGGTCGAGCGACTCGGCCACCACGTTAAGCAGATTGAGCGAGACAGAGGTGGCGAGAAGCCCCGAGCGCAGATCCGCGATGATCCGCCGCAGGCGCGCGAAGCTCGCGCGCACACCCTCGGCGATGGCGTTTTCGTTGGACAGATACTTGCGCTGGCGCGCCACGCTGCGCACGCAGGCAGCCACTGTCTCGGGCCCTGCCGAGGTGATGGACTGCACGCCCGCCTGGTACAGATCGCGCAAGGGCGCACGCCCCACGAAGAGCGCAACCACCGAGGCCCGTGGTCGCGACCGGCAGAGCGCGGTGAGCGTTTCCACCGCCTGCGCCTGGTAGCGGAGGTCCACCACCACGATGGGCGGGGCCTCGCCCAGCAGCGAGGCCCCGGCGTCGCGCAAAGCCACCGCTGACATGCGGTCCCCGGTTGGGGCCAGGATGTGATTGATCTGCGCCAACAGCTCTGCGTCGGGAGATACCAGTTGAAAGCGCGGACGATCAGGCACCTCGTGCTTGGTGGTAAGCGCGGAGTCTTCGGCGACGGATTGGGGCACCGCCATCGCTTCGCCCTCGGGTTGCTTACGGCCCTTGGTCAGCACCTGCACGAACTCCTCGACCGGCCCTGAGCCTTCCGGCAGAACCTCGATCGGGGTCGGCACCTGGTAGGCGGCGCGGGTGGACTCCTCCGCCATGGTTTGCAGGGCTTCCAGAAGCACCTGCTGCGTGTCGAGGTCGACCTTGGGTGCCCCGGAGAAACGCGAGACCTCCACCATCGGCGTCAAGTCGTCGAGCGCGAAATCGAAGGTGCCCGAGGACCAGCCCAGCACCTCCTTGACTATGCGTTCGATCTCTTGCCCGACCACCTGCCGGATGACCTCGGGCGTGGTCGCCCCTTGACGGACCAGAATCTGTCCGATGGTACGCCGGGGCCGTTCCGTCTCCTGCGCCTCCAGCGCCCGCTGCAAAGCAGCCTCGTCGATGGCACCGGCCTGAACCAGCATCTCGCCCAGGCGCAACCTGCGCGGGCTCCAGGCGCTGACCAGACGGCCGCGTTCGAACCCGATGAGCGCCTCCTCTTCGCCGGAATGAAGCGACAAGGTGCCCGAATGTCCCCCCAGACGGATGAGCTGCATCACATCCGCGATGGCGACGTCTTCGACGCGGCCCTGGAAGCTCATGCGCGGCACCACCGGCTATGACAGGTCGTCGCGGTCACGTCATCCCTTATTGACCAAGCGGATCAGGCTTTCGAGGGTGCGCAGCTTGCGCGCCGTCTTGGAGTACACCCGGGAGGCAAAAATCGCGGACGCCGCGTGGGCTCCCAGGAGGTCGAGCAGGTCGTGGTCTTCCTTCACGAAGGCCGGCTTGTGCGCCAGCAGCTTGAAGATGACCAGCGCCCCGACCGTCACGTCCTGCACGCGCAGGGGCACCACTGCCAAGGCCGGCGATTGCTCGGTGGGCCCGAAGCGCAGCCCGCCGTCGGCCAGCGCCGAATCCACCAGGAAGTCGCCACCCGTGTAGCGCTGGGACAATACCCAGGGCGTGTCAGGCTCGCCGTGGATTAGGCGCACCTCGTAGCCCTGATCCTCGTCGTCGACCAGCAACAGGACGAATTGCTCGGCGCCGACCAGGTTGAGAGCGATCTCGGCGATGGTCGACTGCACCTCGACCGGGTCGAGCGTAGCATGAAGCTGGTAGGTGGCCACGTACAAGGTCATCAGGCGACCCACCTGGTGCTCCACCTCGGCTAAGCGATTGGTCAGTTCCTCGCGTTCGGCTTCGGCGGCGACCAGACGCGCCTCGCTTGCCGGCCCTGCGCTCTCGCCCACCACGCGGCTCGCCTCCTCGATGGCCACCTGCGCATCGCGAACCAGCTGCTGCGCCCTCCGCAAGGTGGCCATTGCGTCTCGCTCCCCGCGGGCTAGTAGATCCCCACCCGCGGGCGGGTCCGCAAGCGGGGACGGATCGGTCATGTTGGTGCCGTCGCTCATGCTGCTGGCTGCTTGGACTCGATGCGGTTGACGACCTTGAGGAGGTCCTCGCGCTGGAACGGTTTTCTCAGGTAGGCCGCGGCGCCGTTCTGCAGGCCGCGCGCAACGTCCTCTTCCTTGCCCTCGGTCGAGACGATGATCACGGGGATCTGGGCCAGGGCCGGGGTGGCCTTGAGCTGGGCCAGGAACTCCAGCCCGGTCATTCTCGGCATGTTGATGTCCAGGATGATGAAGTCCACGTCCGGGCTCTGGCTGAGCTTGTCCAGCCCATCGCGCCCATCGAAGGCGGACACCAAGGTGATAGGCCGTAGCATGACCTCGTACATCTTGTGGATGAGCCGGGAGTCCTCGACGATGAGGACTTTTCTGTTCTTGACCGTGTTCACGGATTCCTCCCCCAGGAGCTGGGCTCCCATCTTTCAGGGTGGCGTCGTCCTCCCCGTCCGCTGGGGACGGCCTGTAAGCTCGGCATGCGGGGCCAAAGACCTCGACTTTCGAAGGGAAATCTCGTCTGTTCTGCCGCCGAGCTTGAGCGCGGGAAGCGCGTTACCGACGCGATAGGCGCAGATTGTCGAGCTTGCTGCGGCAGAGGCTTCTTCTACCTGCCGCAAGACCGGAGCATAATGACGGGACTTGCCCGATTCACCCACCAGCCCTTCCCTGTCCGGTTTCGTCGATGAGCTGGACCTCCTCATCCGAGCTCGCTACCCGCTCATCTACCTTGTGACTTGGGAAGAGCAACGCGTCGACGCGCTCCTCGCCACCCTGGCGGAATCGCACGGCAAGGCGCTTTACACCTGGTCCGTCACCCAGGGCCTGTGCCGCATGGAGAACGGACGGCCTGCAGCCAAGGCCGCCGGGCCGACGGATCCGGGCGCGGCCCTGGCCGCGGTGGAGAAGCTGGCCGAGCCAGCACTGGTCGTGTTCAAGGACTTTCACCCCTTTCTCAACGATGCGGCCGTGATCCGGCGCTTGCGCGAGCTGGCCCACAGCCTGAAGACCACGTTCACCACCATGATGCTGGTCTCGCCGGTGCTCGCCATCCCGGCCGAACTGGAAAAGGAAATCTCGGTGCTGGACGTGCCGCTGCCGGCCATCGAGGACCTGCTCAAGTTGCTGCGCGAGATCGTGGCGGTGGTGCGCGAGGGCAAGAAGGCGGTCATCGATCTGCGCAACGAGGAAGTCGAGCCCTTGCTCAAGGCCGCCTTGGGCCTGACCCTGTCCGAGGCCGAGAACGCCTTTGCCAAGGCCATCGCCAAGGACCAGCGCCTGGACGCCACGGACATACAGCTCGTGCTCGCGGAAAAGCGCCAACTCATCCGCAAGAGCGGGCTGCTCGAGTACTACGCAACCGCCGAGAGCTTCGCGAGCATCGGCGGCCTGCAGAATCTCAAGGCCTGGCTGGATCAGCGCACCGCCGCCTTCACCGAGCGCGCGCGCCAGTTCGGGCTGCCTGCCCCCAAGGGCCTGCTGCTGCTCGGTGTGCAGGGCTGTGGCAAGAGCCTGACTGCCAAGGCGGTGGCGTCGCAGTGGCACCTGCCGCTGCTTCGACTGGANNCGCATCTTCAGCGGCCTGGTGGGTTCGTCCGAGGAGAACATGCGCAAGGCCATGCGCATCGCCGAGAGCATCGCCCCCGCTGTGCTCTGGGTCGACGAGCTGGAGAAGAGCCTAGCCGGCCTCGGGTCGTCCGGGGTCAGCGACAGCGGCGTCACCGCGCGCGTGTTCGGCACCTTCCTCACCTGGTTGCAGGAGAAGACCGCGCCCGTGTTCGTGGTAGCCACCGCCAACCGCATCGACAGCCTGCCGGCCGAGCTGCTGCGCAAGGGGCGCTTCGACGAGATCTTCTTCATCGATCTGCCCACCGCCAGCGAGCGCGCCCAGATCTTCACCATCCATCTGCAGCGTTTCGGCCGCAACCCGCAAAACTTCGCGGTCGAGGATCTGGCCCGACGGGCCGAACACTTCAGCGGCGCCGAGATCGAGCAACTGGTGGTGAGCGGACTGTACGCAGCCTTTGCCGAGGGAGTGGAACTGGAGCAACGCCACCTGGTCGCCACGCTCAGCGAAACCATGCCTCTGGCCGTGACCATGCGCGAGGACATCGCGCACTTGCGCGAATGGGCGCGCACGCGTACCCGCCCGGCCTCGACGTCCGAGCCGGAGCGGCAAGGCAAGATCGGGATCGTCTAGCGCGGAGTTCGCGATTCATGGACGACGAGACCATCAAGCGCTTCCGCCAGATCGAGGGACCGCGCAGCGACGCCCCCGAAGAGCCGGCCCACACGGACACCAGTGAACGCTTCGACGTGTTGCTGGCACCCGGGGAGAAGCCGCCGGCCAACCGGCTTGCCAGCGCGTTCCGCCCGCCGGTTGAGGACGATTCGTCAATTCCGGTGGACGCGGAGGGCTTCAAAGCCGTGCCTCGCAACGACTGTCCCCGCTGCGAAAGGCCCAACAATCTCTTTGACCGGACCTGCGTCAACTGCGGAACGCGGCTCGACACCTTCGAGGCCCGCGCCTACAACGAGCAGCTCTGGCGGTTCAGTCAGCCCGAAACCGAGCCGCAAAAACCCGTGCGCGAGCGGCCCGCCCCGAAGGGCACCGTCCTTTCACCCGAGCAGGAAGCCGCCCGACGTGCCGAACTGGAGGAACTGGCCGCGCGCGAGATGGGCCGCCGTCCGCGCAGGGCCGGCGATCAGATTGCGATGTGGCGTACCCTCACGGGGCGCAGCGTGCAGGAGTCGGATGGGGAGCGCGCTGGCGAGAGATCGGGCGGCAATCTGCCGGTCCTCGCCGCCGTGGTGCTGGCGCTCTTCCTGCTAGGCAGCCTGATGGTGTACGGCCCGCGCCTGTGGCACCTGCCCGTGGTGGTAGGCGTGGGA
>PMZX01000101.1:4186-4341 GCA_003170035.1 Myxococcales bacterium | reverse complement strand
GAAGCACAGTTGCAAACGACCCAGATTGTTCCCAATACCGGCATTGCCGTTACGATTGACATCGGCGACGAGACCTATGTGCATCCCCCGGACAAGCAGGATGTGGGTCTGCGTCTGGGTTTGCTGGCCGAGGCAATCACCTACGGGCAAGACGT
>PMZX01000101.1:0-4112 GCA_003170035.1 Myxococcales bacterium | reverse complement strand
TGGTCTCCAGCCCCTCGGTCACGGCGCCGAAAAATGCGCGCTATTGCTGGGCGGGCTACCCGACCGCGAGCCTGTTCAGCCAGGGCACACCCGCGCTCCCGGCGTCGCCATTTCGCACGGATGCCCCGGCTCTGCCCGCGGGTACCGTCACTCCTGACGCTGGCGTTGTGGTGAAGAAGGATGGCGGCGCGGCGGACGGAAAGGACGCGGCTGTGACCGTCCTCAAGGACTCGGGTGCGATCGCCACCGGGGATGGTGCTGCGATCGTGCCCAAGGACTCCGGCGTGGTCACCACCGGGGGAGCGGGCGGAACCACGGTCACGGGCGGGAACACGGGCGCGGGTGGGAGCTCCCCCGGCACGGGCGGGAGTACGGGTAGGGCAGGGAACACGGGCACGGGAGGAAACACGGTGACCGGTGGGAACACGGCCACGGGTGGGAACACGGTGACCGGTGGGAACGCGATCACGGGTGGGAACACGGCTGCCGGCGGGAACACGGGCACGGGAGGAAACACGGTTACCGGTGGGAACACCGTAACGGGTGGGAGCACAGGCTCGGGAGTGAACACCGGCACAGGTGGAAACACCAGCACGGGTGGAAACACCGCAACGAGCGCGAACACAGGCTCGGGTGGGAACACCAGCACAGGTGGAAACACCGGCTCGGGTGTGAACACCGGTGGAGGCGCTGGCGGATCCACAGTCGGCACCGCGCCAGCGACTGGGGCTACCAGCAAAGGTGGCTGCTCCTGCCGACTGGGAAGCTACGCCAGCGGCCCGTCGGACGCTGCGATCTTCGCCCTCGGCTTGCTGCTGGTGCTGGGCGTTCGCCGCAATCGCCGAAAACAGAAAAGCTAGGATAGGAAAACCGCAATGCCCGCAAATCGACCCCCCAAGCGACGCGATTTCCTCAAGACCGCCGCAGCAGGCGCGGCGGGAGCGATGGGACTCAGTGCTCTGAGATTCGACAAGCTTCTGGCCCAGTCGACCGGAGGGTGGGTCAGCGGCATGCAGATCAATCCGGCCATCGACAACAAGCGGGTCATCTGCTGCCACGACACGAATATGCTTACCAGCACGCCCGCAAACACGAGCTGGGCAAACCAGAACAACTCGGTCAATGCGAATCTGGTCGCCTCCAACCTGGACCAGATGGCGATGCAGCTAGCCCAGAGGACCACCGCTGCCGATGCCTGGAGCACGATCTTCCGGTCGAGCAAACCCTGGGCGAGCACCAAGGTGGCCATCAAGACCAATGCTATACAAGGCACCGCCGGGAACCATCCCCGCGTAGCGATCATCAAGAAGATCTGCGATGTGTTCATCGATCAGCTTGGGGTTCCGGTGGCGAACGTCATCCTGTATGACGCCAATGCCGATGCTTCGGCGACCTATTCCACCTACGCCAGCTTGACTGACGCGACCAAGATACGCGCGACTGTCAGCAAATACGCGCAATCGCTGGGCGGCATGGTGCCGGTCACAATTGCTGCCAGTACCAAGAACATTTCCGCCCCCGCCGACCTCGTCAATGGCGTCATCGACATCCTGGTCGATATTTCCGTGCTGAAGGTCCATAGCGGTCCCGGAACATCGTACGGGTTCGGCAGTTGTTCCCTGTGCATGAAGGGCCATCTCGGCACCTTCATCAATGCCGGAACCGACAGCGCACCAAGTTCGACGGGGTTGCACGTGCTAGAAGCCATTTTCAACATAAACAAACATGCCGCCATCCTCGGTGGCAATCCGGTCCGCCAGCAACTGTGTATTGTCGATGCGCTGCTGGCAAACGGCGGCAACAGCGCCACTTGGAGCGTCCGAACAGATCGGATCGTCATGGGGACCTTTGCCCCCATCGTGGACTACCTCGCGGCGACCAAGCTTCTTCTCAACTCAACCGTCATGGCCGCCGGTCCCATGTCAGCGCAGGGCGTGACCAACGCGGGCATTCTCCTTCCGCAGTTTCTCACCAGCTTTGGCTATGCCGCGACGGACACTCTGCAGTGGGTTGAATCGGGCTCCGGCGGGACCAGCAGCGGGGCTGGAGGCGCAGGTGGCAGTAGCGGGACGAGCGCGGCCGGAGGCACAGGCGGCAGCGGGGGGACGAGCGGGGCCGGAGGAGCAGGTGGCAGCGGCGGGACGAGCGCGGCCGGAGGTGCGCGCAGCGGGGGGACCAGCGCCGCTGGAGGTGCGCGTGGTGGTGGGGCGAGCGCGACCGGAGGTGCAGGCGGCGGCAGAACCAGCGCGACTGGAGGTACCGGCAGCGGCGGGACGAGCGCGACTGGAGGTGCGGGCAGCGGCGGGACGAGCGCGGCCGGGGGCGCAGGCAGCGGCGGGACGAGCGCGACTGGAAATGCGGGCAGTGGCGGGACGAGTGCGGCCGGAGGCGCGGGCAGCGGCGGGGCGACCGCTGCGGGCGGTACTCCAGGCAGCGGTGGCACAGTGTCGAGCGGTGTGGGGGGCACCGACGCCCCGGCGACGAGCGCTGCGTCGGCGTCGGGTGGCTCGGCGTCCACAGGTGGAACTAGCGCCGGAACTAGAACGGGTGCGAGCTCGATGGGCGGCAGCATCGGAACGACGGCAGCGTCGGTTTCTCGCGGGAATTCAGGCGGTGGCTGCACTGTCGCCGGGGCGGATCGCAGGGCCACCCGGTGGGGTGCGCTGCTGGCGTTCGGCGCCGTGGTGGCCGAGAAGATTCGGCGCCTGGCCGGCAGCGGCGATCGGCCGTCGTAATCCGGCATAGAGATTTTCAAACCCGATTCTGCGCTGGCGTGCCCCTGTCAATGCTGTAGCGATTCGTCAATCAGCACGACGGAGAAGCCGACATGTACACACACCAATCCACCCGGTTCTCGACGGTCAGCGTTGTTGCGGGTCGAACTCGCCGGGTGTCCCTGGTCGAAGTCGCAGGACTCGGTCTGGCTCTGCTCCTTCTGGGGCCAGGCGGCTGTAGCTCCGGCGGTTCTGGCGCGGCTTCTAGTTCTGCAGCAGGGAACACGGGCGCCGCAGGAACGAGCGGTGGTTCGGCCGGGCAGGCAGGCAGTGCTGGCCAGGGCGGTTCTTCTGTCTCCGTCGGCAGCAGCACAGGCACGACGGCCGCAGGTGGTTTCAGCGCTGCAGGTGGGAGTGCGGTCACAACGACCAGCACCAGCGCGGCAGGTGGTCAGACCGGGATCGGCGGCAGTGTGGGTCCAGGCGGCGGCGCGAGCACAGGCGGGTCGAGCGTGGCAGGTGGTCAGACCGGGGCCGGCGGCAGTGCGACGACGGGTGGCAGTGCGACGACGGGCGGCAGTGCGGGCGCAAGTGGGCGGGCGGGTGCAGGCAGCTCTGGCACCGCTGGCGTTCAGAGTGGGACGGGCGGTAGTGTCGTGACAGGCGGGGCGGCCGGCGGAGCCAGCTCAACAAGCACAGGTGGCAGAGGCGGATCGAGCGGCGGTGCTGGGGCCGGCGGCGCAGCCAGCGGAGGTGCCACGGCAGGCGCAGGGGGCAGGGCTGGTTCCGGCGGCAGTGCAAGTGCAGGCAGCCTGGCGGGCGCGTCAGG
Source organism: Myxococcales bacterium (assembly GCA_003170035.1). GTDB lineage: Bacteria > Myxococcota_A > Polyangia > Fen-1088 > Fen-1088 > Fen-1137. Next base: position 569 of record PMZX01000101.1, on the reverse strand, counting down.
GGGCACGCAAAGCACAGGAGGCGTGCAGAGCTCAGGAGGTGTGGCGGGAACGAGTGGCGCAGTTCAGGACCCCGAAGAGCTCAAGCGCGCATTCGCCGAGTATCGATTCGGCATGTTCCTCCACTTCGGTATGAACACCTTCTCGAATGATGGGGCGAAGGATCTGCCCAACCAGGATCCGTCTCTGTTCAATCCGACCAATCTCGACCCGGGCCAATGGATTGACGCTGCCGTGTCAGCCAAGATGAAGTTCGCTGTTCTCACAACCAAGCATCACGACGGCTTTTTGCTCTGGGATTCGGCGACCACTGACTACGACGTCGGCAATGCCAAGGTGCCGGCAGCGGGGCACGTCGATGTGGTCAAACTGTTCGTCGACGCGTGCCGCGCGCGCGGGGTCGCGCCCGGCCTCTACTTCTCGATCCAGGATCGCTCCACGCCTGGCTTGGGCCAGAGCGGCTGGAGCGTCACCAACGAGCGCATGCAGCAGACCCTGATCGACTACGTCAAAGCGCAAATCAAAGAGTTACTGACCAACTACGGCTTCATCCCGTTCTTCGTGACCGACG
>PMZX01000174.1:2440-11161 GCA_003170035.1 Myxococcales bacterium | reverse complement strand
ATTCTCGGCAAGAACCTCTCGGTGCTGTCGCTGCAGGGGCCGCAAACCGTGGACCAGCGCTTCGGCGTCCTGCTCTCGCTCACCCGGGGGAACATCCTCGACCCGGAATTGGCGGCTTCCTATGCGCTGGAGCTGGGTCGCGACAATCCGACCTACATGCGCGTGGTGTTGGCCGGCACCGCCAACAAGAACTACACCCAGCTCGAACAAGCCTTTGCCCTGACCTGCATGCAGCGTTTCGGGGTGGAGAAGCGGGCGGAGGTGTGCAAGGACGACAAGCTGGCCGACCGTTCCGAGGCCATCGGGCAGCTCATAGCTGACGAATTGGACGCCTCCATCGCCAGTGGTGAGATCAAGAAGGGACCGATGGGGCTGCTGCGCGAGGAACGAGCGGTGCAGGCACATCCGACCAAGATGGCGTGGCTGTTCGAGACCTACCTGCAGAACCTCTATGAGCGGCGTCAGTGGAGCGAGGTTGAGCGCTTCGAGGCGTTCTCCCTCGGGGCACGCCTGGTGGCGGCGCTGGTGCTGGCGACCGCACGAACCGGAGAGTTGGTGACCTCGGCCGAAGAAGACATGCTGAAGAAGTTCCACGCAGAGCGACGGCACTGGCTGGCTGGCTACATGTTTGGCCGCACCTGCGATCCCGAATGCCGGGCCAAGCTGATGCAAGCCATGCTGAGCTCCTACGGCGAGGCGCAGGGTGACTACAACGACGTCTTCAAGCATCTACTGACGGGGTCGCGCGGCGAGACGGGCACCGCACTGGCTCAGCTGCATGCGCGCCTGCTCTGGTGTCAGGTCGATGCTGACGATCTGGCCGAATTTCGGGATAGCGTGCTGGTCCCGACCGTGACTGCCGCCTGCGCCGATCCCAAGTTCGATGCGGTTCTCCTGGAGGATCTGGCGGCCATGGTCGCGCTCGCTCCCGAGCCGCCCGCGCCCTCGGCCGAGGACTCGACGTCCGCCAGAGACGCCGCCGCCTGGAAGCAGATGGTGGAGGCACTTGAGAAACGTGGCGAACGTTTCCACAAGGCGTTCTCCAATCGTCTTGCCCGCGCCCGCCGCGAGCGCGCCAACCCGCCGCCCATGATCAAGAAGCAGAACTTCTGCAACGCCGAAGGCGTTGACAGCACCGTGGGGAGTGAATTCAACGAGTAGCCGGGCGAGTTGTGGCTGCGGCAGCCAGGCTGCTCTGTAGCCTAGTTCCTCTCCGTATTCTGAGCGACGCGTGGCTGTCAGGACAAACCCACACGCCTGGCTGCAGCCGCCGCTTCATGGGCCGGTCGTGAACCAGTCGCGGACACGCCGTGGACAAGCGAACAGCCCAAAGGGGTGCCGGCAATTGGGGGCACTTGGCACGCCGATGGCATGAGTCGAGGGCGAGCTAACCAGGACCCAATGTCCGCACGGCGCTTGCGAATGCAAAAGAGAGGGAGCCAAACCACCATGAGGACCCACAGCACCCAGACCAGCAATCCCGTATCCGTCGAGCTTTCCAGCTCCCAGTCGCGTGAGCGGCTGGTCCATGTGGCGCTCTCCATCCTGCGTGACGGGACCGAGGCCGAGGATGCCGCCCATGACGCAGTGGAGCAGGCGCTGCGTGGGTCCGGATCGTTTCGCGCAAAATCCTTGGTGAGCACGTGGCTGCACCGGGTGGTGGTGAACGCGGCGCTCATGCGGGCTCGCCGCCGGCGACGTGCCGCTGAGCGCGTTGCAGCCAACGACCAGTCAGGGCAGGGGGATGTTGTCGCGTCGGTGTCTGATTGGCGTCCCACGGCTGCGGCGCGCTTGGAGGAACGGGAAGATCGCTACCGGCTGCAGGCAGCCGTCGCCGATCTCCCCCGCCGCTATCGGGACGTAGTCGAGCTTTGCGTGTTCAAAGAGCTGGCTCTGCCGGACGCGGCTCGCTCGCTGGGAATCACCAGCCAGGCCGCGCGCACACGCATGTGCCGCGCGCGAGCTCAGCTGCGCGAACGGCTCGCGGCCTAGGGTAGGGTAGAGCTGCGGCTTCAACGTGGGCGGGCGACCTCATCAGGACAGCCGCGCCGCCGAGAACCCAGAGACGAGAAGGGAGAGCACAGGGCAGACTAGTGTCTCGATCAGACGACGTCGTGCTGTCCTGATCTGGATACGCGGCAGTTAGAAAAACACCCCATGGTGGCGGAGGGCTGCCCGTGGTAAAGCGTCCACTGAGATCCCCCTAGACTGGCCCAGGCAGCCACCCCGTCACCATGCTGAGGCTCTCGCCCCATCTCCCCCGCGCCACATCCCCCTCACGCCACCCACGCCGCCCATCCGCAACCCTGGCCTGCCCACCCGCCACGCGGTACCCCCGCAGGCCCCCCTTCACCAGGCGCCTCCTCCCGTTCCCGAACGATACCCTTCTAATACAAGCGCCGTGCCATCCCCAGGGAGCGAGAGGGTGTGAGATCGGACGTGCCGGCGTGGGCAGGCGTTACGGGTTCGTAATTTTCCTCCATCGCGCGACACGGGATGGGAACATCGTAACGCGCTGGCTGAGGCCCGCCACGTCACGTGGATAAGGAATCTGACGCGAGCGAATCGCCCTGCCTTTCCCCCACGGAAATTCTTTTTGACCATACCTTTCCGCTTCTTCGAAGGCATACTGAGCCCGGATCTAGCAGATGCTTGACATACTCCTGGTGGATGACGAGGCCGACATTCGGCTACCGCTCGGCGAGGCGCTAAGGGAGCTTGGCCATCGCGTGGCGCTTGCTGCCGATGGCGATGAGGCCATGCAGTGCCTGGATCGCCAGATCTTCAATCTGGTTTTGAGCGACATTCGCTTGCCCAAGGTGGATGGGTTCACCATCCTGCGTCGCCTGCGCGACGAGCAGCCTGACACCCACGTGGTGCTGATGACCGCCTTTGGCACGATTCAGGAGGCGGTCCTCGCGGTCAAGGAGACCGCGATCGAGTACGTCACCAAGCCGTTCGAGCTGCCTGAAGTGCTGAACATCGTTCAGCGCATCGACGAACGCTGGAAGCTCATTCGCGATCTAGCGGCGGCGCGCGCTGAATTGGCCACGCGCAAAGTTGGCGAGATGATCGAAGGTCGGTCGCCGGCCATCGTGCATCTGCGCAATCAGATCAATGCCATCGCTGCCAGTTCGGCGGCGGTGCTCCTCACCGGAGAGAGTGGTACTGGCAAGGAGCTGGCCGCGCGTATGATCCACGAGGCCAGCGACCGGTGTGATGCTCCCTTCGTGGCGGTGAACTGCGCGGCCGTGCCGGCCACGCTGATCGAGGCCGAGTTGTTCGGACACGAGAGGGGTGCGTTCACCGGGGCGGTCAAGCGTCGCGACGGCCGCTTCAAGGCGGCCGACGGCGGCACCCTGCTACTCGACGAGATCGGGGAGATGCCGGCCGACGTGCAGGCCAAGCTCTTGCGCGTGCTCCAAGAAGGCTCGTTCGAGCCCATCGGGACCAACACCTCCGTGAAGGTCGACGTCCGCCTGATCTCGGCCAGCAACCGCGAGCTCAAGAGCAGTGCGGCGGACGGCAGCTTCCGCCAGGATCTCTACTACCGGATCAAGGTTTTCGAGCTGCGCTTGCCACCGCTGCGTGAACGGCTCACCGACCTGCCCATTCTGGTCGAGCAATTCCTGCGTGAGTTCACCCCTGCCGGCACAGTCCCACCCAGTATCGCGCCGGCGGCCTGGGCTGCGCTGCAAGGCTATGGCTATCCCGGCAATGTGCGCGAGCTGAAGCACGCCATCCAGCACGCCAGCATCCTGGCACGGGGCCAGGAGATCCAGGTCCTACATCTCCCGGCCGAGTTCCACGGCAACGTGCGTCCCGTGTCAGGTGATCGCGTCGAGCCGCTCGCCTTCGTGATGGCTCAGTTCGAGAAGGACTACATCGAGCGCACCCTGAAGATGGCCAATGGCGAGCGCCGGCGTGCCGCCGAGATGCTCGGCATTTCCCGCAAGAACTTGTGGGAGAAGATGGTCAAGTACGGCCTGCAGTAGACTTTTCTATCCCGTCGACGCAGGCCTGGGGTTCTCGCCCTCGGGGCCTCCGACGGGAAGCGCGAAGTGGAGCGTGGCCCAGCGGTCGGGTGTGCCCTCGATCCAGAGGCGGCCGCCATGTCGTTCCACCAGCATGCGTGCAATGAAGAGCCCCATGCCGTAGCCGTGATCCGCCCTGAGCTGGCCAAGCTGGCTGCTGGGCGGACTGGGCGGCTCCTCGCTGACAGGGGACCGGCCAGGAACGACGACGGCGAAGCGTACTTCGTCATCAGCGAGGGCGACACGCAACGCAACTTCTGCGCCGTCCGGGCAATTCTGTAGTGCAATGAGGAGCAGGCTGACCAGCACGCGTTCTAGACGAACGATGTCGGCCGTGATCAGCACCGGGCCGTCAGGCAGCGCCAGCCTGACCCGGCTGGTGTCCAGGGTGCAGGCATTGCGCGCCAGTATTTCGGGCACCAGGCGCTCGATGGCCACCAGCCGCAGCTCAAGCCTGATTTGGCCCGAGCGAACGCGCGACGAATCGACCAGTTCTTCGATCATCGCATCCAGGCGCCGCGCTGCTGCGATCACGACCGAAGCGAAGCGTTGCTCCTTCTCCAGGCCCCGTTCGACCAGGGCTTTGTGCAGAAGTTGCGCGTTCAGGTGGACCGAGGTCAGCGGGTTGCGAATGTCATGCGACACCAAACGGATCATCTGTTCGTGGTGCTGTTCCAGGGTGCGCAAAAGGGTAATGTCAGACAACGTCACCGCTGCTCCGCCGCAAGCGCCACCGGCCAACACGACGGGCACCGCACTGGTCGACAACCAGGTGGTGCGGCCGTCGCGATGAATGCCGACGTCCAGGTTGCGGACCGTCTCTCCGCGCAGGGCTCGAAGCCCAGGCCAACATTCCACCGGCAACGGCACGCCGTCGGTTCCGGCCAACAGGGTGCGTGCCAGGACACTGCGCACGGATCGCCCGACGTCCGCATCGGCCAGGCCCAGCATCGACCTGGCATGCTGGTTGGCGCCGGTCACGGCCCCGTCGGCAGAGAGGACGAGGATGCCCTCGGACGTGGCGGCGAGCAGGGCCTCTCGTTCGAGTTCTGCGATCGGGGTGGGCCTCTGCTGGTCCTGCTGCCTGAGTGCTTGCTTCTTCTTGGGCGCCCGCTGTGCCCGAGCGGTGGGCGGGGTTTCTTTCGCGCGGATCCCCCGTCGGCTGTTACGGTTCGGCGCCATTGCGGGAATTATCCACCATCTCGTGTGCGAGGCGAGTCGTCGCCGGCACGATTGTCGCCCTTTCGGTGGAAATCCGCCACAAGGTTTCTCTTCTACGTCCTCGCGGCCGCAGGGTCTGGGGACGCTCCCGGGCAAGTAGCTGCGGCTGTCAGCGGCGCAGGCCGCGCGCGCCCCTGAATCCGCCGCCGAAACTTCGGGCCGGGGCCGGAGGCGGGGTTCCGCGCCAGCCGCCCACCCCTGGGTGCGGATGGCCCCATCCGCCGTGAATGTATCCCCGCCCCCAGTAGGGATAGTACCCCCAGCCCGGGCCCCACAGCCAAGGATAGAAACCAAAGCCCCACCACCAGGCCGGCCAGGTTTCGACCACCACGCCCGCTGGCCTGTAGTCGACATACTCGGGTGACTGGCTCGGCACCAACTCCAAGGGCGTGGTCCCAGTGACCGACTCGCTGCCGCGGCGAACCTGCCAGGTCAAGGTCGCCTGTGGAGGACTGCCTTGGGGGGGCAGCGGGTAGAAGGCATCCAGAAAGCCGTGCTGTCCCGGGGCCACGGTGACCACCGAGCCACCAGTCGAACTCTGGGCATAGGTCGCCTGCACAGGAGCAGCACCCAGGCTCACGACCTGGTCACGGGTGTCGATGGTCCAGACAAAGGAGTCAGAGCGGTTCTCGGCCGCTATGCGCAGGTGGAGATAGAAGCCGTGTGTGCCCGACGGTGTGGGCATAGGTTCCCCGCCGAAAGACACCACATAAGCCGTTCCCTTGGGGTCGGCCGCTGGAATCGGGTAGGGTGCCGCGGGAGTTTGATACGCGGCGGGCTCGGACACGGGCCGCGAAACCGTCGTCTCCGTCGCGCAACCCACGGTGGCAAGGGCAAGCGCGACAGCGCCACCGAACACCTTAATCGTTGTTGTGTTCATCGCTTCCTCACTCAGGTTGATCGCAGGGAGCATTCTACCACCCGGAACGGCCTGTTGCCTTTCGGTCCCGCAGGCCACTGTGGCAGAAGCCCTGCGCATGACTTGTGCTACCGTACAGGCATTATGGCCAAGTCAGCCTGCCCGATTTCCAAGACCCATTTCATCGAAAAAGCCGAGTCCATCAAGCTGGTCATCAATGGCCAGGAACTGGTGGCCGACAAGAAGGAGTTCTCGACCGGCTCGTTCGGCTGGTTCTTCAACGGCAAGATCAGCGTGGCTGTCGACGGCAAGCCGCTCAGTGTGCAGGTCGGCCTGAACTTGACGGTGGTCGGCAGCAAAGACGCCGAAAGGTAAGGAAACGCGCCCCCACGCTATCTTGCGTGGTGTGAGGGCTCCGGGGCCGGCTCGATGCCCATGTATTGCAACATGGCCCGCGCAGCCTTGCGTCCTGCACCCATGGCCAGGATGACCGTGGCACCGCCGGTCACGATGTCGCCGCCGGCAAACACACCCGGGATGCTGGTCATCTGCGTTTCGGGGCTGACATCGATGTAGCCGCGCTTGTTCAGCTTCAGCCCCGGCGTGGTCTGCGCGAGGATGGGATTGGCCGAGGTCCCGATCGCGTACACCACGGTGTCGACCTCGAAGAGGAACTCCGAGCCCTGCACGGGCACCGGCCGCGCACGGCCCGACGCATCCGNNAGGCGCACCGGCGCCGTGAGCCAGTTGAACTTCACGCCCTCTTCCTCGGCGTGGTTGACTTCCTCGACGCGCGCCGGGCTTTCTTTCTTGGTGCGACGGTACACGCAGTACACGTTCTCGGCGCCCATTCGGACGGAGACACGGCAGGCGTCCATGGCTGTGTTGCCTGCGCCGATGACCGCCACCTTCTTGCCCATGCCGGTCGGCGTATCGGAGTGCGGGTGGTCGTAGGCGCGCATCAGGTTGACGCGGGTCAGGTACTCGTTGGCCGAGAAGATGCCGTTGAGCCCTTCGCCCGGGATGCCCATCAGATTGGGGTAGCCTGCCCCGACGCCGATGAACGCGGTCTCGTATCCCATTTCCTGCATGAGCTGCGGGATGGTGTACAGGCGCCCTACGATTGCGTTGGTCACGATCTTGACGCCCAACCTCTCCAAGGCCTCTAGTTCGCGGTCGATCAGCTTCTTGGGCAGTCGGAATTCCGGGATGCCGTACTTGAGCACGCCACCCGCCGTGTGCAGCGCCTCGTAGATGGTCACGTCAACACCGGCACGCGCCAGGTCGACGGCGCAGGTGATGGACGCGGGACCGCTGCCNNCGGCCGATGCCCACCGGCTCCAGCTTGTTGCCGACGATGCACACGGCTTCGCATTGCGTTTCCTGGGGGCAAACGCGGCCGCAAATGGCGGGCAGGACGTTGTCGGCTGCCAAGACATCGTAGGCCTTGCGGAAGTCACGGTTTTCGATCGCCAGGATGAAACCCGGGATGTTGATGGCCACCGGGCAGCCCGCGATGCAACCCGGCTTCTTGCACTGGATGCATCGGGCTGCTTCGGCGAGCGCCTGGTCTTCGGTGTAGCCGAGCGTGACCTCACTCCAGTTACGGGCGCGAACCGCCGGATCCTGCTCCGCCATGGCGGTCTTAGTCTTGGCGATGGTCTTGATGGTCTTCTTCGGCTTGGGTACTGCTTCCATTGCGGGCTCAGACTTTGGCGAGGACTCGGTTTGGCACGGTTGGCTTTCTGGAGAAACGGCTTATCGGGGTAGGCGACATTGGTGTTTTTCGTTGAGAAGGCGCATGGATTCGCGTTCGAATCGGTCAAAGCGCCTAGCCCGGGCCAGCAGTTCGTCGAAGTCGACCTGCAGGCCGTCGAACTCGGGGCCGTCCACGCAGGCAAAAGCCATCTTGCCACCCACAGTCACCCGGCACCCACCGCACATTCCGGTGCCGTCAACCATGATGGGGTTCAGGCTGACGATGGTCTTGATGCCGCGTGGTTTGGTGACCGCCACGCAGGCCTTCATCATGATGGCAGGGCCGATGGCCAGCACCTCGTCGACGTCTTGATTCTTGTCGAGCACTTCCTGCAGCGGCCCGGTCACCAGGCCCTTCACGCCGAACGAGCCGTCGTCGGTGGCGATGATCAACTCGTCGCTTTGGGCCCTGAAGCGGTCGATCCAGAACATGAGATCCTTGGACCGGAAGCCGACGACGGAGATGGTGTGGGCCCCGTCCTGCTTGTACTGGCGTAACTGGGGATAGGTCGGCGCCACGCCAAGTCCGCCGCCCACGCACACCACCTTTTTCACCTTGTCGAAGGCACGCGCATGACCGAGCGGGCCGGCGAGGTCGTCGAGGTATTCCCCCTCTTTCAGGCCCATGAGGCTGGTGGTCGTCTTGCCCACCGCTTGAATGACCAGGGTGATGGTGCCGGCCTGGCGATCGAAATCGGCAATGGTCAAAGGAATGCGCTCGCCGCCATCCCCGTGACGGACGATCACGAAGTGGCCGGGCCGCGCCGCTTTGGCGATGTCAGGCGCCTCCAGGTTCCAAAGGTAAGTAACAGGGGAAAACTGCTCTCGTTTGACGATCTTGAACATCTG
>PMZX01000174.1:0-2420 GCA_003170035.1 Myxococcales bacterium | reverse complement strand
TTTCGGATGCCTGCATCCAGCGTGTGCTGCGCCTTCCAACCCAGGGCGTGCAGTCGGCCCACGTCGAGCAGCTTGCGGGGCGTTCCGTCAGGCAGGGCCGTGTTCCAGACGATGTCGCCGGAATAGCCCACGATGCCGCGCACCAGCTCTGCCAGATCGCGCAGCACAATATCTTCGCCCAGACCTATGTTGACGAACATCTTCTCGTCTTCGCGCTCGCATCCAGCGTCGAAGTGGTTCATCAGGAACACCAGCGCGTCCGCCAGATCCTCCACGTAGAGCAACTCGCGTCGCACGTTGCCGGTGCCCCACAGCTCGACGCTGCCCTGGTTGGTCCGCTTGGCCTCGTGAAACTTGCGAATCCAGGCCGGCANNGCGATGGCGTAGGCATCGTTGGTGGACTCCAGCTTGCCGGTCAGCAGGTACTCCTCTTTCAGGGGCTGAGGCGCCAGCTTGGGGTAGATGCAGGAACTGCCCAGGAAGAGCAGCTTGCGCACCTTGTGGCGAAAGGCAGCGTCGATCAGGTTGGTCTGGATCTGCAGGTTGATGCGGATGAAATCAGCCGGGAAGGTGTCGTTGGCCTTGATCCCGCCGACCTTGGCTGCCGCGAGGAAAACGTACTCGGGCTGGGTGCGCGCGAAGAAGGCATCGGTGGCGCGGGCATCGGTGAGGTCGAAATCCGCGATGTCGCTGGTGATGAGGGAATCGTGCTCGCGGCGCAGGCGGCGCTCGATGGCCGAGCCGACCAGCCCGCGGTTGCCGGCGACGTAGATACGCGAATTCTTCTCCATGGGTTCCGGTTGGAAGTCTACCTCATCCGAAAGCGAGCGGTTTGGCCACAGAGCGCGCCGAATCACACCGGCGCGCCAGCTAGGCAGCCACCGTAGTCACGGCAATGGCGCGAACGACTAAGGCCGCACGGCACCGTCGCCCGATGCCACCGATGTCCTTGCTGTAGGAGCACCACCAGTCCCTCGCAATATCTCAGCCTGTCATCCAGATCGGGCTGGAAGACGGCGCGCAGGGATTCGCCCGGCTCGATCAGATTCTGCACGATGCCACGCAAGGGCTCAGAGAGCTGGTTGCAGGGAGCTGGTTGCAGGTTGTGTCGAATTCGGTCAAGGTGCGCTGCTCAGGGGTACTTTCTTCGCCGCCGTCGACCAAGTTTGGGCCCAAAATACACGATGGCGCTCGCCGTGACACACTTGGATTAGTCTCTTAGACGTCATCCCACATAGGCCATTCAAGGAACCCCCATGGAGATCCGGAAGATCCTCGCGCTGCGCGGACCAAATATCTGGTCGCGGCACCCGGTACTTGAAGCGTGGGTGGACCTCAAGGATCTGAAGGACAAGCCGTCCGATTCCATAGCTGGTTTCAATGACCGGCTGATGGCGTGGCTGCCGAGCATGATCGAGCATCGCTGCAGCGTGGGCGAGCGCGGCGGCTTCTTCCAGCGGCTGCGCGACGGGACCTATGCCGCGCATATCCTGGAACACGTATCCATCGAACTGCAGAACCTGGCCGGCTCGACCGTCGGGTACGGCCGCGCGCGCGAGACCGCGGAAGAGGGAGTGTACCGGGTCGTGGTGCGCTACCGTGACGAGAGGCTGGCCCGGGCCTGCCTGCTCGCCGCGCTTGAGCTGGTGCTGGCCGCCGTGCACGACCAGCCCTACGACATCGCGCAAGAGGTACGCAAGCTGCGCGAGTTGGCCGACCAAGTGTGCCTCGGTCCCAGCACCGCAGCGATCGTGGCCGCGGCTGATGCGCGCGGCATCCCGGTGCGCCGGCTCAACGAGGGCAGCTTGGTGCAACTTGGCCAGGGGGCCAAGCAGCGCCGCATCTGGACCGCAGAGACTGACCGGACCAGCGCAGTGGCTGAATCGATCGCGCAGGACAAGGAGCTGACCAAGACCCTGCTGCGCGCTGGGGGCGTTCCGGTCCCCGAGGGCCGCCTGGTCAGCGACGCGGCCGATGCCTGGCAGGCGTCCGAAGAGATCGGCGTGCCCGTGGTGGTCAAACCCCGCGACGGCAACCATGCCCGCGGCGTGTTCGCCGGCCTGACCAGCGAGGCTCAGGTGCGGGCCGCGTTCGAGATGGCCCGCCATGAGGGCAGCGGCGTGATTGTCGAAAAGTTCGCCGAGGGGGCAGAACACCGCCTGCTGGTGGTGGGTGGCAAGCTGGTGGCGGCCACGCGGGGCGAGATCGCGAGCATCGTCGGTGATGGTGTGCAAACCGTGATGCAACTTGTGAACGCGCAGATCAACACCGACCCCAGGCGCGGCTTGTTTGAATCCTGTCCGCTCTGCCCGATCACCTTGAAGGACGAATCCACCCTCATGCTGCTCGAACGGCAAGGCTGTCGCCCTGACAGCGTGCCCGCTGCTGGCGTGTCAATCGTGGTCCAGTACAGCGACAAC
>PMZX01000167.1 GCA_003170035.1 Myxococcales bacterium | reverse complement strand
CGCCGCAAAACGGAGCTGCATGGCAAGGTCTTGGTCGTGGGCGGGGGCAACACCGCCATCGACTGCGCGCGCACGGCGCTGCGCTCGGGCGCGCAGGAGGTCACTATCCTGTACCGCCGAACGCGCGCGGAGATGCCGGCCAACGCGATGGAGATCGAGGAAGCCGAGTGCGAAGGTGTCAAGATCGAATACCTGGTGGCGCCCACCCAGGTCATCAGCCGCGACGAGCGCTTGGTCGCGCTCCAGTGCCAGCGCATGGAGCTGGGCGACCCGGACGCCAGTGGTCGGCGTAGCCCCAAGCCCGTGCCGGGATCGGAGTACCAGATCCCGTGCGACTTCGTTTTGGCCGCCATCGGTCAGAACACCACCATGGGACAGCTGGTCGGGGCCAAGATTGCCAATTTCCTCCCGGAAGGTGAGTCGCTCAAACTGACCCGGTGGGATACGGTGCAGGTCGACAGCAACACCTTCGAGACCTCGGTTGAGGGCGTCTTTGCCGGCGGCGACGTGGTGACCGGAGCCGCAACCGTGGTCGAGGCCGTCGCGGCTGGCCGCAAGGCAGCCCACGCCATCGACCAGTACCTGGCCACCGGCAAGGCGGTAGCCGAACCCACGCCGTTCATCAGTCAGAAGGGTGTATTCAAGAAGGTCACCGCCGAGGAGTTGAAGTCGCAGGAGCGCATCCCGCACCGACACATGCGGGTGCTACCCGCCGGTGAGCGCACAGGCAGCTTTGCCGAGGTCGAGTTGGGCTACGCTGCGGACGATGTGTCCAAAGAGAGCGCCCGCTGTCTGGAGTGCGGATGCGCGGCCCTGTTCGATTGTGACCTGCGCCGACTGGCGAGCGAATACCAGGTTGATATCAAGCCGTTCTTGGGTGAGGTGAAGCAGTACCCTGTCGATCGCACCCACCCCTTCATCGAGCTCGACCCCAGCCGGTGCATCGTGTGCGGCCGCTGCGTGCGCATGTGCAGCGACGTGGTGGGGGTTGCCGCCTACGGCTTCGTGAACCGTGGCTTCAACACCACGGTGCGGCCCGCGGGGGGCGGCTCGTTGCTCGACGTGGGCTGCGTGAGCTGCGGCCTGTGCATCGGAACCTGCCCGACTGGGGCCATCACGCCGGTTCTGCCGCTCACCAAGCCGGGTCCCTGGACGACCACCGCGGTGACCTCGACCTGTCACTATTGTGGGATCGGCTGCGAGCTAGAGCTGCAGGCGAGTGGCGACACCTTTGTCACGCCGGCGCGCGTGGAGAAAGGCCGCACCACCCTGGGCAACCACTGTGGCAAGGGTTTGTTTGGGTTCGAGTACGTGCAGGCCGCCGATCGCTTGTTGGCGGCGCGGGTCCGCTCCGGCCGCGAGCTGACCAAGACTACGCTCGACGACGCCATCCAGTACGCCGGCATGCGCCTGCGGGAGCTGGTCGGCCGGGTCCGGCCGGAGGAGATTGCGGTCTTCGTGTCGCCGCGCCTGACCAACGAGGAGATCTTCCTCGCTCAGAAGCTGGCGCGCGTCGGTCTGCGCACGCATCAGGTGACTTCCTTCACACAACTGCTCGACCCTGGCGCCTGCGTTCCCGAGGTGGTTTCCACGGGAACCTACCGCGATCTCTTGGGAGCCCAAGCGGTGCTGGTCGTGGGTGCGCAACTCGACCAGGATAACCTCGTCGTGGATCTGCTGGTCAGGCGCGCGCTGCGCACCGGCGCCCGCCTGATTGTCGTGGGTCCCGAGGCGAGTCGGACCACTCAGGTGGCCGAGGCTTTTGTCCGCTGTCAGCCTGGCACCGAGCCGCAGGTGTTGCTGGCGATTTTGAAGAAGCTGACAGAGTTGTCCCCGAACGCGATCCGGGAGCCCAGTGATCTCATGGGTGCGGCCTCTACGGTCGCGGGTGTTGCACCGGAGGAGATCGAGGCAGCGGCGCGGATCCTCGCCGCCAGCGTGGCACGCGTGCTGGTTTTCAACAAAGACTGGCGCGGTGAGCGCGCCCGCCAGGACGAGGCGTTCTATGCCGGCTACGCTCGGACACTGGGCATGCCGTTGCTCGCGCTGCGCGAGAAGTCGAATGCGCAGGGCCTGTTGGACATGGGGGCGGTGCCCGATTGGTTCCCTGGGTATCAACCCATTGACGATCCCGCCGCGATCCAGATGCTGGAAAGAGAATGGGGCGCGGTACTGCGCGATTTGCCTCGACCCACGCGGGACATCGCGGCTGCCCTGGCGGCCAAACAGATCAAGGTGGCAGTCGTTCTAGGCGAGGATCCACTGGGCAACCCGGAGCTTCCCGGCCCTGTGCGCAGTGGCCTTGCGGCGTTGGAATTCCTGTTGGTTGGCGACTTGTTCCTCACCCCAACCGCCGAGGCTGCCCACGTGGTCCTGCCTTTGTGTAGCACGGTCGAAACCGATGGGACCATGACCAACCACGAACGGCGGTTGCAACCTGTTCGCCACTCCATTCCGCCCCGCAACGGATTGCAGAACTGGCAAATTCTCTGCCAGCTCGGCGCGCGCCTTGGGCAGCGTTTCCGCATGAAGTACGAGTCGGTGGGTGAAGTACTAGACGAGATCCGTCGTGTCGCACCCATCTACCGCGGCGTTGTCCTTGGCGGCCCCAACGATGAAGCCGTGTGGGATCTTGCACAGTTCCCACTGCACCCGTCGCAACCCACTCCCGGCGCCTTGGCCCAACACGCACGCCCGCGCGACACCCTGGGGTTTGACTACCTGGAGCGCCGCTGGCAGCACCGGTATCGAGAGCTGATGGATCGGGCGCGGAGGGCGCTGGCGGCGACCGCGTGACGCGTCCGGTACCAAGACTCGATCGCAACCGCTCAAGCCGCTTCTCGCTAACAGGAGCTGAGCGTGGATTCGCGTCGCTTCTCACGGAGCCGATTCCGGGACAGGACGACCTCATGCTGCCAAGGCCACGGCATTGATCCGATAGGTCGTCTGCCCGCTTGGCTTCCCCGCCCGGCCGGTTTCAATGAAGGCGTCTGCCACGGCCTCGAAACGGCTTGAAAAGCACTGAAACGACCTGAAAACAGCTGCCGGATTGCCTCATTCTTACCTCATGCTGGAGGGGACTACCTCATGCTGCCGACGCACGCCGGTGGCGTGACGGCATGGCCACGCTGCGGGTGTTCGCGGCTGTCCGAGCTCTCAGCCGAGCAACGGCCCGAGTAGGCCGGTTGCGTGACAAATCGTAGACGGTTTGCAGGTTCATCCAGAATTCGGGCGTGGTCCCGAAGGCACCTGCGAAAAGCCATGCAGTGTCGGGAGTGATGCCGCGCTTGCCATTCACGATTTCGTTGATGCGCTGGACGGGGATGTCCAACTTGGCGGCTAGTTCGGTCTGGGGGATGCCCAGTTCTGCGAGGAACTCGTCGCGCAGAACCTCGCCCGGATGAGTTGCTGTTCGGTTGCTCGGAATCATGTCTTCTCCCCTAGTGGTAGTCGGTCAGTCGGACATCAGCAGCAGAGCCGTCGTTCCATCGAAAGACGATTCGCCACTGGTCATTCACACGGATACTCCACAAGCCCGCCAGGCTGCCGCTGAGCTTCTCCAGGCGGTTCGACGGCGGGGCGCGCAGATCGTTGATATCGGCGGTGGCGTTCAGCATATCCAGTTTCCGTACTGCTCTTGGACGAACATCCGCGGGAAAGCGACGAGCCCGCGCCGACTCGTTCCCATGGAAGAGATCGGCAGTGGCTTCGTCGCCGAAGCTGATGATCACAACCCGAATGTAACCCTATCACGGTATCCGTGCAAGGCGGAAATTCCAAGACCACATCGATCCCGTTGTCCTTCGCCACCCTGTCATCCAGGCGCCGTCTGGGCGCGATCCACGGCGACGTGTTCAAGCCCGCCCCCCAGCACGAAAAGACCCTCAACGGGGTGTTCGGCCAAGTTATCGCCTGGTCCGGTGCGCTCAAGACACTGCGAACTAAGTAGTCCCTCCGGTGTGGGCGCTTGGCTACCTTTCATTCTTCCGGGATCGGATGCAAAAAGCGGTGTGGCCTACAACGAAAAGGCCGACGCGCGCTCGTTCTGGGTATAGGATAGTTTGGGTGTGTAAGTGCGTGTAGCTTGCAGAACCTCTGTTATCAGCCATATTTGCGGATGCGATTTGGTTAAGGCAAGATGGCGTTTGAAATGACTTCTATGCTCCTGACGGAGCACATCCAAACGCAGGCTATTTGCACTTATGCAACGAAGTGGACTCGGGGAAGGTCTGGATTGCCCTGTAGGCCCGGCTTGCACTGCGAGCGAATGGCAATGAAGCGGCGGCGTATGGTGTGTCAATGAATTCCCTCGTTTGGCTGNNTTGATCGCGGGCATCATCCTCTGCGGCGCCCTGGGCGTCTTCTCCGCACTACGGCCCTGAATGGAAGGATCTGGCTTCCCGTCTCCGCGTTCCCCCCGTCCGTGGCAAGAATCGACGAGTAGGCATAATCGATTTCAAGTCAATTCGGACGCCCTTTCAACGAAGCCATATCAATGACAAAGCGGTATTTCACATCGTTCTTCACCACGCGGTCGTAAGCTAGATTTCCCAGTCGATTTGCTCAAGACGGACCGCTGACTGTTCTGGCTCTGCGCGAGATGAAGAACACGAAAGCCGCTGCGGACGTGATCCCGGCGAAGCCGAAGGCGTAGCTCGGGCTGAGCTTCCACAG
>PMZX01000187.1:215-7859 GCA_003170035.1 Myxococcales bacterium | reverse complement strand
GCGTATCTGGACGGCCGACACCCCTCGGTGGTGACCTTTGGCGCGACCCTGGCCGAGGATCTTTCGCGCCGGGACTTCACCATGAATGCCATCGCCTATGATCCACAGGCAGGCGCAGTCATCGATCTTCATGAAGGCCAGCAGGACATCGTGCGCCGGCTGGTGCGCACGGTGGGCGATCCCATCCAGCGATTTTCCGAGGATGGCCTGCGCCCCATGCGTGCCGTGCGCCAGGCGACCCAGCTCGGGTTCGAGGTGGACGCGGCCACCCTGGCCGCCATTCCCGCCACCCTGGATGTTTTCCGCAAGGTCTCGGCTGAACGCGTGCGCGACGAGCTTCTCAAGCTGCTGCTTGCGCCCGCCCCCTCGCGCGGGATCGAACTCATGCGGCAGACCGGCCTGCTGGCTGAAGTTCTGCCCGAGTTGTTGGCCACGTTCGGGTGCCGGCAGAACCGCTATCACAAGCACGATGTCTACCAACATAGCCTGGCCACCCTGGATGCCGCGCCAGCCGAACCCATCCTGCGTCTGGCGGCGCTGCTGCACGACGTAGGCAAGCCGAGCACGCAGACGCCACAGCCAGATGCGCCGGGTGAGTTCGGATTTTTCAAGCACGAGAGCGTGGGCGCGGAGATGGTGGAAGAGATAGCCGACCGGTTGCGCCTGTCACGCGCGGAGACCGAGTTGTTGGTCGCGCTGGTGGCGCACCACATGTTTTTCTACACGCCGGAATGGACCGACGGCACGGTTCGTCGTTTCGTCAATCGCGTGCAACCCGAGCGCATTCCCCTACTGTTCTCTCTGCGCGAGGCCGACATCGTCAGCCGTGGGCGGGGCGAAGATCGCGAGTGCGAAACCCGCGAGTTGCGCGCCCGCATCGCGCGGGTGGCAGCCGAAGATGCAGCCTTGCGGGTTAAGGATCTGGAGGTGAACGGTGCGGACGTGATGCGTGTGCTGGGCGTGGGTCCCGGGCCCGAGGTGGGCCGGGTTCTCAACCGTTTGCTCGAACGCGTGCTCGACGATCCGGCGCTCAATCAAAAAGAGACTCTGGAACGCCTCATTCCCGAGGTGGCGGCGAGCTAGCCGCGTGGGGAGCCCGACGGCTCTGCCGGCGGCGCACCATCGCGGGAGGGGTTGGGAACCCTTTGAGGGTTCCCATATCAGACTGGGTAGCTCAGCATCTCCATCTCGGAAGCCGGCTCACCAAGGGCGGGCGGTGCGGTGCCAGCTCTCAAGGTGGCGACCACGGGTTTCTCGATTTCGCGCAGTCTCACGACGCGCTCTTCGCCGCGGTCGCCGTCCTGACAGCGCACGAGGAGCTGCGCTGGCTCCAGGTCAGTGGTTGCCTGGATCGCAAGGGCTGAGCTGCCAAGGAAGGCTGCGTTCATGCGATCGGCCAGGGGAGGACCCAACTTGGGGCCGGCTCCTCCCTCAGGAAACAGCACCAGGAGCGGCTTCAGACGCTCGGCCACGGAGGCCAGCAAGGGACCATGGGTCGCGTTCGACGGCGGACCAGCGAGGGCATCACCGGAACAGCACAAGATACGATCCGCGCCTGCTGTTCCCACTTCACCAGCCAGGGCAGCGAGTTCGTCGGGGGTGGTAGGCCCAAGTGCCAGAAGCGCGTACACCGTTGCGCCGAGATCGTCGGCAACTCGCCGCGCTTCCGCCAGGGCGAAACGCGACGGGGCCGTCATCGCTGCGTCGAGAATTTCTATGTAGGCAATAATGCTAGCCATACGAGCCGAAAGACCATTGTACCGGTCTCCGTGGTAAAGTGCAGTGACAAGCATGACCGCCGGCGAGAGCCCCCCTCTGGGCACGGACCCGCTTATTTCGCAGCTCGTCGCAGATCGCTACCGGGTGATTCGCAAGCTGGGCGAGGGCGGGATGGGGGCGGTCTACCTGGCCGAGCACGTGGTGATCGAGAAGAAGCTCGTGCTCAAGGTGCTTGCCCCCGAGTTGGCGCGCAGGGAGGACCTGGTCGCGCGTTTCTTGCAAGAGGCGCGCAGCGCTTCGCGCATCTGCCACGAGAACGTCATCGACATCTCCGATTTCGGTCAGTCCGCCGAGGGCTACGTGTACATCGCCATGGAGTACCTGGAGGGCAAGGACCTGGGCGAGGTGGTGCGGGTGGAAGGAGCCCTGGCTTGGTCGCGCGTGCGCGACATCGTGATGCAGATCTGCCGGGCCCTGCGGGCGGCGCACGACAAGGGCATCGTCCATCGGGACATGAAGCCCGAGAACATCTTCCTCATCCAGCGCGAAGGCCGGCCCGAGTTCGTCAAGATCCTCGACTTCGGTATCGCCAAGATCATGGGGCTGGACCCGAATGGCCCGCGCCTGACCCGTACCGGGATGATCTTTGGCACCCCCGAGTACATGGCACCCGAACAGGCCGAGGGCAAGGAAGCCGATCATCGCGTGGACATCTACGCTGTTGGCTGCATCGCCTACCACCTGTTGACCGGCCAGACGCCTTTCATTGCCGAGAACTTCATGGCGATGCTGACCAAGCACCTTATGGAGGACCCGGTGCCGCCCAGCGTGCGCCGGCCCGACCTGGCCATCACTCCCGAGATGGACGCCCTGGTTTTGAAAGCGCTGGAGAAGGACCGCGACAGGCGCTACCAGACGATGGCGGAGTTGCTCGAGGCGGTTTCGACCTGCCGCGGACCCGACAAGGCATCGGGGCAGCACCCCGCCGCAAGTTACACGCGCGAGATGGGGGGCGCCCATGCCAAGGCGGCCCTCAAGGCAGCCAAGCCAGCGGAGCGCGCGTCCGATACCGAGCTGGTGCCCCGTGGCTGGGAGGAAGCCGCCGCATCCGAGTTCGGGGATCGGCCAGCCCGTGCGCGGCCGAACAATACGCTGATCCTGGCCGTGGTGGGCGTGGCCCTGGGCGTGGCAGGAGCCCTGTGGTTTGCTCTGTCCCGCGGCAGTACTCCGCCGCCGGCCCCGGCACCGGTCGCGGCGAAAGTGAATCCGGCCCCGGTTCTGGCCCCGACACCCGCGCCGGCCGCTGTTCCGGCTCCGGCCCTGGCGCCGGTTCCGGCCGCGCCTGCGGCACCGCAGGCCACTGCGCTGACCGCCCCGCCGACGGCAGTTGCTGCGGAGCCAGCCGCGGCGCCGGAAGCCGCCGCCGAGCTCGATGCGCCCGGCAAGCACGGCCGCCCGGCCGCGCACCACAAGACCAAGCCTGGCCGCGCACAAGCCGGGGCGGCGCCGGCGAAGGCAAGCGCGCCTCCCCCAACCAAGGTTCCTCCCACGCCCACGCCAGCCAAGCTAACCCCGCCCCGGCCGCCCGCACCGCCTTCGGACTTGAAGCCGTTCCCCGGGATGTGAGGCGCAAGAGGGCTCCGCGTCCTCGCCTCTCCCCTCTGTGTTCTCGGCGTGGTTCAACCTCGCCGAGACGACGTCGTCTTCTTCCGCTACCTTCGCCTCGGCGGTCGTGCGGGTTCGCACATGATCGCTCGCCCGTTCCGTTCCTTCCCGACCAATCCGGCACACAGCTTTTCACCGTCGGCGGAATCGACGTTGATGTAGGTGTGCGTGTTCATCGTGTCGATGGCCGCCGCGGGCACTGTTACACCCGTGCTGGCCAGCAGCGCCGCGATCTCGTCAGTCGAAACACCATCCTTGCGGCCCAGGTTGAGATACAGGCGGACCTGACCAGGCGCCGGAGCCTGGTAGCCGGTCCCTGGAGTTTGGGTACTGGCCGCCGGCAGCGGGCTGGTTGCGGGCGGTGTCAGGCCGGGCGCCTCGTTCGTCTCCGTCGAAGAAACAGCACTTGCCGTGGGCGTACGGCCGACCTCTTCGCTCCACACCTCCCAGAATTCGCGGCCATCGCTCGGCGGGGCTGCGGAGGATGTCGCTGGCTGCGAGGGACGGGCGACTCTCTCAGGTCGCGGGCTGCGCTCGGGCCGCGCGTGACGCTCGTCGCCGGACCGTGGGCGATCGGACGGCGCGCGTTCGCGGTCACGCGGAGGCCGGCCGCGATCCGGCCTGGACCTTTCGCGATCCCGGTAGCGGACGTGGCGTTCCGGTGCAGGCTCGCGCGAGGGCGGGCCGGGTTCGTCGCCGGGCTTGTTAGCTGGTGCCGCGCGCCCGCCACCGTCATCCTGACGAGGCGGCGCAATCCGCTCGACGTGAGCCTCTTTGCCGGTCAGGGCCTCACGCAGCAGGCATCCGATCAGGCGCTCACCATCGCCAGCTCCCACTATTCGCCGGGCCAGCGCGCGCCATTCAGGCCCCGCATCGCCGGGAATGAGACTGCGCAGCCGCAACACACTCTCCCCCTCGCGCTTGGAGCGCAGCTCCGCCTCCGAGGGCAGCGCCCGCTCCTCGGGCCGGATCTTGTAGAGCAACTTGAGGTAGTAGAACGATCCCACCTCGGTGGGGCCGATGAGCGAAACCGCGTGACCCGAGCGACCCGCGCGGCCGGTCCGACCGGTGCGGTGGATGTACGCCTCGGGCGATTCCGGGAAGGTGTAGTTGATCACGCAGGGCAGGTTCTCTATGTCAATTCCGCGCGCCGCCACGTCGGTGGCCACCAAGAAGCGGATGCTGCCGGCGCGCATCCGGGTCATGACATTCTCGCGCTCCGACTGCGATAGGTCCGACGAGATGGCCTCGGCGTCCAGTCCCTGCCGGCGTAGATACTCGGCCACCCGGCCGGTTTCTTCCCGGGTGTTGCAGAAGATNNAGTGCGCGATCGGGATTCTCGAAGGCGAGGACGCGAGTGAGTTCAGCTTCTCGCTGCCCGCCCGGGATGGAGTAGTAGATGTGGCGAATCTCGTGCACGCCCACGAAATCGGCCGACAGGGCAATCATCTCGGGCTCGTGCATGTAGCGGCGTGCGAGCCGCTGGATACCTTCGGGCAAGGTGGCCGAAAACAGCATGGTCTGTCGCTCCTTGGGCGTCCGTTCCAGGATGGCTTCGATGTCTTCCTGAAAGCCCATGGACAGCATCTCGTCACATTCGTCGAGCACGGCGCACTTGACCTTGTCTAGGTGCAAAGTCCCTCGTCGCAAATGGTCGAGTATCCGTCCCGGCGTACCGCACACGATCTGCCCGCCGGCACGGAGCTGCTCGATCTGGCGACCCATGGGCGCTCCGCCATACACGGGAACCACGGACAGACCGGATTGGGCGCTGATACGCGCGATCTCGGCGGCCACCTGCAGCGCCAGCTCGCGCGTGGGCAGAAGCACGATGGCCTGCACCGACTTCTGGTTGGGGTCGACCATCCAGTCGGCGAACGGAATTCCAAAGGCCGCGGTCTTGCCTGAACCGGTGCGTGACTGGACCATGATGTCGCGGCTCGCCCGCACGAGCGGAAGGGTCACGGTTTGCACCTCCATCGGCTCGGTGAAGCCCATCTCGGCCACGGCCTGCAGGACCTCGGGCCGAAGGCCCAGGTCGGCAAAAGAAGTCCTTTTCTCGACGGGGCCGTCAGCGGCCGCGGGGGTGGGGGACGGGACGTCGGGGTTGTCTCTGGCTTCTGCTTGATCGNNAGGCGGCCCAGCCGCGGGACAAGGTCCTTGGCAAAGCGCTTGAGCGCTTCTGTGTACGTGGTCTGAATGCTGCCCAGCTCTTCATGAGCCGCAGACATGGCTTCCATCTCCCTGGGCGCCTGGGCCGGTCGTGCCTCGGCCTGAAGCCGGCAGCGTCGCCCGAGCCCCACCCACTGCGCCCGCCAGACCGCGCCTTCGTCGGCCCAGCGCTGCAGTTCATCGGCGTCGTCGTTGGCGAGAAGGTGATGGGAGCGGTCCAGGTACTTCCGCAACGCGACCGACACGTCACGCAACTCGCCGAAGCAACTGGCTATCTCCCGCTGCGAAACCCGGGCGCTGATCTCGTCGCCGGCTGGAAGGGCGTGGCGTCTTCGGTACAGGCTCACGCTCACCGACAGCAAGAGGTACAGGCTGCCGAGCGCGATGATCGAGAGGATCGTCCAGGAAACCAGTCTGCGGTATTGACGGAATTCTTGGGCTGGTTGTTTTGTGGGTAAAGACACGGTTCTTGGGGGCGACGAGAGATCCACCCCTGCCCGTCGAAAGGGGGCTCCCAGCGAGGAGCGCGCGTCGCCGGAGCGCCAGCGAGTAGGTACAATTTACGAGGCCGAAGGCCGCTTGTCAAACTTCATCGTGTTCACGGGCATTCCAGATCCACGATCCAGGTCGTGCGCACCACGAAGCCCCCATCTGTCACCGAGTCCAGCGGCAGGTCAGCGGGCGCCTGGTCAGCGGGGAGGAAGGGCCGGTCTGCCACGGAAAGCGTCACACGGTGGGAAGCAAGCCCGGAAGCGATGTGGTTGTCCGAGCAGCTCGGCGCGAAGCGGATGATCTGTCGATTGACCGTACCGCTGGGTGGCAGCTTGAACAGCGGCAGCCCGATGCGTGAGGTAAAATCGTAGGGCGGGTAGTCGATGAGCCAGAGAACCCCGAGGATGTCCTCCAGGTTCGGGTCACCGAGAGTGACCTCGATGGTGCCCCCGGCACTGGGCAGTACCGCACCCGCGGCCGGCGTGCTGCTTACTACAAAGGGTGAATAGTTTCCTCCTGGATCCTCGAACTGGGGCGCCATGGGGACAACGCAGGCGCAGGCCCAGAGGGGCAGGGCGGCCAGCCAGGTGGGTTTCCAGGTCAAGGAAGCCGTCCCGTGTCGTCGCCCGGGGGCAGAATGTCATCGGGGCCAGCACCCGATTCCTCGCGTTCGAGGTGTCGGAAGATGGTGCGCGGATCCACACCCAGGTCGCGCGCGGTGCGGGTGCGATTGCCGCCGTTGAGGCTGAGCACCTCGTTGATGTACTGCCGCTGCCAGCGCTCGCGCGCATCGGCCAGGGTCAAGATGGCGGGTAGCTCGTCAGAGTTGATGCCGAGGTCATCGGGCCCGAGCAGCGCCTTGTCAGCCAGCACCAGCGCCTTCTTGATACGGTTTTCCAACTCGCGGATGTTTCCCGGCCAGTGGTAGCGCTTGATGGCGGAGATGGCGCCGGGAGTGAAGCCGCGCACCTTGCTGAGCAGTTCCTGCGCGTAGCGCGACAGAAGGTAGCGTGCCAGCACCACCACGTCGTCACCGCGATCGCGCAGAGGCGGCAGCAGCAGGTGCACGACGTTGAGCCGGTAGTAGAGATCCTCGCGGAAATGGCCGGCCTTGGTGTCGGCCTCCAGATCGCGGTTGGTGGCGGCGATGACCCGGATGTCCACGGGCTCGTTGGCCGTGTCGCCCACGCGGGTCACGGTGCGGTCCTGCAAGGCACGCAGGATCTTCACCTGCAGGGCCAGCGGCATCTCTCCGATCTCGTCGAGCAGCAGGGTGCCCTTGTTGGCCACCTGGAAGCGGCCGGGCTTGCTGGACACGGCGCCGGTGAAAGCCCCGCGCACGTGGCCGAACAACTCGGATTCCAGCAGGTTCTCAGGAATCGCGCCGCAGTTGATGCTGACAAAGGGACCCTTGGCCCGGGGCGAGCGGTTGTGGATCTCTCGCGCGATCAGCTCCTTGCCCGTGCCGGTTTCGCCGGTGACCAGCACCGTGATGTCCGTCCCGGCCACCCGTTCGACCTTGCGAAAGACTTCTTGCATGGCGGGTGAGGAGCCCAAAATCTCGCCGAACCGCATGCGTTCGATGCGTTCCTGCAA
>PMZX01000187.1:0-128 GCA_003170035.1 Myxococcales bacterium | reverse complement strand
AAGTCGGTGTCGTTGAGCGCGTCCGAAATGATGAGCGGCTTCTTGGTGGCCATCACGCGGGCCAGGATCGCATCTGACAGGTGGCTGACCGCGTCCGAGATGGTCTCGTGGCGCAGGTTGCGCGCCAC
>PMZX01000501.1 GCA_003170035.1 Myxococcales bacterium | reverse complement strand
GTTTGTCCGGCGGTCTGGCCAAATACCGCCTCGCTCGCGTCCAGGTCGGCGCTGCTCACCAGGGACTTGCGTTCGAGCAGCCGCGTCCGGTCGCGCACGCTCACGGCGCCGCGCGCGCTCGCATGCGCGCTGGTCAGGTTCGCCTTGGCCTGCGCGAGTTGTGCGGTCGCCATCGCCACGGCGTTTTGGAAGAGCGCGGGATCCAGCTCCACCAGGAGATCTCCAGCCTTCACCTGCGAATTGAAATCCGCGTGGAGCTTGGCCACGATGCCGGACACCTGCGCCCCGACTGGCGAGGTGACAACAGGCTGCAGAGTACCGGTGGCAGTCACACGCTCGGTGATGTCGGCGCGTACGACCCTCACTGTGCGGAACCCTGACCCGGTGGGATGGCTCAGTCGGTACCAGGCGAAGCCGGCGAGAGCGATGAGCGGCACCAGCACCAGCAGGGCGATAATCCCCTTTCGGCGCATGCCCCTCCAAGACTTCCTCGGAGCGACGTCGATCAAACTGGCGGGCGCAGCGATGGCGAGCGTGGCGACTGGCCCGGGCTTCGGCCCGTCTGACGGTCCTGCGATATTGCTTGCAGCAATCACTTACAACCTTCCGTGGGCGAAGTAATAAGCACGATGTGTACCAAGACTGTCCTGCAGTCGCAGAGGGTCATTGGGTGCAGAATGTGCGCGTTGCGCCTCCCAGGCTGCTGGTTTTGTGACAACGAGCCTAGAGCTCACCTGCGGCCCAATACCGACTTCTTCGAAAGGCGGCGGATGTGCTCATTCATATTGATTGGACCTGGCAACACGCGCTCACGGTAGGTGCAAGCGGACAGCATGGCGCGCATCTTGCTTTTGCTAGGCAGCAGACCTCCCTCGATGGGAGGAGGACGCGGCAGCGTTCCGCGCGAAGCTGAGCACCATGATCGACAATGCCGACTCACGACGCAATTCCGGCCCAACCCCCGACGCCGGACAGTCTGCGTCCGACAACCCGACGTCTGTCGAAGAGTCGACCCCCGCGGGGACGAGCTTGGAGCAACGGATGGCTGCTCTGGAAGCCGAAAAGGCGGATCTCGACAACTACAAGAACCGCGTTCGCAAGGAGATGAGCGAGCACGAGACGAAGGCAAGCGAGACGATTCTGCGCGACTTCTTGGAGGTCGCGGACAACCTAGAGCGTGCCATCGCTTCGTGGAAAGAAGGCGGCAAGAACGACGTCAAATCAGTACGGGATGGCGTGGAGTTGGTCTTACGCCTTTTCAAGGCCAAGCTCGAACGCTATTCGGTGACGCCCATCGAGGCCAAGGGCCAGCTTTTCGATCCGCGCGTTCACCACGCTGTCTCACAGGCATCCAGCACCGACGCGACACCCGGCACGGTACTGCACGAGGTCCAGAAGGGCTATCGCGCGGGTGAGCGGCTGCTTCGCCCAGCCACCGTCGTGGTCGCATCAGCGCCTCCCGTCCCGCCAGCTGACACCAGTCAGCCGGATCACGAACGAAGCGCAGACGGCAGGCCCGGCTGGGGGTGCGGACATCGACACAACCGGAGATGAGCCAACAGCTACCACGGAAACCGAAGACGCAGGCCAGATGAGCGATGCGTTCGAGAACAGCCAACAGCCTCTTTACCGTCGCGGTTGCCCTGGTCGCGAACCTTGCCACTGCACTCGCGAAGGTGGTGGCTGCGTTGTTCACGGGGTCGAGCGCGATGTGGGCAGAGGCGTTCCATGCCTTCGCCGACAGCGGCAACGAGGTACTGCTGCTGCTCGCCCAGCGGCGCAGCGGTCGCCCGCCGGATGAGCAGCATCCACTCGGCCACGGGCGCGCGGCGTATTTCTGGGCGCTGGTCGCGGCCATGGGAGTGTTCGCGATTGGCGCCTTGCTATCAGTGCATCAGGGTATCGATGGGCTGGTCCACCGACAACCAATCTTGTCATTCCGGATCGCCTACTTGGTCCTCCTCGTTTCGTTTTGTCTGGATGGCGTGTCCTTGATCCAGGCCCACCGGCAGCTCAAGAGAGAGGCCCGGGCGCTGGAGCGAACACTCCTGGAGCACCTCGATCGAAGCTCGGACCCGGTCGTGCGGGCGGTGTTCGCGGAGGATGCTGCGGCGCTGGTCGGCAACCTGATCGCCTTCGCGGGGATCGCGCTCCACCAGGCCACTGGGTCCGGAATTTCCGACGGAATCGCCGCCATCATGGTTGGGAGCCTGCTCGGCCTTGTCGCCTTTCAGCTCGCCGCACGGAATGGTGACATCCTCATCGGGGGCCAGGCGTCCGCAGCCCTGCGAGGCAGCATCGGAAAGACGATTGCCGCCCAGCCTGGCATCGTGGCGGTAACGGAGCTGGTGGTGACGTTCATCGGGCCGCGACAGGCATGGGTCGTCGCACGCGTGGCGATCGACGAGGCGCTGAACGGCGCCAGCGTCGAGGAGCTCGTGCGCGCGACCGAGGACGTCTTGAGACGCAAGACACCGGTCATCGCGCGGGTCGACCTCGTGCCCTGTGGGCGCTGACTTCCGGATCGGCGGTCAGGTGCCCGATCGGCGCAGCAAGCTCAGGAGAAAGAAGCTCGCGGCCACAAGGACGATCATCGATCCTGGAGTCCGGTGCAGTGCGAGAGAGAGCCAGGTGCCCAGTGTCGTCGACGCGATCGAGACGGCGACGGAGATGACCAGCATGCCTCGCAGGCTCCGGGCGAGTCGTTTGGCCGTCGCGGCGGGGATGATCACCAACGAGCCGACGAGCAGCACCCCGAGGTAGCGCAGACCGAGTGCGATGGTCAGCGCGAAGACGAGCAAGAAGTAGAGGTTCAACCGTGGGACGTTGATACCAGCCGTGTGGGCGATTTCAGGAGAGACCAGCGCCAGCACGAGTCGGTGTCTTTGCCACAGAACGAACCCAATCACGCCGAGCGCTAGTACAAGACCGAACGTGGCCTCGACCGCGGTCAAGTGCCCCACGCCGCCGAAGAGTGCTTCGATGAGTTCCTCTCCGGAGGTAATCAGGCTGCCGATGGCGAGCGCGGTCGAGAAGACCACCCCGATAATCGTCTCTGTGGCAAGTCGTGTCCTATTCTCGATGCCCCAGACCAGCAGCGTCCCCACCAGGAGCGCGGCGACGCCACCCAGGATCGGGTGAATACGCAGCAGGATCGCCACTCCAATGCCAGGAAGCGCGATATGCGAGATGGCGTCCGCGGCGAGAGTCATCCGGCGCATGACAGCGAAGCAGCCGACCAAGCCCGCGGCGGCGCCGGTTGCAACGGAAAGCGCGATGGCGTTAAGGTCGAAGGTCATGGTGAACGTGGTAGGCGACGGGCGCGCCGTATAGCTCCTGAAGGAGCTGGGGGGTAAGAATCGTCCTCGGGGCGCCGAAGCACGCATGCCCGCGCGACAGACACAGCACATTGGTGGCGTACTGATACACGACACTCAGATCGTGCGAGATGAACAGAATGGTCAAACCGCGCTCGGCGCGAAGACGATCGAGCGTATGGTTGATCGTGTCCTGGCCCGGCTCGTCCACGCCTGAGGTGGGCTCGTCGAGTAGCAAGACCGTTGGGTGTCCGACCAGCGCGGCCGCAACCAGCAACCGCTGGAACTGGCCTCCCGACAGCGCCCCGATGGGCTTACCGGCGGACTCTGGCTTGAGCCCCACGAGTCCCAGCACAGTGGCAACGTCAGCTTCGGACGCGCGCGAGACTATTGCCTTCGCGTGCAGAAAGTCACCGCCCGTGATGGGCAGGTCCCGCTCGATATCGAGCTTCTGAGGCACGTAACCGATCTTCGTGCCTTCTTCCCATTCTATCGTGCCCGCATGAGGCAGGGCACCGATGAGCGCCCTGGCGAGAACGCTCTTGCCCGCACCGTTCGGCCCGACGATCGCGAGCGCGCTGCCATGCGGAACCTCGAAAGACAGTCGTTCGATGACGGTCGTTCGATCGAACCCAACCGAGAGGTCTTTCACTTCGAGAGCCGGGGGACGAGTATCCGCCGAGTCATCCACCGATCCACTTCCCACTTCCATCCGTCGCCGCCAAACTCTCAGCGATGTCCGCCGCCATGTCCCCCACCACGCGAGCCGCCGCCACCGCCGCGGAATCCACCGCCAGCGCGCGAGCTGCCCCCGCCACCGCCGCCGCGGAAGCCACCGCCAGCGCGCGTGTTGCCGCCGCTGCCGCGGAATCCGCCGCCCGCGCGATAGACACTCGCGCCGCGCGCGCCACCACCGAACCCATTCCCGGCACGATTGCCGCCAGCGACGCCGTATCCCCCACGGACGCCACCGTGGTATCCGCCCCATCCATAGCCGGAGCGGTACAGTCCGCGATACCAGCCAAAGCCGCTCGGACCACGCGGGCCAAAGTAGGGATAGGCACCCCAGCCCCAAATCCAGGGCGCCGCCAGCCACATCCATCCGTAGCTGGGATAGTACGCATAGGAATAGGGAGAAGCATCGCTGGCCGTGCCTTCGTACGTGTACTGGCCGCCGTAGGGCATCCAAATCCAGCCATACTCGCCTGTGTATACCCACTGGCCCTCCGTGGCCGTCTGCGGTCCTCCTGCACGCGGCTGAATCTGAGGTTGTGCTTGCCCTGGCGGGGCTGGCTGCTGGGGCGGCGCAGGTGGCTGCTGATCTGGCGCCGCTGTGGGCGGCTCTACCGCCTGCGGTGGAGGGCCAGGCGGTGAGACCTGGTTCCTTGAATCCTCAACGGCGGTCATGTCCTGGGCCTGGGCCAAGCCGGATCCCAGAAGCAAAAAACAAAGGCCAATACTCAGTTTGCTTTTCATGGCAACACCTCAGGACGAGACAAGGTGCTTTCGTCGCCCAAAAAATGGTTACTGGAAGCGGCCACCGTGCTCTTGCTCGGAAGTCGTCTACAACAAGGTACGGAGCACGATGCGTGCCATGGCGTGGAAGCGCGGTCGCGTGGGCCAAGGCGTAGGCACGGATTGCAGTTCTCGTTGACACGTTGCGATTGGGCGACCCCAACTGACTCGAATTGAATGAGGTCGTCCTTCAACTTGACTGGCTAGGTGGACGTGCGCGCCCCTAAAACGCCTCGTCGCGCCGGAAAGGACAACCCGTGAGGACATCGGCACACATCGTGCAGCATTCTCAGTTTGACCAGCATTTGATGCAAAACTCGAGAAGGGGAACCGAGATGAAACATGACATGCAAACCGAGAATGTGACCCGTGAAAGCGTTCTGAAGCTGCTCTCTGACGATGAAGTCGCCAGCGTGAGCACCGCAGAGGCGGCCGCGCGTCTCCTGGATGGTGAGGAGTACCTCGACTTGGGGCAACTCGATCGAGGCGTGCAACAGGCAACAAGGTCGGCGACCGTAATGGGGCACGTACTTCCTCGAAGGGCCGTGCACAAGGATACATGGAGCAAGATCCTGACGCTGTTGGAGCCGACCCCCTGCACGGGAGATTGCTCCAACTCCAAAGGCGCGAAGGCAAAGCTGGGCTGCTCCACATGAGATGTTGGTCATCACCCCAAACCTGTCGCAAAGGACATTCCATGAAGAAACTCATCACAGGTGTGTTGCTGGTAGCTCTCTGTTGCGTTCCGTTGATCGCGCAGGCTGGGATTCCCCGCGCGCCTTCGGCGGCGGTGGTCGAGGCTCCCGGCGGGCAACTCGTCGCGTCCGCGCCGGTGGCTGACTCTGTCGGCGGCACCCGCGACTACGCCACGCGCGAGGCGGCCGCCCCGCAGCTTGGCCAGTTCGAGGGCGGCGGCGGGGGAATCTACATCGGGACTGGCGTGCTGGTTGTGGTGCTGGTCGTGGTGCTTGTCATTGTCCTGCTCCGCTAGTCTCCGGTGCGCGTCCACACGGCTAGACCACGCGTCGCGAGCCTCAAGCGCCTCGCGCTCCTCGGCTGCCTTCTGACGAACGGCTGCTATGTGGGCTCCGCGAAAAATGCCACGCTCACCGATTTGACGGGCGAGGAGGGCTGGGAGTTGGTCGAGGGCGTGCCCACCGTACGCCAAAGCGGCAACGAGGACTGTGGTGCCGCTGCGCTGGCCATGGTACTCGGGTATTGGCACTTTCCGGTCACGCGTGACGGTATAGCAGCCGTCAACCCGCCCGCGCCCGAGCGGGGCATCAGGGCAGCGGCCCTCCGCGATTTCGCCCGCCGACAGGGCCTGCAGGCCTTCGTCATCCCGGGGCAGTTCGCCGACCTCGATCGCGAGATCCATCAGCACCATCCGGTCTTGGTTGGCTTGATGAAACGTTACGGCCGGAGTACGTACTCCCACTACGAGGTGGTCGTAGGTGTCAACCGGGAAAAGCAGCGCATTCTCACTATCGATCCGGCCCGGGGACTACGGGTGAACAGCCGCGAGGGGTTCGCCGCCGAGTGGGCCGCTGCCGGTCAGGTCACGCTGGTCGTCTTCCCGCAATAGGTTGCACTTCAGCGCCACCAAAGCGTGACAACCGCCCAGAGCGGCTTTGACTGATCGTCCGCGCACATTGGCCCTTGCCCTCCTCGAATTGAGGGGGGTGGTACGTCACTTCGATTGAATCGGCCGGTCTTTTGGAACCGTCTTGCGACGTAACTACCTGAACCTATTTGCTTCTCATTGGTGGCCCGAAAAGTGCTGTAGCCCCGTGCCGAGACGTACGGCCCCCGACCGTTGGGGCCGGGAAGAACCAATTGTGCGGGGGACGATCTCCGCCAAAACCAAACGTACGCGGAGAAAAAAATGACCCAAGATTCCCGACTGGCGTGCTCAGCGAAGGCCGCCATCACAGGCGCGGCCTTGCTCCTGCTCGGCCCGTTCACCCAAGTATCCGAGGCCGAGACCTCGGGCCACAACCCCATGCCAGCGCAGGTCGGCGATTTCGCTCTGAAAGTGGAGCCCGGGGTGGCGCTTCCGCTGACTGATCCGCAGTCGGATGTTTTCAAGGTCGGCGGGGGACAAACCGTCAAGGCCCTGTGGACTCTGAACAAATACCTGGACGTCGGGCCCAGCGTGAGCTTCATGGCGCTGCCCGCCGAAAACGCCCTGGGCGATTTTGGGACAGCGTGGACCTTCGGCGGAGGTCTGCGGGTCAAGCGGCCACACGATGTCCCCGACCACGACGCGTTCTACGCCATCTCGCCGTGGGCGGACGCTGACGCGCTCTACGTCCGCACTGGCGGACTCAACCGCGCTGGCTTCGCGGTTGCCGCTGGGCTTTCGGTACCCATCGGAGAGGCGCGCGCTTTCTGGATCGGACCCTTCGTGCGCTACCTGCACATCATGCAGCAGCCCGAACGGACCGGCTTCGACAACCACGACGCCAAGATCTTGAGTTTGGGCGTCAGCCTTGAAGTGGGCACCGGTATCCAGCGCGAACGCGAGGCCGTTGCCGCCGCAGAGGTCCGCACCATCGAGACCTTCCTCTGCCCCGACCGTGACAANNAACTGGGGCTGCCCGACGTACAAGAAGCTCGTCATCAAGCGGGATAAGCTCGAGCTGAAGGAGAGGATCTACTTCGCCTGGGACCAGGCAGTTCTCCAAGATGTCTCGTTCCCCGTGCTCGATGAAGTTGTGCAGGCACTGAAGGACAACAAGGGCTTCCGCGTGCAGGTCGAGGGGCATACCTCGTCCGAGGGAAGCGACGACCACAATCAGACGCTTTCCGAAAAACGGGCCGAGGCAGTGCTCGACTACCTCGTGGCGCACGGCATTGAAAAAGAGCGCCTGGTCCCAACAGGCTTCGCCTCTTCGGTTCCAGTCGACACCAATGCCACCATCGCAGGCCGTGAGAACAACCGACGCGTCGAGTTCGTTGTCCACTTCATCATCCTCAATGACGGGAGCAAGTAACATGAAGACATTCAAAGGTACTGCGCTGTTCTCGTTGCTATTCCTGGTGCCGGCGTGCGGACAGCAGTTGGTGGAGTTCGGCAAACCCGGCACGACGGATGCGCGAACCGCCGATGTGCCAGCCGCCGATGCGCGAGTCA
>PMZX01000107.1 GCA_003170035.1 Myxococcales bacterium | reverse complement strand
ACCGTCAAGGCCTCCATCGAGCGCCTGCAGGCCATCGAGAAGATGGGCACCGATGGGACCTTCGAGCGCCTGACCAAGAAAGAGGTCATCAACCTCACCCGCGAGCAGGAGAAGCTGGAAAAGGCGCTGGGTGGCATCAAGGCCATGGGCGAGTTGCCCGGCGCGGTGTTCATCGTCGACGTGGTCAAGGAGCACATCGCGGTGAGCGAGGCGCGCAAGCTGGAGATCCCCATCGTGGCCATGGTGGACAGCAACTGCGACCCTGACCTGATCGAGTACGCCATCCCTGGCAACGACGACGCCATCCGGGCCATCCGTCTGTTCGCGACCAAGGTCGCCGATGCCTGCATCCTCGGCCAGAAGCTGGCGCGTGAGCGGGCCACGGCGGCGCATGCTCAGGGCGAAGGCGAGAACGAGGTGCAGACTATCCGTGTGTCGTCCGGCGGTGAAGGGCCGCGGGTCGAGGTCGTGTCCCGGCGGCGGGGCGACATGCCCGAGCCAGAGGCGGCCGCGTCCCCCGAGGACGAGGGCGAGAAGTAGGCTTTCTTGAAGACAGCAGGAGACGATTGATATGAGTGAGATTTCCACCCAGATGATCAAGGACCTGCGCGAGCGCACCCAGGCCGGCATGTCCGATTGCAAGAAAGCCCTGCAGGAGTGTGGCGGCGACATGGAGAAGGCGGTCGAGTACTTGCGCAAGAAGGGCGTCGCCCAGGCGGCCAAGAAGGCCACGCGCATCGCGGCCGAGGGCATCATCGCGGGTTACATGCACGGATCGCGNNATGCAGGTGGCAGCCATGAGCCCGCAGTACGTGTCCCAGGATGAAATTCCGGCGGCTGTGCTCGATCAGGAACGTTCCATCCGCGTGGAGCTTGCGCGCCAGCAGAAGAAACCCGAGCCGGTCATGCAGAAGATCGTCGAGGGCCAGATGGCCAAGTGGATCAGAGAGGTCTGCCTGCTCGAGCAGGTGTGGATGCGGGACAGCGAGGGCAAGAAGGATATCCGCGGCCTGCTCACCGACCTGATCGGGAAGATCGGCGAGAACATCAAGATCCGGCGCTTCATGCGCTACGAGGTTGGTGAGGGTCTGGCCAAGCGCGCTGACGATTTCGTCGACGAGGTGAAGCGGCAGGCCGGCCAGGCCTAGCGAGGCAGACGTGGACGCCGGGAGGGGAAAGCGCAGGGCCGGAGGCAAGCGAGCCGTTTCTGCGGATCTGCCTTCTGCGATCGTCCAGGCGGGGGTCGCGTTGCCGGCGGGCCAGACTCTGGCTGCTGCGCATGCGGTGCGCCCGCCTTTGGCACCCGGGGTCAAGTACCGCCGCATCCTGCTCAAGCTGTCGGGCGAGGCGCTGATGGGCGCGAAGGGCGGGGGGATCGATCCCGCGGTGCTGGCCCAGGTCGCTGACGAACTCATCGACGTGCACAGCCTGGGTGTCGAGTTGGCCCTGGTCATCGGCGGCGGAAACATCTTCCGGGGCGTGGCGGCCAGCACGGCCGGTATGGATCGGGCGAGCGCCGACTACATGGGCATGCTCGCCACACTGATCAATGCCTTGGCCCTGCAGGATGCTCTGGAATCGCGCGGGGCCAAGACGCGGGTGCTCTCGGCACTGGAGGTACAGAAGGTGGCCGAGCCCTACATCCGCCGGCGCGCCATCCGGCACCTGGAAAAGGGCCGACTGGTGATCTTCGGCGCGGGCACGGGCAACCCATTCTTCACCACGGACACCGCGGCTTCCTTGCGCGCCATGGAGATCGGGGCTGACATCGTGATGAAGGCCACCCGGGTTGACGGCGTGTATGACAAGGATCCGCAGAAATTCCCGGACGCGCGCCTGTTCCGGCGCCTGTCCTATCTGGATGTGCTCAACCGGAACCTGGCGGTGATGGATTCCACGGCCATCTCGCTGTGCCACGACAACAAGCTGCCCATTCTCGTCTTCAACATGACCAAGCCGGGCAACGTCCGGCGGGTCGTGCTCGGGGAGCCGCTCGGTACCCTCGTCGTCGAGGACCGGCGCGAACCGCGCACCAGCTACACCGGCAGTCCGCCGGTGACGGAGGAGGAGCGTTCCCATGGTAAGTGACGTTCTCAAAGATCTGCAGGCGAACCTGGACAAGGGGATCGACGCACTCAAGAAGGATCTGGGCAAGGTGCGCACCGGGCGGGCCAATGTGGCCATCCTCGACGGGCTGCGCGTGGACTACTACGGCACGCCCACGCCGCTCAACCAAGTCTCGTCGGTGAGCGCGCCCGACCCGCGCCTCATCACCATCAAACCCTGGGAGAAGTCGCTCATCCCCGAGATCGAGAAGGTGATTCGTTCGTCGCAGCTCGGCCTCAACCCGTCTTCCGATGGTGAGATCGTCCGCCTGCCCATGCCGCCGCTCACCGAGGAACGGCGCAAGGATCTGGTCAAGATGGTCAAGAAGATGGCCGAGGAGTCCAAGGTGGGCCTGCGCAACGCCCGCCGCGACGCCAACGAGATGCTGAAGGAATTCCTCAAGGACAAGGACATCACCGAGGACGAGGAGAAGGCGGGCTTGAAGAAGGTGCAGGAGGCCACCGACGCGGCGGTGGTCAGGGTGGATGAACTAGTCGCGAAGAAAGAGAAAGAGATAACGGAGATCTAGCGCCCGCGGGCGCACCAGCGTCACTTGGCCGCGGCCACTCCGTGAGGGGCGTCCTTGTCAAAAGTCACCCGGGCGATGTCTACCTGGTTGATGGCGAACCGTAGGGTCGTGCCGTTGCCGCGCAGGAGGCCCTCGCGCTGAAACAGATGGTAGGTGCGCATGCCCTCGCGTACCGGAGGCTCGCCCTGGGAAACTTTCCCGGGAACACCACTGACGATGAGTATCTTCTCGCCCGGCTGCAGAAGGAAGCCCGGGTCGATCTGACCCATCACCGAGCCGCGCTTGCCCGGCACGTTCACGATGACTTGCAGGCCTGCCGTGCTGACCGGCGAGGCACCTGTGTTGGAGAGGATGAACCACTCCTGGTTGACACGCTTCTTGTCAGGGGCAACGTGGACTTCTTCAAAGATGAGAGGCATAGCCGGTAGTTTATATTCGGAGCACCCAGGAGGGTAAATGGCCAAGACTGAAATTCGCGTGATCTACGGTGACACCGATCAGATGGGCGTCGTCTACTACGGCAACTACCTGCGGTTCTTCGAGGCGGCCCGCAGCGACTTCCTGCGTGAGAGGGGCGCCTGCTGGCGCGATGTGGAGAGCACGCATGCCATCTACCTGCCGGTCATCGAGGCCAAGGTCAACTACAAGCGGCCCGCCTTCTACGAAGACGTGTTGGTCATCGAGACTACGCTCGCCGAGTTGGGGCGCGCATCGCTCCGCTTCGAGTACAAGGTGCTGCGCGGTGATGACCTGCTGGCCACCGGCCACACCGTACACGCCTGTGTGGACAGGCAGGGTGACATCCGAGAGTTCCCTGTGGCGCTCTCGGAACGCTTGCGGCCCTGAGGCCGGCGGATCAGCGCGTGGGCTTCTGCCGGCAAACCTCCGTGCTAGAGTTGCAATCGATGCCGAGAGTGAACGTTGACATTCCCCACCGCCTATCGCGCGATGAGGCCCGCAGTCGCATCATGGGAGCAACCTCCCGGTTGGAGAGCGAGTACAACGCAACCTGCCGCTGGGATGGTGAAACGCGACTGATCGTGACGCGCAAGGGGCTGAAGGCCGCTCTGGATGTGGAGGAGACGCACGTGCGGGTCGCGCTTGACCTGGGGTTCCTGCTGGGGCCGCTGGGAGGCAGCATCCGTGCCGGGATCGTCCGCCAACTCACCGGCCTTCTCTCCTAGCCGCGTAGTAGCCCTTTGAGGGTTCCCATGTTATAGCGTCGCTTTACACCTGCTGGCGTAACATCCCGCAGTTGCTCATGTTTGTCGTCGCGACGTCTTGGCCGGGCGGGTCGCCATGGCGGCGGTAGCTGTGGTCGCGCGGCCGTGGCCGAAGGGTTTCGCGAGGTGCCCGGTCAGAACCCTGGCCACGGTAGCGTCCACGGTTGAATCGCGCCCCTTTACCAGAGATCGGGCCACTGATATATAGGGGCCGGTGCCCCGCGAACGCTCGTTGTGTTGGCCGCAGGACCCGCCCGCTTCGTACCCGACGGAGAAACGCATGGATTTTCGCAAGCACGTGTTCGGTCTCGCTCTCACGACGACTTTGCTCTGCGTCGCCTGGCCGGCGCAGGCACAGCCAACACCTGGGCTCAAGACCGGTCCGATTGACCTCCAGGTGTTCCGCCCGGCGGCCGACTCGAAAGGCTATTTCACCCTGAACGGTGCCCAGATTCTCGCGCCGCTCGACTTTTCCTTCGGTCTGGTTTCCACCATCGCGTGGAAACCTCTGCAGCTCAAGGGGGTCATTCCCAATACCGCGACCAGCTCGGCCGTGTCGGTCAACAACCTGATCACGACCACCCTGCAGGGGGCCATCGGCCTCATCCAGGGCGACCATCTGGGCCTGCAAGTCGGCTTGGTACTGCCGATCGTTGTGCTCACCGGAGAAGGCACGCCTCCGGACCGGCAAACCCCGGGGATCATCAACGGCGATGTGCACTATCAGATGGACGCCCAAGGGATCGGGGACCTGGTCATCCACCCGAAGATCCGCCTCATCAACCCCAGCCGAAAGAAGATCGGAGTCAGCCTGCTGCCCAGCATGGTGCTGCCGACCGGCGACAAGAACCATTTCATGGGCGAGGGGCAGTTCATCTTCCAGCCCTCAGCGGTGGTGGACGCAAACTGGGGTCGCTTCGGGGTGCTGCGAACCGCGATCAACGTCGGTGCCCGGATTCGCACCAAGGGTGCCTCGACCTTTGTGGACAACGATACCTATTTCTATCGGCCCCTCACCGTGCCCGCGCCGACCGTGAACCCCAATACCGGCAAGGGCATCAAGGTCGGCAACGAGATCTTGGCCGG
>PMZX01000015.1 GCA_003170035.1 Myxococcales bacterium | reverse complement strand
ATCGGCGAAAATGGGTGCCCCCATTGCTCAATCGACTGGCGCGACGCAAATAGAGCGTCAACTTCGCATCGGTGTCGCGCAGGAACACACGGGTGGTATTGCGCGCGAGTTGTCCATTCGCGCCGAGGATGAGGAGGTTCGTCATCGTGTCGTCCCTTCGTTGATGACCCGGATCGCATTGAGCGTGCGGGGATAGCCGATGTGATAGCGTGCGACATCAGGGCCTCTCGATTGGGCGCACTTGTTTCGTCACTGCTTCTGCTTGGCTCTGGATGTGCGCACCAGACTGAGACCACGCCACCTCCTGCGCCAACCGAGGCGGCTCTTCCAGCCGAGGCCGTCCCGGCGACGGTCGCTGTGCATCGCGAACCCACGCCTGCTGCGGGGAACGCGACGGTCAGGAGGTTCGGGTGGTATGCCGAGGTGACGAAGATGCCCTTGCCCTTGGGTGATTGCGCCGGCCGATATACCGAGGAGGCACGCCAGGCCGGTCTGGAAGGCACGGTCGTCCTGGATATCGTGGTCGGCGAAGACGGCTGGGTTCGTGACGTGATGATCCTAAAGGGCCTAGGTCATGGATTGAGCGAAGCGGCTGTGCGCGCACTCAAGGCATGCCGGTTCACGCCCGGTGAGCGCGACGGCGAGCCAGTCGCCGTGCGGGTGCCTCGGTTCAAGGTTGTATTCGCCCTACGAAAGCCAAAATGATCACGGTTCGCCGTAGACCCCCAACGCCTTGAGCAGGAAATTGAGACCGAATCCCCCGCCGCTGGCCACGTGACCCGATTTCTGGCGGACACGTCCAACCGGTTGCGACCAGGACGGTCTTGCTCTTCTCCGGTGCGCACCTGCCCAGGCCCACGATCTTGTCGGCATCCTGTCCCAGCAGGGACGCGCCCATGCTGTCCACTTAGAGGTTTGCCAGGTCCCATTGTGGGTTCTGCGGTGAGGAGGCAAGGCGCCAGGGAGCGATCCCTGGGTATAGGGGGATAGCTTGGCCTGGCTAGGGCGTGCGGGCGTGAATGCCGGAAAAATGCTCGTGGACGCCATACTTCCATGATGCCTATGCTCACTACCCCACGTGCTAGAGACCTATGTCTTGGCCCAAGAGATCCCGAGACTGCCCGAGCCTTCGGCCGGGGGCGCTGGTCTCGCGTGCGGTGAGAGGGGGGACTCCACGCCATGAAGAAGCGGCCATCGACCCGGCAAGGCACCAGCACAGCTCGGGCTTGGCGCACGGCACGAGTCTTCATCTCATCCACGTTCTCCGATATGCACGCTGAGCGCGATCAACTCGTAAAGGTCGTGTTCCCGACGTTGAGAGAACGCCTCGAAGCACACCGAGTTCATCTTGTTGACATCGATCTCCGCTGGGGTTTGACGGTCGAGCAGGCGGAGAATGACCGGGTACTCGACCTATGCCTCCAGCAGATTGACGACTGTCGGCCCTTCTTCATTGGAGTCCTTGGTAACCGGTATGGTTCGGTGCTTGCGAGGGTGCCGGATGCCGCAATCGAGAAGTACCCTTGGACCAAGCCTCTCAGGGGCAAGTCGATAACCGAGATCGAAATCATGCACGCGGTCCTGAACAATCCCGCGATGCACAGGCGAGCGTTCTTCTACATTCGCGACCCGTCGGCACTCGACGATGTACCTGAGGATTTGCGCTCTTCGGTCTATCAGGACCTCGCTCCTGATCGCGCTCGTCGACTCGAGGACCTCAAGCAACGCATTTGTCGATCGGGATGCCGCGTGATGGTGTCGTACCCTGCGAGGTGGAGCAGCGACGCGATCGAGAGCGTGACCAGGTCTCGGGGAAAACTGGTAGGCCTGGAGGCGTTCAGTCACCGCGTAGAGGAAGACCTCTGGGGTGCGCTGATGGAAGATCTCAAGCTCAAGGCCAAGGCGAAGACCAGAAGTGATCCGATTGCCGACGAGCTCGACTACCATCAACGATTCATCGAGTCGCGCCTGCGCGTGTACGTTGAGCGCGAGGGAATCCACCGCCGGCTGCTCGACTACCTTCGAGACAGCACGCGGTTTCCTCTGCTCGTGACGGGCGGGGCGGGTTCGGGAAAGTCCGCCATCCTGGCGCGTCTGTACCGCGCGATTGAAGGCCAGGTTGACATACCCGTGCCCCACTTCGTGGGTGCCAGTCCGTCGTCGAACAGTCTCAGGCAGACACTTCAGCGTTTTTGCGAGATTCTGAAGGCGAGATTGAAACTGACCGATGTTGTCCCGGATCACCCGAACGAGCTTTGCGCTGCCTTTCGCAAGTTCATCGAGAAGGTGCCGGTAGGGCGAACCTGCGTCTTTGTCATTGACGCTGTCGACGAGCTCGACGATTTGGACACGGCGTACGGAACTGCGTGGCTACCCCGGGAGCTGCCGCCGAGAGTGAAAATCGTCCTGAGTTGTACCGACGCCCCAGATCGCGAGCAGGCAGTCTTGAGCCACGCCAGGGCGATGGGGCTTCCCGAGGAGCGCGTCCAACCGCTGACTGCGAAGGAACGCCTGGCGATCCTCAAGGAGGTACCATCGCTCTCGGCGAAGACGCTGGACCCCGCGCAAGTATCGCGTCTGCTCGGCAACCCCGCGACCGAAACCCCGCTGTTCCTACTGGTAGCCTTGGAGGAGCTACGAGGCTTCGGATCGTTCGAACGGCTCAATGAGAGAATAGCCGGCCTGCCGTCAGGGAAGGACGCGATCGCGGCAATCTTCGCTCAGGTCATCGCCAGGCTCGAAGATGACTTCGGCGGGGAGCCGGTGCGCCGGATACTGATCTCGCTAGCAGCCGCGCGGCGGGGACTCTCGGAGCGTGAGCTCCGGGATTTGAACGCCACATCAGACGCTCGGGATGCCATCCCACTTGTCCTGCGGCAGCTGCGTTCATACCTTCACCGCCGCGAGACACTGATCACGTTCGCCCACCGGTATCTTCCCGAGGCGGTGAAGCGGCGATACCTGAGCGACCCGGAGGTGGAAAGGTCAGCCCACGCGCAAGTGGCGGCATACTTCCAAGAGCAGCCGTTCTGGAGCCGTCGGTCGGGTGACAGTGACTACGGCTCGCCCAACGTGCGTAAGGCCGACGAGCTTGCCTGGCAGTATGCGCAAGCCGGCCAACTGCAGGACTTGTTCGCCCTCCTGACCGATTTTGACTTCCTATACGCGAAGACTTCAGCGTTTGGGCCAGCCCCCGTGGTCGAAGACCTGACGATGGCGCGCACCGAGCTCTCGCGAAGCAGCGCTCGGGCAGACAAGGAGGCTCTGCAAGTCTTGGAGGTGCTAGAACGAACGCTCCGGGCGGAGACGCACATCCTGCGCAGGATGCCGGCGCTTGTCGTTCAGCAGATTCACAACTCCGTCTTGCCGGTTGCCAAGCGCCAGGCAGGGCTGGGGATGCTTGTGCGCCATGCGGTCTCCTGGCAAGAACGAGTCGGACGACCATGGTTTCGGCTGCGCGACGATGGCGACGAGCCATCGCCCGACGAGTCTGCGCGGCGTGTTCTTTGCGAGGACGGTTGCTTCGCAGATTTGGCTGTCCGCCCCGGTCATGCGCAGTTCGCCGCCGTGAGGCAGAGCGGTACGAGCTGGCGTCTTGAGCTCTGGGACATGAAAGGCGACGCACCGATTGCCGATCTTGGAGATACGGATGCACGCATTCTTGCCATTGGATGGATGCCAGATGGACACTATCTGCTGGCTGTCGACGCCAGAGGGCGCCTCGACGCGTACGATGCCGCCTCCTTCCGGCTCTATGGGCGGAGGCAAGTAGAGAGGTCTGAGCTCAGCAAAGCCGTCCTGTCCGAGGACGGATCGACATTGGCTTTCGTCCGTAAAGGCACAGAGGTGTGGAGGAGCGTGGAGATCATCGGCCTGGGACCGGTTCGGAGCAGAGCGGCCGCACAGGCCACGCTCCCGATGGATCCGTGGCTGTGCATTTCCATCAACGGAGACGGCACTCGCTTGGCCTTCACCATCGTCAAACAGAAGGAGTACCCCGTGCTTGGCTGGCTATCCAAGGTCGCCATCTGCGACCTGCAAAGTGGCGGCGAGCCGATCTGCGGCAAACTCGAAGGGTCCAGCGTCTCGGCCATGGCGTTCGCGAGCGACAGCCGCCGAATCGCCTATGGCAGCGCGGGAGGGTCGGTGGTCGTATTGGACGCCGCAACTGCACGGATCCTATGCGCGTTTCCAGGATGCCGAATGGCGCGGAGCGGGCTCGGGCAGATATCGGCCCAGGCGGGGCACCCGGATGAGGTGCGATGCCTCGCCTTCTCACCTGATGGATCCCTTCTGGCCTCCGGCAGCGGAACCTCTGGCCGTGGCATCCCTGGGGTGGTTTGCATCCGGGATCTCGAAAGTGAGCGGCTCTGCCAACGAATCTCCTTCCCGCGCGGCGTGGAGTCGCTTGCCTTCTCCTCGGACTCGCGAAATCTAGTAGTTGGCGGCTACTCTCTCCTGGCAACGCTGGACGTGCCGGGCGAAACGCCGTCTGTCTCGCCGGTGGCCGTGTCGTCAAAGGCCAGCGAGGCGGCGGACCTCCTATCGGCGGACGAAACCGTTCAGGCAGTGGCCTTCGCTCCCGACGGCGAGAGCAGGGCGCTACTCGCCGGAGCCGACATCATCGTCCAGGAGAACGATTCATCACACGACGCCTTTCGCTTCTTCGCAAACGCCGGCCACGTCAGGTGCGTCGACTGGAGTCCGCGCGGAGAGCTTCTGGCCTCTGGAGGAGACGACGGCGCCTGCCGCCTCTCGCGCATTCGCGATGGGACCTGTGTCTTTGCCGTTGAGGAGCTGGCAAAGCCTGTTCTGAGCGTACAGTTCTCAGGCGATGGCTCTCTGCTGGCGGCTTCAGGGGGGCGGGGAAAGTGCTTCCTGGTTTCAATGGATGACCGTCGTGTGCGCGAGCTGACTACCGACACGAGGGGGGCTCTGAACTCCGTTGCCTTCTCCCCAGATGGCGAGCTGCTCGCCGCAGGAGGAGCAGGTCAAGTAGGTACGGTCTGGGACGTACGCACGGGGAGTATGGTCTCGCAGTGCCGAGGCCACGCGAGGTCGATCTCTTGGCTGCAGTTCACTTCCGCCGGACACCTGGCCACGGTGGGTGAGGATCGAACGTGCCGCATCTGGGATGCGAGGGGCGGAAGGCAAATCGCACAGTGTGATGGGCATTCTGCGGGTGTGTACCGCGTGTTCAGCGACCGGGCGCTGCCGGACTTGGTCATGACAGCAAGCCATGACAATACTTGTCGGCTATGGACCGAAAGCTCGGGCCGCGAGGTGGCTTGCCTACCGGTGGAAGCACCGATACGCGGTATGTCCATTGCTCGCGGCAGCGGAGACCAGCTCCTCGTCGACGCGCGCGGGAACGAACGACGATTCAGCAACAGTGAGCTGCTGCGTTCGGCTGGAACACAACAACCCGGCAACAACCCCAAGTGGAGGCAAGAGCAATGAGCACAAGAAGAAAAAGGCACGAAAGCGGCGCCGCGGCAGGGCTCCAAGGGTCGGCGGTTGACCTGAAGCTGGCCGAGGATCTGTATGACCAGGGCCGTGTAGCAGATGCACTTGCCGTCATCGATCGAATCCTGGGCCTGCACGAGGGAGTCGAGCCCAAGCTGGATCATCTCCGTGCTCTGGCGATGGACGATCGTATGGTGGGTTCCTCTGAAATGGATCACAAGGATTGGGCCGAGCTGGCCGCGCAGATCCAAGAGTCAGGCCCTACCGTCGAGGGAGGCCTATTGGCGGCCGTGTCTCGCCTCCGGCTCGGCGGCCGGGCCGTGGGCCATCTTCTGGTCCTGCGGTCCGAGTGCTTCACGGCACTCTTGGAGAGCCCCTCCGGCAAGAACGACAGTCGGTTGGTGGCTGCGGCTCTGGAGAACGCACAAATCGTCGTCGCTCTCTTTCCGAGATCGCCAGAATTGCGAACCTTTGCCGCGCAAGTTCTGTTTCTGGTCGGACAGGAGGAAGAAGCGACAGCTCTGGTCAACTCCGCGCTCGCCATCGAGCCAGAGAATCGCATTGCCAAAGGGACTCTTAGGTACTTTGAGAACCAGGCCAAGGGCAGGGAGCCTCCCCAGCAGCTGACCGAACGGGCCATCGAAATCATCACCGACCCCGAGCGGGACCAGACAGAAGAGGACTATGACGCGGCTGCGCGAAGCCTGGTCGAGTCGCTGAGAATTTTCCCGGGGCAGCCTCGGGCCTGGGCCGGACTCGCGGCACTTCACGCGGTGTATGGGAACCGTGTGCAAGCCGTCCAGACCATCCGTAGAGCGCAGGAGGAAGGTGGCGCCGCCGAGCCCTTCGTCAAGAGCGTGGCGGCCGCCATAGCCAGTCAAGGGTGGTTCGACAGCGGCGACGCCGACCGGCAGGCTGGTGTTCACGCCAGCGCTCCCGAGGGGGTGGAAGGTGCGCCGTACCGATACGTGAACAATGACCCTGACCGTCCGCAAACGCCCGCAGAAGCAAGGTTCCTCGATTGCCTGAAGACGCCAGAGGCGTGGGCGAGGTTCCAGGCTGATATGGACAGAGTTTCACACGGTGAGGAGGTACCCGGCGTGCATCGAGCGACGGACGAGGAGATGGAAAAGGTGCTTGGCCTCTCCCCGGAGCTCATCCAGCAGATGAAGTCGGGCGCTCGCCCCGACGTGGAATCGCCTCAGGAGTNNCCTGATCAGCCGCGCGCATTGGCCGGATTGGCTGCTTGCCAGTACGTGCTGGGGCAGCTGGAAGACGCTGAGCAATTGCTGCAACGGGCCCACGCCGACGCTTCCGACGTATTCGTCGATGGAGTGCATCAATTGACAGGGTTGAGCGCGGCCTGGAATACGGGTGGCTGCAACGACCGCCGCACCGGCAACTGGCGAATTCGGATCGGTCCCCCACTGGCGCCAGCATGGCAGGTGTCTGTCCCGGCGACGGGTGGCATCGCTGCGACGGAGAGGGTCGCTATCGTGCCGTGCTTGCCGGACCTCCTGGTGGCAATCAACGTGCATGACGGCAGCAAGCTTTGGGAGCGCAAGCTCGACGCCGCCGGACTCCATGGGACAGCTGCCATCGACGACGACAAGGTCTACTTTGGACGGGCGACCAACTGCCTGTGCCTGTCTCTCGCGTCCGGCGAAACCCTGTGGCACCATACATCGCCGCAGAGAGAGAACCCAGACGACGACCTAGGGCCGCAACTCTTCAACACCGGCCCCGCCCTCGTCACGCATGGCAGGGTCTTTCTGGCGGATGATCATCTTGCCGTGCTCGATGCGAATA
Source organism: Myxococcales bacterium (assembly GCA_003170035.1). GTDB lineage: Bacteria > Myxococcota_A > Polyangia > Fen-1088 > Fen-1088 > Fen-1137. The sequence continues at coordinate 786 of PMZX01000015.1, read as the reverse complement.
CCGGAGCAGCCCTGTGGGAACCGGACATGTCGGGCAAGGCGTACAACTACAAGGGCTGCTGTGCGGATGGACGTCATGTCTATATGCCGGCCCGCTGGACCATCTACCGGGTCGGCGTGGCGGAGTGCGAGGTGGAGGAGTTCTGCCACTCCGAGATGAAAGTTGTCTCCGGCCCGATCGTGGCCGGAGAGCTCCTGGTGTGGGCAAGGATGCCTTTGACCATCGAAGCGGCATCACTCGCTACCGGAAAGTCTGTCTGGAGTTTTGCTGCGGGAGGCGAGGAATTCAAGTCGGGGCTTCCCCTCATCAACTCAAGGCCCGTGTTCGCCGGAGACCGCATCTTTTTTGGCAATGCCAATGGAGTGGTTTTTTGCCTGGAGGCCAGCAGCGGCAAAATGGTCTGGCGTACCGATTTGGCCGAGCACCTACCCGAAGTGGAAAGACCACCGTCGATCGACAGTCCGGGCATCGTGGCAGGAGACGTATATTACGTTCTAGCAGAGCAGGGGAACCTGCTGGCCCTCGATTGCGCGGGCGGGCGGGTGCTGTGGCGTTTTCGCCCGGACGTCCATGTTGCTTCGTTTGACGCCACGTCGGCACCTGCAATCGCCAATGGCATGATCCTGGTGGGTTGGGACGAAGTGCGGGCTTTCCGATAAGCGAAAGAATTTGCGCGCCAGTTTCATCGACCAGGAAGGCAGGGTCAAACTGTGCAGCGAATGGCCTACAAAACAAGGGGGCTGCGGAAAGCAGGGTAGAAAGTTGCCCCCAGAGTTGCCCCCACTT
>PMZX01000060.1:159-7217 GCA_003170035.1 Myxococcales bacterium | reverse complement strand
CAGCGCCAATTCTGAAGCCGTGGCGGTCAAAGTCGGCGAAGAGGCTAAGCAAGCCCAGTCGGATCTCGCGGCCATTGAATGGAAGGTGAATTACCTGGTAGGCAGCGACGGCCGGAGCCCCTGCCGCACGCATCGCTTTCTGTTGCGTGGCGACACAGTAGTCCTCAACCTCAACCATTCAGACATTTCTCGGCTGTTCACACTGGCGGACCACCACCCGACCCTCGCGGGGCACTGGGGACTCGCCATCGCACTCACCGATCCCAGCCAGCGCATTCTTCCCCAGCTCTCGCACGAAGCCCGCGAGGATCTTTTGGTGGCGGACGCCGTCGCCAANNACCCCGCTGACCGACATCGTCCAGACCCTGGAAATGCCACACGGCCTCGAGATCGATCTCGACGAGGCTTGGAGCAAACTCATCTCACGCCAGTTCGGCGGCGATCCATCGCGCGGATTCGCCGAACTGATCCAGAATTTCATCGATAGCTATCCGTCAGGCGTCGCTTGGGAGAACCGTCGCGCCGAAATCGTCACCGACGCGCATTCCATTTCCATCACGGATTGGGGTGAAGGCATGAACCGCGACCGTCTCAAACTGCTCGTCACATTAGGCGGCACGGACAAAGATCACGACGAGACCAAGATTGGAAAGTTCGGCATCGGGTTCTTCTCGATCTTCAACCCAGCCCTTGGCACGCGGCGGGTGGTGGTGCGCACGCGCTGCGAGGGGCACGGCGTCGAGCTGGTCTTCACCGTACCCGAGCCAGCGCGACGGCCGGTCCTCACCGCGAAGGTCCACAAGGCCGCACCCGATTTCGGCACGCGCGTGACGGTCGAGGTCGACAACGAAGATGCACCCCGCAATTGCGTGCGCGCGGCCAGGAAGGCCCTGCGACACTTTCCTTGCCCCGTCACCATCGACGGCAAGCCAGCGGCATCGGTGTGGCTTGAAGCGCAGCGGGACGGCTTGCCCGTGTTCGAACACGATCAATGCCGCGGATTCCTGTGCCCGAATTGGCATGGCACCCACGTGACCGTTCTTCGGCGCTACGAACGTCTGATGGACCTGAGCATCGGCGCACTGACGACTGGTGGCCACGGAACGACAGGGGATCTCCGCGATCTGCGGCTACGTGCGGTTCCGTGGCTTCCCGTGATCTCGGCGGTGATCAACTGCAACGATCTCGTCGCGACCATCAGCCGCGACAGCTTCTACTTGGATGCGGTCTATGAACGCATGGTCCGGGCGCTCGGCACGGCGCTTGAGCAAGCGCTCAGCGAGGAACTTGCGCGGCTGCCACCGGATTCGGAAGGCTACCTTCGACTCGTGGTCAACAATCAGTATGTTCTTAGCGATCGCCTCGGCCGCCACATCCAAACGTGCCTCGCGGGTAGCGCAGTCAGCGATCATGTTTTGGCTCTGCTGGCTGAGGCCCCCGTCTACCGCCTCTGCGGCAAGCGCGACCGGGTCTCGTTGCTTGACATCGCCCGGCGCCGGACCTCGGATCTGCCAGTGTTTCATGTGCCAAGTGCCAATAACGAAGGTTGGCTGGGCGGGGCGTTCCGACACGATTTCATCGTCGCCCCGGTGCTGCACGCGCACGATGTCGAGGCGCCCGCTGCCTACGACACGATCTTCAAGGCCGCGTTCGGTCCCGACGTCATCAACCTCGACACCATCCGCGACAACACGGACACCATCGGCAACCTGGTCGATCGCGGTATCGTCGATCCCGCCCTGCTGACACCGCACACGTTCCGCGTGGCCGAGCAAGAACTCGACGCGAACGAGCGCGCCCTGCTCGGCGAGATCAACGCCCTTCTCGAACATGCTTCCGTCGCGGACGTCTTGCGCCGGGGCATCGGCCGGGGATACCTGGGCGTGCGGGCATCGTATTTCGAGAGCGACTGCGCCGGTCTGGCCGCAGCGACCGGTCTTTTCGACGACGACGGCGAACCCAACAAGCCGGTCGCCGACACCGCCCGCAAGCTCGGCCGCGTCCACCTGGGCCTGCGCAGGAGCCATCCCATCGTCCATGCCTTCGCGCGATCCATTGATCCCATGCGCGCATTCTTCGCCGTGTCGTTCCTGGCCCAGCGCCTGGTCGAATCGCAAAAAGCCCTGATCCCCCACAATCGCCTCGCCCACACCGTGCCCGACCAACTCGGTACCGATCTGCGCCAAGCCATGTTGCGTAGCCTGGTTGTGGACCCGCCAAGCGGAGGAGCCGCTGCGGCGTGATCGACGATAGGGGAAGGGAGGGTCGTTGATGACCAGAACGGATGGGTGGCCATCCGGGATTCAAGTTGACCTGAAGATCATTGAAACAGATCTTGGATGGTGCGCTCGAGTTTGGCGACCCGGTTCGGATCGGGAGAGATGGCATGTGCCATGTTGTCGATCTGGACCGAAATATTCCGTGGCTCCCAATTTTTCATCTGCTCGAATGACCGGTAATCGTCGACGATCATCGTGCCAGTCGCCTCCAAGACACCGATGTTCTTCTTGGGCTGCGACCTGTACTTTCGACCTCCATCCACGAAGTCCTTTCTGCGCGGTTCGTAGTCGATCTTCCTCTTATCGCGCAGGATGAAGTAGACTTCCTTTCCGAGATATCGTCCAGGCACGTAAAGATTCTGCGTGTGCACCGGGACCTTGTCGCTGTCGACTGGAACGTAGCCTTCGCGGAATTTCCGATACTCGACTTTGGCGCGGCCACCGTCGAGCCGCCAGGCACCTGCAATGTCGTTGCCGACGATTCCGACGTTGACGGAGTCGTCGGCACTGATCTTGTACACGGGCGTCTCCCAGGAGACTCGGCTGATTTGGACGTCATCGCGCACCAGCAGCGGCTCAGGAGAGAGCAGGGTGGCGTCGGTGATGGGAGGTGGATACTCGGCGCGAAAGAACTGAAAATGCTGGTGGTAAATGCTGTTGCCCGCCCATCCGTTCGAAATGCCGTCGACCACCGGCGCCTCTATGCCCGTCCCGGCGAAGAAATCGCGAATGGATACGTTGATATGACGGGTCATCCCCACGAGGTCCGAGATCGTCATGGGTGTTCGAGACATGTTGAAAGGATTTTCTGCGCAGTCCCAGGCGAGAAAATGCAGCACCCGAACCGGATTCCCAAAGGGAGCGTAGGTAAACCCAAGGCTGTAGTTCCGCGACAGACCGAGACGGGCGGCCGGGATGTCAATAATCACCTCCGAAGGATTGATCTCGGCCGCCGAGCAGTAGAAGCATGGATTCCTGTCCTTTTCGTGGGACACGATCCTTGATGCATCCCAGAGCCCGCGCGGTTTGGCGATGTTGAGCTGCGCAAGTCGAGCGGGGTTGGTGCGAAAGCGACGTACGGGAACGTAGAGCACGCTCTCACGTCGTGATCCATGAAGGCGCTCCGTCGGTCCACACAGACTCTGGGTCTGGCCGTTTTCGAAGATTTCCATCGGGATGTGCTGCGCCCGCATCTGGTGGGCGTGCAGAACCATCATCCCGACGCCGAGCCCGTAGTGCTCGACAACCAGAAGAATTCGGGCCGCAATCTCGGCCCGCCGATCGCCCACGATGAGCCAACCGCGCTTGGTCTTACTGATGTAATCAAAGACCGGGGTATCGATGATGTCGTGGAACCGGCGATACACGTCATGGTGCCAAGGCTCGGCCGCACTCAGTGAAAGATATGCCGGGAGGTCCGCAGGCGGATGGCGGCGAGCCCCCCTGCGGTGGGCAATGGCTCGGAGGATGGCGTCGCAGTTGGCACCGTGCGCCTGAAGAGCTTTCTCGACATCTGACTCTGGGATTGCCTGGAGCACGGCAAGAGCTTACTAACTCCGAAACATTGAAACAAGAGATTTCCAATTACGAGAACTATTGCATAATGGATCCCGACGATATGGCGCGACCATCCAACGTTCCCGAGGAGAAAGTATTCGTGGCGCTCGAGCTTCTGAGCCGGGGCTGGACGCTCTCTCGAGCCGCCGAGCGATTGGGCGTGAACCTGAGCACGTTGTCGCGACTGGTGAGCGAGCGCTCGCCACGGTTTCTGGAGGTTCGTTTCCGACGCGACAAGCTTTCACCTGAACAATGGTCGGCGGTCAAACGACTATTACCGCCGGATGACATCCAACAGGCCGTGGCTTGCTTCACCGAGGAGTGCGGTCGGCACACTCCCAAAGTGCATGTTTTCGATACCGGGAACCATGGCGTTTCCAAACGTGATTGGACGGTCCGTCTGGAACAGTTCGGGCGCGAAGCTGCGCCTCTCGTCCGCGGGCTTCTAAACCGGTCGCGCATTTGCGGGGTTTCGTGGGGCGAAACGCTTGGCAACCTGGTAACCGGCTTGGCGAGACTTGAACGTTCCCCAGTCCAAGGGAAGCGCGGCCACAAATTCGTCCCCGTGGTCGGGCACGTGGTCGAGTGGGGACCGACGAAGGCTTCGTCGTTCACCTTGGCGCAACGATTGGATGAGATCGTCAACGGCGACTACCAACACAAAAGATCCTTTCCGGGGGCGCGGGTGGCCGATACGCCGGGTGGCGAAGGCTCGGTCGAACTGGCGGAGATCTTCGGCGGACTGGGTAGCGTCGGGAAACGCCCCTGGATCGATCGGTTGGACATGCTGCTCACCAGCGTAGGCCCCAAGGATCGTCCGCTCGGGCATCAAAGCGGGACATTCCTGAAGTCGCTGGGGGTCACTCCCGGGGAACTTCGTGCAGCGGTCGACGGAGACATCGCCGGTGCTCTACTTGCTAAGCCCGGTATTTCAGAAGCCGATCGTGCTCTGATCCAGAGGATTCTCATCCGATGGATCGGCATCCGTGAAACGCAAGTGAGCGAGTGCGTGGCCCGAGCGCACAAGTTGGGTTCGCCAGGCGTGCTCGTCGTTGCCATCGGTGCAAGCAAAGCCCGAAGCATCGAGCAGGTGCTGTCGCGAGGTCTTTCCAATCATATTGTATGCGACAAGGATCTCTCAGACACTCTTCTGCGCATCCTCAGTCAGAAGATCGGATCTCCCGCGTCAATACCCGTTCCTTTTCGACCGGCTTGATGCTACGAAGCGATGGAAGTGTTGGCGTCGGCCTAACCCTCGGCTTTGGAATGGCCTTCGGCAAGCGGTAACGAACGACCTACCGATCACCCTTGTTTCCGCGATCGGTGGATGTCGTGCTTGTCAGCGTCTTCGCCACGGACACTTGTGGAATTTCACTTGTTGCAAACGTGCGAGATTCATCTTTGGACGAAGCGTGTGTGAGGTCCGTCGTGGGCTGCGCAAGCGTACGGAAGAAACCGTCTGCTTCACTCAGTTCGCGAAGCTCGGTCGCGGCTTCCGGGAAATGCCGGACGAGCTCGGCGGCCACCGCCAAGGCGTCGAGCGCGGCCGACGAGAGTTCTGCCCCTTGCGCGAACCACCACATTCGAGAGCGTTCCTGTGGGGCCACATTGGCTAGTTCGGCCAGCCGGACATCATTGACGGGAACCGCATGAAATAGCCGGGGACGCACGACCGCATCGAACTCTGCTAGCGCTAACTGTGATTCTTCATCCAGTACCGGGGCGCGTCCGAGGAGCACTTCCGCGCCGGAGAGGATTTGGTCAGCGCGATCGCGTGCTGCCAGTGCCTGCAAGACTTGCGGACGAGCACGCTCGGCTGTCGCGTCGTTGCCGACGAGATCCGGGACCGAACAGCCGAAGTTGAGGGCCTCGGTCTCAAGCGCAATGAAGTCGAAGGCCGCAAGCGCGCGTGCTGCCAGGTCAGCGGCTTTCTCCGGTTGAGGAGTCAGCCTGGCAATGGAGTTCGTCTCGCCCATCCGGCGAAGGCGACCAAAGGCTGCCACTGCCTCGATGGCAGCAGGTCCGTTCGAAGGGGCATTCTCATCGCGAACTGCCTGCTCGATGAGGCTTGCCGCGCGTTCGCGTTCGGCCGGATCAGGCGTCCACTGGCGAAACTCGGCGTTGCTCATTCGCTCTCCCCATTCGACGACGAGTTCGGTGGCTCGTCGGGCGGAACATCCCACTCGGTTGTGCCGGTTTGTTTCAACTCCCGAAGTCTTCGGCGCAGAACCAGCCGCATCTTGTCCACGTAGCCAGGTGTCGTTCGTAGCAGGCGAGCCAGCTCCTTGCTCGTGGTATCCGGCCAACCCGTAAGGGCGGAAAGGGTCAGAAGCCAGAACAGCCGGACGAGAGAACTATCCGGCTCTCCTAGATGAGCGGCGATAATGGTAGCCTGGCGCGGAAAATCGCGACCATCGGCCAGCAAGCGCACGGGATCAAGGGGCGGCTCGCTCATGGTAGATCGAGTGAAGTCCTCTGGAAATTGCTTTCGGAGTCTGTCAGCCAGGATCTTCTTGCGTGCGCGGTCGATGATGAAATTCTTGGCAGTCGTGCCAGCCCAGGCTTGCAACTGCCGGACCGTCTTGAATTGTCCAGGTGGCACTGCGAGCCAGCGGGTACGGACCTCCTGGGCCACATCTTCAGGGGATATCCCGGCTCGCGCTGCCGAACCAGAGCGGCTCGCAACGCGCAGGGCGCGTTGGTATGCAATGGCATCGCCAGCGATGGCGAAGACAGCTCCGCGCGTCCATACCCGCACAGCAAAGGGATCCTCGTTGTTCGACACCGGGCTGTTTCGATAGGCGGCCAGAACCTGCTGCCCAAGGGGATCTTCCGCCAGGTGCCCAAGGCGGGCCATCAGTCGCGCTTGGCGCACGACGATCGCCTGCAAACGGTCGCGCCGCGATTGCGAAGCGTGAGGGGGCACGGAAGACAAGCTACATGTACGCTCCGGCTTTGGGCAAGCAACCCTTTGCAAGCACCTTGCAGACTTGCCCTTGGTGTCGCCCTCTTCGATCACGCAGCGAAGAATTCCAGTCCGCACGATGTTCTCTTCATCCTGGGACGAATGTTAGGCCGCAAATCTGACTCGCCGATTTTGGGGGAGGCAATTCGGGTCAGAACCCAGTTTCGCCGTTCGTCCTACCTGTTGACGCGCTGGTCAGGGCGTAGGACTCTGCGCCAGCGGTGGTGCAAGTCATGACTGAAACGACGAAGTCCTCA
>PMZX01000060.1:0-149 GCA_003170035.1 Myxococcales bacterium | reverse complement strand
TTCGACGACATGCACGCGGAGCGGGACTACCTGGTCAAGGAGGTGTTCCCGCGCCTGCGCGAATGGTGCGAGCAGAGGCGGCTGCGCCTGGTGGACGTGGACCTGCGCTGGGGCGTGACCGAGGCGGATGCCACCAACAACAAGCGGGT
>PMZX01000090.1 GCA_003170035.1 Myxococcales bacterium | reverse complement strand
CGCGTCGCCATTGCAGCACTGCTCCACTTCACGGTTGCGACCGACGACCCCCTGTACAAGAAGGCGAGCGGGTATTACGTCGGGCTCGAAACCGAATACCGGATGACGTCGTTGTTCAGCGTGATGTTCAAGAGCTATGGCGAAAGCCGTGACAGCAATTTCGGACGCTACAGCGTCTACAGTGTCAATCCCGGCATTGCGCTCCACTCCGACTGGTGGAGCACGGACCGCATAGAACTGTACTACAGCCGGCGCTTCTACAGCATTGCCGCAGACCCTAACTCCGCCCAGCCGCTCGACCATCACATGGTCGCGCTCGGGGGCTACATCACCTTCTGAACCGAAAGCGCTCGACGATGCAAACCCTATCCTCTGCACCTCGACACGGCTGGAAATCGATTTCACGAATCATCCTGGCCTTGCTCGCCATGCCCTCGCTGGCGATGGCCGCGGACGATGGGCTTCCGAGACTTGGGCTCTCGCCGGCCGAGCCGCAAGTGCGCAGCGCGACCCCTTCCATCCCGTTCGGCATCAATCCGGCCGAGTCCAAGGAGTTCGTGCTTGATTTCCACGGCTACCTGCTCTTGCCCGCCACCGTCGGCGTGCACAATCGTCCGATCACGTCACGTACGGATCCTACTTTGCCTGCAACTACAACTACAACGCTACCCGACGGTACCGTCGTTGTCACTCCCACCCCTCCCGCGAACACGGGAGGAGGCACGGTCCTCCATACGCCGCCGCTCCTGGCCCAGGACCTCCGGAGTTTCGAGTACACGGGCGCGGTGCCGACCCCCTGGGGCCAGCTCAACTTCATCTACGGTAACAAGACCGTGTCAGGCACGGTCATCATGGCAGCCACGACCTTCTCCGATGCGGCGGGCTACTACAACATCCCCGCACAGTTGGGCGTGAACGATGCGTTCATCACGGTGAATGCGACCAAGTATTTCGGCTTCCCCTTCCAACTGTACGTCGGCGCCTATACGGGCCGATACGGTGCGATGGGGGCGTACGATGCCGGGCGCTACGCCACGCCACTCATCGCGCGCACGAACAGCATCGGGGAGACCATCACAACGGGCTACAAGCTCGGCGAGTTCTTTCTTGTGCTGGAGGAGGGACTTGGTGGCCAGCTCGGACGGCCGCCCATCGGCCTGATGCCGGCCGGGTGGAACGACTTCGCGGACGCCAACGTGGGNNGCGACCTTTGTCGGCCATGTACATCTTGGCCTCGCCTATGGTGGACTCGGCCGGCTCGGTCTTCACTACCTTGCCGCCTGGACGCAGGACGACCAGGTCAACGGAGGTAACGTACCGAATGGACAGATCACGGTGCTGGGCGCTGACGCCCAGGTCACCGCAGGACGCTATGGTCACCTTTACCTCGGCGTGGCGCACACCAAGGCCAAGGACGCGGCGACGATTTCCGGTGCGATTGAAATCCTGAACGCACGCGGAGGGCCCGAGCTCATGGCGCAGTACCTCGGCCCCAACAGCAATGGCAACGGTTCGCTAACCACCTTCGGCGCGCAGTACGATCTCAGCGTCTCGAGGCTGGTTTTCGACAAGCTGTACACGGGCATGAGTCCGGACGTCCTGGTCAGCCTGTTCACCGTCGGGACGTCCGTGAGCAGCGACGACAAGGACTACGACGGCGTGTTCAAGGTGAAGCTGGGCGGCGAGGCCACCTATCTAATGAAGTCATGGTTGGGCGTATCCGAGCGGTTCGATCACGTTCGCCTCCACGGCNNGGCTGGAGGAGCCGTGATGAGTTCGCACTGCACTACTCCTACTTCCAGAACGGCAGCGATATCGTCGCCAAGACGGGGTTCCCTCCTGGATCCAGTCCTAATGCGAATCCGGACCGCCATGTCTTCACCTTGTCCGGCACATTCTGGTGGTAGCCTCCCTGCCATGAGCCTCAAGCCTGCATCGAGCGCCCGTTTTCCCCGATCGACCGGGCCGGCCCTCGTGCTGCTCCTCGGTCTTGGTGGAGCGGTCGGGTGCAGCGCATACCCGACGCTAAGGGACGAGCCCATCAACTGCTCGGCCGATTCCGACTATGAGTTCGACTCCAATACCGTGTCGACCGACATGCGGTGCGACCGTGACTCCACTCCTGATTCCGGTCAGAGCCCCCCGATCCCGGCGCCGATCGAGGGCGGGGGTCGGTGCGGCAGCAACCAGGCCCTGGAGATTAGTTTGGTACACAACAATGATTGGGGGGCCCACTGTCCATTCACCAGCTTCCGCACGAACTACGTCACGACTGACGGAGGAGTTTCGATCTCCCTCCCGCGCGACGAGTCGGCCTGGGAGGGGCTGTCGTTCTGGGCGCGCGCCCCTGGCAACGTGAGCAAAGGCTTCACGGTCTACCTCGACGACGCGAACACGACGGTGATGGACCCCAACTACACGCCAGGTGGTCACGACAAAATCTACAACGCCGCCGACGGAGGACTCGGGGGTTCGACGATCAATGCGGCGGTAGATCCGGCGACAGGTCAGGTCATTTCGGGTGCTGCCGTTGCTTCGCGGCAGCCTGATGAGACCGGAAACAACAAGGGCAACAGCTACTACGTTGTCATGCTCGTGACAAGCGAGTGGGTTTTCTACACCATCCCGTGGAAACAGTTCACGCAGCAACCATACCCGAATCGGGTTCCCAATTCGATTCTGACCGAGACTGGGGACGTGCCCGGAACGGCGCTCCTGACCAACCAACTCTATGGTCTCACCATTGGGCCTCCGAAAGAGGCGCCGTTTGACCTCTGGCTCGACAAGGTGACCTTCTACCGCAAGAAGGGGCACGCGCCGGATGCGGGACCCGATGCACTGGCGGCAGTTCCGGATGCGGGACTCGATGCACCGGCGGCAGGCGCGGATGCGGTACCCGATGCACTGGCGGCAGGTGCGGATGCAGAGCCCGATGTAGCCGCAGGAGATGCAGACGTAGACGCAGAACCCGATGCAGCGCAGATGTGAGACGAAAGTGGATCAGCTTTTCGGAAAACGTGAGGTTCCCATGACGCCCAATTCGCGTACGTTGAATGCATACGCATGCCTCGCTGTCCTCGCTTCTGTGAGTACAGTCGGTTGTCTCTGCCCACCTTGCCCCGGGGCGGTTGCAGCCGGGCCGCCGGCGGCAGCGGCTGCACCGAGTGCAAGCAACGCCGCCCCAGTCGCGTCCGCCGCGGCCGCGGCGGTAGGCAGCCGCCTCGTCATCTGGAACGGCGACGATACGGGAGGCGGCGCACAGGGGTGGGCTTCTTGCGACAAGACGGCTGAGTGCAAGACTAAGCTCGGACCGGATTCGGGCAGCGGCGTGAATGGCAGCACCGCTCTCAAGTTCCACGCCGAGGGGCCGGGCTGGCTCGGCATGGGCTGGAACTTGTTCGGGTGGTACCCGGAAACCGCGGGGATCGACATCAGTCCATTCAGCCATCTGGCCTTCCAGATCCGCGTGGATGCGAAGTCCACCGAGGCCGCGCCGGAATACCTCGGTCTGGCGCTCGCGTGCAGCAACAAGGGCGCGAAGGACACCGCCGACATGCCGATCGACAAGTACGTGAAGGCGTTCGCGGACGGGAAGTGGCACAAGGTTGAAATCCCGATCTCCGCGTTGACCAAGGGGGCCGGCGCGAAGTTCGACCTGACCTCGTTCTGGGAGTTCCGGCTGCACACTTGGACCGGGACGCCGAAGAATTTCGACATCTACATCGACGATATCGCCGCCGAGAAGCAGTAGCGGCAGCTCGTTCACCACAGCCACGTGAGTCCATCTTGCTCGCCCATGGTCGCCATCAAGCTCGCGGCTGTTGCCGCGTGCTTCGCCGGTGGCGTGGCATGCGTCGATAGCACACCCTTCAACGGGCCGACCTGCGAAGTACCGCCGCCCGTGCCCTATTCGGGCAGCGCAGTAATCCCCTCAACCGACACGTCCACTCCCGGGCCGTATCTGTGGAAGAACGTTGTCATCAAGGGCGGGGGCTTCGTCACCGGCATCATCATGAGTCCGGTGCTTCCGGGGCTCATGTTCGCCCGCACGGATGTCGGAGGCGCCTACCGTTACGACCCGACTGCGCATCGCTGGATGGCCATCACGGATTGGGTTGGGCACACCGATTCGAACCTCCTCGGGATCGAGAGCATCGCCGCGGATCCGGTCGATCCCAATCGGGTCTACCTGGCCGCCGGGATGTACCTCACGGCCGGCAACGGCGCGATTCTGAGTTCGACCGACATGGGACAGACGTGGGCGCGCAACGACATCTCCGTGCCCATGGGCGGAAACGCGGACGGCCGATCCATGGGCGAGCGGCTCGCCATCGATCCCAACCTGACCAGCACCTTGTACTTTGGCTCGCGCAACGCCGGCTTGTGGACGAGCACGGACTTTGCGCAGACATGGACCAAAGTCAGTGGTTTCCCAACAACTTCCACGGGTACGGAATACGGTCTGACCTTCGTGGTCTTCGATCCAAACAGCGGCTCGCCGGGCAGCCCCACTCCGGCGATCTACGTCGGAGTCCAAGGGAGCACCGGGACCGGGCTCTATCGCACGACCGACGCTGGGACGACCTGGGAAGAGGTTGCCGGGCAGCCCACCGGGCAGCCGGCCAGTCTGACGCCCCATCATGCCGTGCCGGACCGATGCGGTAATCTCTACCTTGCGTACAACAACGGTCCAGGCCCGAACAGCATCACCAGCAGCGCCGTTTGGCAATACAGCATGACCAGCGGCGACTGGACCGTTAGGGATCCCGTGCCCGGCAAGGGCTTCGGCTTCGGCGGAATTGCAGCCGACGCTGCCCATCCGGGAACCTTCATCATTACCACGATCGATTCTTGGGGGTCCGACCAGATCTACCGCACCACGAACGGCGGGCAGAGCATTCCGACCTGGGTGCCGATCGGCTCGGCGGCCCAGCGCGATGTGGCGGGCGCGGCCTGGGTCTTGGGGCACCCACCCAAGTTGGGGACGCCGGGATGGATGGGCGACGTCGAGATCGATCCCTTCGATCCAGCGCACGCTCTCTACATCACAGGGGGAGGCATCTGGTCGAGCTACGACGTCACGGCTGCCGACAAGGGAATTTCGACTCATTGGACCTTCGACGACGATGGTCTTGAAGAAACCGTAGTGTCCGACCTCATCAGCCCTCCAACCGGCGCACCCCTACTGAGCGCGGTGGGCGACATCTCCGGTTTCCGCCACGACGACCTCGATGTTTCTCCTCCGGGCGGCATGTTCGACGGCTACGTGAACACGACGAGCCTCGATTTTGCCGAAGCCGCCCCCGACATCGTCGTCCGGGTGGGCTCGTCGTCCGGTGGCGGTTCCTACTCCACTGACGGGGGCACGACGTGGACCCCATTTGCCACTGCGCCCGCGGCAAGCAAGGGCTCGGGATCGATCGCGGTTTCGGCAGACGGGGCGACGTTCCTTTGGGCTCCTCAGGTTCCGCGGGGGACGACGACCAAGCCCTTGCCCTCCTTATCGCGAGACCGCGGCGCCACGTGGACCGCAGTGGGGCCTGCCGCCGGCGCGCC
>PMZX01000413.1:1835-2973 GCA_003170035.1 Myxococcales bacterium | reverse complement strand
GGTTTCTATGGCCATGGTCGTGTCCCTTTTCGCACCCTGACGGGTGGCCCGAGTTTGCCTCCCATGACCTCAGCCGTGAAGCAGATTCACACCAGCGGCGCGCATTCCTGCCACGCCCTTGGCGCGCTCGGGCAAGGATGACCTACTCAGGGGAGAAATCACGCCCAGGTCGGCTCGAAGGGGCTCGAACCGCGGGACGAGATTCGCAGCGCTGCACGTCGCAGCCGCCCTGCGCCTTGGCCCGGCAATTGCTGGAGACACCTGTCAGGAATACACTCTCTCTCTCGAGGTTGCCCATGCCACGTCATGCAAGTTTGCGCGCGATGTTGCTGGTGCCCTGGTTCGTCGCGGGTTTGGGCCGGCCAGCCGTCGCGCAGGAAGTGAACGAGGGATACGTTCAACCGGCGGCCGCCGAACAAGCGCAGCAAGCGTCGCCGCCCGAGTATGGCCCACCACCCAGCACCGCTGTCGAGGCGGAGCCTGCTCCTCCGCCGATTCCGCCCAATACCGAGGGAGCGGCCTATTCGGTTCCGGGCAGCGGATACTGCTACGCTGGGCCTCATCCGGTTGACACGCGATCCGCGGGCGGTGGGCCCTGGGACGACACGCCGGGTGCGCACATGCACGCGTACCCGCCCCTGGATCTGCGGCTCTTCGAGCTGAGGGACGGCTGCTACTACTTCGTCGGGGATCCACGCGATTTCGGCTACGCTGGCGAGACCTACAGCTACTACGGCGCGCACCCGATCCTNNCTATTACCGGAGCTACTATCCCCGCTACTACGGTGGCGGCCGCTTTTATCACGGCGGCCATGGTGTGGCGCCGCCCATCCACCGCGTGCCGCCACCCGCCCACGTCGTCGGATCTCCTGCGGCCGGTTCGTCGGGCTGGCGCGGCTCGGCGGCTGTGCGGCCATCGAACGTACCGCCGGCCGCTCCGTATCGAGGCGCGACGCGAACGCCGCCGGCCGCNNTATCGAGGCGCGACGCCGGCCGCGCCGGCCGCCCCCTATCGGGGCGCGGCTCCGCCGGCTGCCACCTATCGAGCCGTCAGCCCGGCTGCCCCGGCCGCCTCGTATAGACCTGCAGCCCCGGCTGCGCCGGCTGCACGATCTTTCGGTGGTGGGGGCGCCTCGCG
>PMZX01000413.1:0-1815 GCA_003170035.1 Myxococcales bacterium | reverse complement strand
GCGCCGCCTCGGCTGAGCAGGGGGTAGACGCGCATCGCATGCTTGGATGCGTCGCTGTTGCGCTGATCCTCCGAGTGCAGTGTCCGCTTGGGTAGCTTGACGAAGATCCCGAACGGGGTCTCGCCGGGGTCGAAACTGGTCTGCCCTTCGCCGGCCAGTTCGGGGTTGAGTGTCTGGTTGCGTCCCTTGGCAATGCTGCCCATGGGCTTGTTGATCGGCTTTCCGTTCTCGACGGTGTAGGCGCCGAAGGATGAAGTCTCATCCTGGGAGTAGCGTGCAACCACGTACAGGCCGACGCTGCCCGTCTTGGCGTGCTGGAAGAGCCCTGACTTCACTTCGCCGCCCGCCTTGCGGTCCGAAGCGGTCGGGTCGCGAGGTACCGTATCCGGCGCGTAGCCCAGCGTATCGAGGATCTGCGACAGGGCAGGCTCACTCGACGGGTCGGTTCCCTTGGTGACCAGGGCCGACATGTCACAAGGCGGGCCATCATCTTCTCCGGAGCGCACGATGCGCAGGCGCGCACGATGCACACCCGCCACGGCATCAGCGGGCGGCGCAAAACCCACGCCTACGGTCACCGACAGACCAGGCCGCAACAATACCGGAAACGGAGGCAGGTCGGACAGCTTGAAGGTGGCGGCCTGGGCCCCCACGATGACAAGATCGCTCACTGCGACCGACTGATCGCCGGTGTTTCCGATGGTCACCGACTCACTCGACCGGGCCACCCCGCGGACGCCCGAGAAGAACAGCTCCAGCGGACGGACCTCGAGCGCCTCGTGCATCTTCTCCAGGCGTGGCGCGACCGGCGGCGGCGCCTCGATCTTTTTGGGCGGCTTGGGCGCTGTCGCGCACGAGATGCTCAGAAAACCAAGGGAGAGGCAGAGTGCTCTGGAAATGGGCAGCATGGGCCCAGGTTAAGACTTTCCCGCGACTCACGCCACTGGCTCGGCAGCCGGTGTCTTTGCATGCTGCGTTTTGCTAGCAACCAATATCGCCTCGCTGCCAAGAACTCCTGCTGGTGCTCTCCACGCAACCGGCAGCAAGCTGTCACACCCACGCGATCGCGGGCGCGTACGAGCGTCATCGTCCCGAAACGACTTTGCTTTACCGAACGATACAGGAACACTTGTCGACGTTCCTGGCGGATCTGGAAGCGGGAGGCGGCGAACTGCCCGCCTTCGTGCTTGACGAGTTCGAGGCCTATCTTCGCCGTGGCATTCCAGTTCACGGCTTTCTTCGCGTCCGGTGCAAAGACTGTGGGCACAGCAGAGTTGTGGCTTTCGCGTGCAAACGACGTGGATTTTGCCCCAGCTGTCTCGGTCGCCGGATGGCCGACACGGCCGCCTTCTGTGTGGACTATCTTTTTCCCCGCGTGCCGGCGCGCCAGTATGTGCTCTCGCTACCCTATGCCTTGCGCTTCAAGATGGCCTATTCGGCCGACGCTACGAGCGTGGTGCTTGGCACATTCATCAGCGCCATCAACTCCGACCTCCGCCGTCGCGCACAGAAGCGCAAGCTTCGCGGTCGGCTGCAGACCGGAAGCCTGACCGTCGTGCAACGATTTGGATCGTCGCTGAATCTGAATGTTCACTTTCACGCCATCGTGATGGATGGTGTGTACGGGGAGCAGCCCGATGGAGGTATGCTGTTCCACCCACTGCCCGCACCCAGCGACGAGGACATTGCGCGCCTGGCGCGCGCCGTGTGCCGGAAGGTCACGCGCTACCTGGGGCAGCCCACGGGGGAAGACAAGGACCAGCAGCTGACCCTCGACCATCTGGCCAATGCCTCCGTGCAAGGCCTGGTCGCGAC
>PMZX01000356.1:4669-9426 GCA_003170035.1 Myxococcales bacterium | reverse complement strand
CGCTGGTTCGCCGAGCTGCGCGAGAAGCTGGTTCCCGCTGGCGGCGGCCTGTATGCCCTGCGCGAGGAATCCGCCCGGGCCGTGGACGCCGAGGTTCCTGCAGCCTGTCGTGCGCCGGTGCGTTTCATGCTGTCAGTCGAGGTCAGCAGCATCTACAGCCGCGGCGATCGGGTGCGCAAGGTGCACAATCTCATCTATGCGCCCGACCTCGAGTCCGCGGCGCGCGTGTCGTCGCGCCTGGCTCGCATCGGAAACATCGAGTCCGACGGGCGCCCGATCCTGGGCGTCGACTCGCGTGACCTGCTGGAGATCACTCTCGAATCCTCGCCGGACGCCTTTCTGATCCCGGCGCACATCTGGACACCCTGGTTCTCGGCCTTGGGTTCGCAGTCGGGCTTCGATTCGATCTCCGAGTGTTTCGCCGATCTCGCGGATCACATCTTCGCGGTCGAGACCGGCCTGTCGTCGGACCCAGCTATGAACTGGCGCCTGTCGGCTCTGGATCGCTACGCGCTCGTGTCCAGCTCCGATGCCCATTCGCCCGACAAGCTGGGTCGGGAGGCCAATCTGTTCGACTGCGACCTATCCTACTTTGCGATGCGCGACGCACTTCGCGAGCGCGACGCCGGCTTTCTCGGCACGCTCGAGTTCTTTCCCGAGGAGGGCAAGTACCACGCCGACGGTCACCGCAAGTGCGAAGTGGTGATGACGCCGGAAGAGGCTGCGGCCTGCGGCAAGGCCTGCCCGCGCTGCGGAAAGCCGCTCACCGGCGGGGTGCTGGGCCGGGTCGCGGCGCTGGCTGACCGGCCTGCGGGTTTTCGGCCCGAGGGCGCCAAGCCGTTTGCCAGTCTGGTGCCGCTGGTCGAGGTGTTGGGTGAGGTGCTGGGCGTGGGAGCGGGAAGCAAGCGCGTGTGGAGTGCCTGCCAGCAACTGGTGTCGCGAGTCGGGCCCGAGCTGACTGTGTTGCAGGATGCGCCCCTGGAAGACGTGGGCCGCGAGGGACCGCCACTTTTGGCCGAGGCCCTGCGCCGCATGCGGTTGGGCGAGGTGAGACGGCAAGCCGGCTATGACGGCGAGTACGGCGTCGTGCGCATGTTCGATGAAGAAGAGCGCCGCCGTTTGCTCGCGCAGACGGCCTTCGGCTTCGTCGGCGCGGCTGTGGCATCCGCTGAGCAACGCAAGCGCGAGCCCGCCATCCGTCCGACACTGGAGGAACCTCAAGCCGACTGCGCCGGCGGTCCCAATCTCGAACAGGAGGCGGCCATCGCGCATGGNNCGAGCTACGTGGACGCCTTGCCACGCTCCTGGGCGGGCGCGCTGACGGTGTTTTCGTGCAGACCTTCCACGCGCTTGGCCTCGACCTGCTGCGGGCGCATGCTGCCGCGGCGGGGCTCCCGCCACAATTCGCGGTTCTCGACGAGGCAGGCCGGCACGCATTGCTCACTCATGTGCACGCCGAGGCGGGCGAGTGCGCGCTGTCAGTGGCGCGGGTGGCTGGTGCCATATCGGCGGCCAAGGCCGCGCTGGTCGCGCCTGCAGATGCAGCGCCCGAACTGACGGCAATCTACGCTGCCTACGAAAAGGCCTTGGCCTCTGCGGGCGCGGTGGACTTCGACGATTTGGTGGTTCGCGCCGTCCGCCTGCTGGAGACGGATGAAGTTGCGCTCACGTCTGCGCGCCGTCGCTGCCGTCACCTGCTGGTGGACGAGTATCAGGACATCAATGCGGCCCAGTACCGATTGGTGCGCCTGCTGGCGCCTACGGGACCGTCGACAAATCTATGCGCGGTTGGCGATCCTGATCAGGCCATCTACGGCTTTCGCGGCGCCGATCCCTCGTATTTCGTTCGCTTCGCCAGCGATTATCCTGGGGCTCTCACGCTTACCCTGGCCCGCAACTACCGTTCGGTAGCGTCGATCGTGCGTCTGGCCACCGCGGTCATAGAACGAACCTCGGGTCGCGCCCCGCGTCCGCTGCAGCCGCTGGCTACGCGCGGGAGCAAGGTTCTCCGCCAGGTACTCGCCGACGAGCGGGCCGAGGCGGACTTCATTTCTGCGGAGATCGAGGCGCAAGTTGCGGGCACCAGTTTCCTTTCCATGGATGCAGGCCGTGCCGTGCAGGGGCACGGCCTCGCCTTCCACCAGATCGCCGTGTTGGTGCGCCTGTCGGCCCAAGCCGATGCCATCGAGGAGGCGCTCGACCGAAGCGGGATTCCTTGTCACCGGCGGGGCGACGAGGCCTTTGCCAGCCGCCCGCAGGTGGCAGACATCCTGGCCAAGCTCCGCCGCCGTATCGATGATATGGGAACCCTGGCAGGGTTCGCTTCGCCCTTCGGCCCCCCACCTGCCACGACCCCCCGCTCGCTTCGCTCGGCCTCGCCATACCCTCCCGCGATGGTCCGCAGCGAGCGAAGCTCGCCGACTCCCCACGCGACTAGCCAGCCCGCGCAGGCGCAGCTTCCGCTGGTCGCTGACTTGCTTGCCACGCTGGTTCCCGACGCCAAGCTCGACCCGCGCAGCCTGCGCGCGCTCGAACTCCTGCAGGCCTTTGCCGTGCCCTTTGGCACCGATGCCGCCGCCTTCCTGTCCGAGATGGCGCTGGCGCGCGAGACCGACCTCGAGCACCTGCCGCAGAAAGTGGCGCTGCTGACCTTGCACGCCAGCAAGGGCCTGGAGTTCCCGCTGGTCTTCATCGCCGGGTGCGAAGACGGCATTCTGCCTCTGCGTCTGCCCTGGCTGCCGCCTGCCGACGTGGAAGAAGAACGCCGTCTGCTCTACGTGGGCATGACCCGCGCGCAGCAGCGCCTGATCCTGACCGCCGCCCATCGCCGCACCCTGGCCGGTCGCACCGTCGAGAATCGTCCCTGCCCGTTTCTCGACGACGTGCCGGCCGATCTGCTCGCGACTTCTCGCGCGGCGCCGCGCCGTCGCAAGGCACGCCAGCTATCCCTATTAAAATCCTAACTCTTTCACACTCCAGGCACGGGACTGCCTTGAATGCTGCGTTTTGCTAGCAACCAATATCGCCTCGTTGCCGAGAACTTCTGCTGGTGCTCTCCACGCAACCAGCAGCAAGCCGTCACACCCACGCGATCGCGGGCGCGTACGAGCGCCACTGCCCCGAGACGACCTTGCTTTGCAGAACGATACAGGAACACTGGTCGACGTTCCTGGCGGATCTGGAAGCGGGAGGCNNAGGGCGAAGTAGGCCACAACCAACGGGATCGACCACGGCACAACAAGCCGGACTGCGCCGTAGAACGATCAAACACCGAGGGAAGATGCGTCCCGGCATTCAGATCCGAGTTGCATCTGACGATATTCGGTCGGGCGCTCCTGCAGCACAGGGGCACGGGCCAACAAATGGAATTGCATACGGCTGGGCGTGGCCAAGGAATTTGTCTGAAAAGCGGAGCTCCGAAATGACGCCCCTTCGGACCAAGCTCGTACGCACGTCTCTCTTCACGCTGGGGACAGTGGGGCTTGCCGTCGTGTTGGTCACCGTCATCCTACAGCTGCGCATTTCACGGCGGAACCTGACGGCGAGCTGGAGCCAGATCGAACGGGCACTGGAGTCCAAGGGGCGTCTGCTGGTCGCCAACCAGGCGGTGGCCATGCGCGCGTTCGTTGCCGGCAATGGGTTCGTTGACGTGCGCCAACTGATCCAACAGACAATTGCCCACGAGGACGACCTGCTGTATGGCGCCTTCGTGGATCGGAGCGGCCGGACTTGGGCCTACGCTGATCGTAGCTCTCCGACCGCGGATCCCGGCCGCAACGGCGCCTGGCAGGGCATGCCGCCGCCACCTCCGCACGCTGACGAAGTGACGATCCGCCGGGTGCTCTTCGGCGGCGAAGAGATCGCTGAGTTCTCTGCCGGCATCACGGTCGACGGACAGGATGCGGGAGTGGTCCGTTACGGCGTGTCGCTGGCAGCCATGCGGAAGGCGCACCAGCAGGCACGTAGCGAGGTACGGCGGGGGTTGATCGAGTCGCTCATGCTCATAGGCAGCATCGGCGTCTTTGCACTGGGACTGGGAGGCTTCACCATGCATCGTCAGGCGGCGCGCATTACCCTGCCTCTGGCCGAGCTGAGCCGCGCGGTGCAGGCGATCTCGAAGGGCCAATCCGGGATTCAGGTGGTCATCCGCAGTGGCGACGAGATCGAGGTGCTGGGGACCTACTTCAACCAAATGGTGCAGTCCCTCGAGGCGTCGTATGCGGAACTCGCCCTTGCCAACCAGCAGTTGAAGCAGCAGATGAACGACCGCCTCAAGATGGAGATCGAGCTGCGCCAGGCACAAAAGCTGGAGGCGGTCGGGCGGCTCGCGGCGGGGATTGCCCACGAGATCAACACGCCGATGCAGTTCGTGAACGACAGCATCCACTTCGTGCGCGGCTCCATGGGCGACCTTCAACGGCTGATCCAGCACTATCGAGACATCATTCAGGCGCTTTCGCGTGGCGGGTCGGCGGCGGAGGCTGCGCGCGCGCTGTCGGAGGCGGAGGAGGACGCGGACCTGCCTTACCTCACGCAGGAGATACCGGGAGCCCTCGATCGATCGATCGAGGGACTGGAGCGCGTGTCAACCATCGTCCGATCGATGAAGGAATTCGCGCACCCGGGGCAGGCGGAGATTGCGGCGGTGGATTTGAACCGAGCGATCTCCACCACGCTGACCATCGCCCGCAATGAGTACAAGTACGTGGCAGACTTGGAGACCTGCTTTGGCGATCTTCCGCCGGTCCCTTGTTACG
>PMZX01000356.1:0-4650 GCA_003170035.1 Myxococcales bacterium | reverse complement strand
TCGGCGATTCCGGCACTGGCATTCCGCCCGCCATCCGCGACCGCATCTTCGATCCCTTTTTCACCACCAAGGAAGTGGGGCGGGGAACGGGCCAGGGGCTACCGATTGCGCGGTCCGTGATCGTGGACAAGCACAAAGGACAGCTCACATTCGAGAGCGAGGTCGGCAAAGGGACGCGCTTCTTCATCAGACTTCCACTGGGCCTGGCTGTCAGTGCCGACGATGACTCGCGCCGACGAGAAGGTAGCACGGACGGAAAGCGAGAGCCGGCACATGGGTGAGGGCACGAATCCACGTCGGATCGTGCTGGCTCTCGCGCTGGTGGTTGCGGCGACGCTGGACGCTGGTTCGGGAACGGCGGCGACGCCGGTACTCGCGCAGAAGATCTATGTGTACCTGCCGAGCAATGTGCGTCCGCCGATGCTGCAGAGGCTGCTGGCCGCGGCCCTGCCCGGGGCAGAGGTGATGGTGTTTCGACACCTGCATGACTTCGAGACCAGCATCGAAGAAACCCCACCCGACTTCGTCATCAGTGCCCGTCCTTTCGTCGACAGGTACGACCGATGGAAGCGCGTGCTGCAAGGGTTCGCTGCGGACCGGGAGGAGGAAGCTTACGTCCTGGTATCGGTGGGCCGGACGGCCGATCCGGCAGATATCTCGCGCCTGGAGATCGGCGTGGTCGATCTGTTGGGGAAAAAGGGGATGTCCGGCCTGGTGGCCAGGCTGCTTGGAACGACGACGCTCCCCAAGTTGATACGTGTCGGCCAGCCAGAGGATCTGCTGCCGTTGCTCGAGTTAGAAATGGCGGGGGCCGTGCTGATGCCGGCACGCTCGGTGCCGTCGCTGCGCGAGAAAAGCGCGCTCGACTTGCGCGTGACCGAGTTGAAGGCCGCGTTGGTGGGGCTCCCTGCGGTGGGCGCTGTGGCCGGCGCACCGGCCTCGACCGAGATGGTGCGCAGGCTCATGGGACTTCCGCCCGGCGTGAAGGCGATGCTGGGCGTGGATGACTGGAGGCGGCCATGAAGGCGTGCCTGTGCGTGATCATGGTCGCGCTCGCCGGCGGAGTAGGCAATGGCGACCCGAGTCCGACGCCTGACGGAGGGCCGGTGGACACGGCGGCGGCGGGAGGGGTCGTGCTGGTGCTGGGACCGCAGATAGCCGCCGCGAACGAAGTGGTGAGCGGCCTTCGGGATGAGCTTGCCGACCACTACCAGATCGTCGAGCACAAGGTCACCGCCGAGACATCCGTCGAGGCGCTCGCGCAGATCATCCGCGAGGTCGAGCCACGGGTGCTGGTGCTGCTCGACAACCCGACGGTGCGCCTGTACCGTGCCTTCCAGGCCGCGCAACCCCCGAGAAGCCGCTTTCCGCCGGCGGTAGTGTTGATGGCGGCTTTCCTCGAGCAAGTATCGAGTAGCTTGGAGAATACCACCGGAATCTCGTACGAGGTCCCGGCAGTCACCGGCTTCGTCAACCTGCGTAGCCTGCTGGGTCGGCCGCTCCGCAAGATCGGCGTTCTCTACCGGCATGGCTTCGAGGGCTTTGTTGCGCGCGAAGGCGAGCTAGCAGCGGCCGAGGGATTCAAGCTCGCGGGACGCGTCCTTGACGACGGGGATCGATTGAAGGCGGTCAAACGCGGCTTGCGCAGGTTGCTGGACTACGACCATGTCGATGCTATTTGGGTGCTGAACGACAGCGCGCTCTTGTATCCGGAGTTGCTGGTGCGGGCGTGGCTGCCCGTGCTTCGGCACGGGCACGTACCCGTGATGGTGGGCGTGTCGTCGCTGGTGTCGGCGAAGCTGGCTTTCGGAACATTCGCGGTGCTCCCCGATCACCGCGCGCTGGGCACGCAGGCGGCTGGGTTGATCGACAATCTGGCCAACGCGAATTGGGTGGTGGGCACGCATCGCCCGCTGCTGCCCGTCGCCGTCGAGAAGGTGCTCGACGTCGGCATGGCCCGCGCGCTGGCCCCGATCCGCGAGGAGAAGCTGCGCGAGGTCGATCGGCTGATCGAGGCCGGGCCTGAAGAAGGGCAGCAGGGGCGATGAGAATCTGGGCGAGACCAGCGGCGTCCAGCCGTCCCGCAATCGGGGTGGCTGCTGCCGTGTCCATCCTTGCCGCTCTCGGCGCGGCCGAACCACGCGTGCTGGCCGCGTCTCTCGCGGATCAGTATGCGCCCGAGACGACCGCGCCCCAGCCCTCGCGTCTCGCGGTGCCTGTCAGCGCCGCCGAGGAGGGGGTCTCGGACGTGGACCTGGGCAGCCTGCTCCAGATGGACGAGGTGTCAGTGGCCTCGATCAAGACAACGGGCCTGCGCGAGGCCCCTGGCATCGTCTCTGTCCTGACCCACGAGGAGATCGAGGCATCCGGGGCGCGGGATCTGGTGGACCTGCTGGAGATGCTGCCGGGCTTTTTCGTCGGCGTCGACGTGCAAGGCAACCTGGGTCTCGGGATACGCGGCAATTGGGGGCAGGAGGGCAAGATCCTCATTGTGATCGACGGTCAGGAGATCAACGAAACGGCATACGGCACGGTTTCCATCGCGCACCACTTCCCCGTACAGGCGATCTACCGCGTGGAAATCATTCGCGGGCCCGGGTCGGCGATCTACGGCGGGTTTGCCGAACTGGGCGTTGTGAAGGTGACCACGCGTGGTGCCGAACAAATCGAAGGCGTCGAGGTCCTGCAGCGAGCCGGCGTGGCAGTCGGGCGAACAGGCACAGATGTCGCGCACCCGTTTGTCGACAGCTACGTTGCGGTTGGGCGCACCTACGGCGACTTCGAGCTATCCCTGTCGCTGTTTGGTGGGTACAGCGTGCAAAGCGAGGGAACCTATACCGACATATACGGCAACAGCTTCAATTCCGCGGACGCGTCGGCGCGCCGGCCGCTGCTGGCCAATCTACGCGCCGCCTGGCGCGACTGGCGGCTGCGCTTCATCGCCGACGGGTTCACCTACCAGGCGCAGGACGATTTCGACGTGTCAGGAAGCGCGCCCACCCGCTATCGTTTCGGCGGCATCTACGGCGATCTCACGACGGTTCTCCAGCTGGGCCGCAACGTGACGCTGACCCCTCGCCTCGCCTACAAGATCCAGGAGTCGTACGTCACCCTGCCGGCCTCGGCGGCCGACCTCCAGCGCATCATCGATGCCGGATTGCTCGAGCGGTTGCGCATGGACAGAGCGCTTGCGGGGATGATGCTTGACTGGGATGCGCACCCCAGCCTCAACGTCATCGCCGGCACGGAAGCCTTCGCCGACGTCGGACGCGCCGGCGGAAGCCCCGGCGACGGTTCGTCCGTGCAGGGAACACGAAGTGTATCCACCGTCGCCGCCTTCGGGCAGCTGCTGTGGAATACGCCTGTCGCGAATGTCACCGTGGGAGGCCGTGCCGAACACCATAGTTACTTCGGCTGGTCGGCGGTGCCACGGGTGGCGCTAACCCGTGTCTTCTCGTCGGGGCTACACGTGAAACTCCTGGGCAGTCAGGCCTACAAAAGTCCGACCTTCATGAACTACGCCCTTGAGCGCTCGATCGATCCAGCGAACCGCGTGCGGCCGGAGATCAGCAACGCCATCGAGGCAGAGGTCGGATACGTTTTGCCCGCAGGGCTGCAACTCGTCGTGAATGGCTTTCTCAGCACGATCAACCACCCCATCATCTACGGCTACGACGCAGCCACGGGCAACGAATCCTACTTCAACCGCGGGCGCACAGGCACCTATGGCGGCGAGGCGGAAGTGCGCTTTGGCGGCAGGAACGTTGCGGCGAGTACCAGCTACTCCTACTACCACGCACTGGCCAACATCCCCGAGGACTATCGCGTCGCGGGCGGCGGCGGCGCCACGCTGGGTGCCCCCCAGCACAAGGGTGTTGTGCGCGCCAGCTGGCGGCCGACGCGGCACTGGCTCTTCGGCGTCACGGCAATTGGTACGGGTAGCCGCTACGCCGTGACCGGCATTAACCCCGCCGATCAGACATACCTCGTGACAACCGTCGGCGCCCGACTGCTGCTCGGCCTGTCGACACGCTACCAGGACCTAGGGATTCGAGGTCTACACCTCGGCCTTACCATGAATGACCTCCTCGACAGCCGCGATGTCTTCGTGCAACCGTACCGGGGCGGTCACGCGCCGCTGCCCGGCGTGGGACGTCAGGTGCTACTCAGCCTCGGTTACACCTGGGAGCGATGATCTCTGGGCTGTCCCCAAATAGCTAAGGTTGTAGCGCCGCAGGATACACTTTGAAACATTGTCCGAGAAGCGCCACCAGACGTACGCCCGCATAACCCGCGCAAGTCCGAGCCAGCGCGGTCACATCAGAGATTGTCTGCGCCGCCATAGTCCCAAGCATACCTGGGCGGGAGGGAGTCAGACAGGTNNCGGCCCTCGCGCCACAGGGCCTCTTCCAGGGCGGCGAGCAAGGGTCGAGTGGTCTGGGCGTCGAACGCGCTCAGCGTGATGGCCTGCCGGTCGGCCGCGAGCCCCGCGCGCTCTTCTGGCGTCAACCGATCGATCTTGTTGTACACGAGCAAGCGGGGCGTGCCGGCCAGATCCAGATCCTTCAGGATGCGTTCCACGGCCACGATCTGCGCCTCCCGGTCCGGATCCGCAACGTCGACGACATGCAGGAGCAAGTCCGCGTCCTG
>PMZX01000504.1 GCA_003170035.1 Myxococcales bacterium | reverse complement strand
CCACGCGGCCTGCAGCAGGAAGCCCTGCTGGCCCTATTTCTCCCAGGCCTCGTCGCCCAGATGGGGCGCAAAGGGCCCGACCAGCTTGATGAGCGTCAGCAGATCCTCGCGCGTGGCGCCGACGCCGGTGAGCTGGTTCAGGTATTCCATCATCGCCGCCACCGCGGTGTTGAAGGCCATGCGATCGAGATCGCCGGTCACCTTCTTGATCGTCTTGTGGCGCAGGCGTAGGTGGGGATCGCCCGCCGGCGCCTTGTTGTCGTCGAATTCCTCCACCAGACGCCAGACGCGCTTGAGAAAACGGGTGCAGCCTTCAATGGCGCGTGCGTCCCAGGGTTTGGGCAACTCGAACTCGCCCATGAACATCTCGTACAGGCGCAACACATCCGCGCCGTGCTCGGCCACCACGTCGTCGGGGTTGATGCCATTCAGCTTGGTCTTGGCCATCTTGTCCACCGCCACCTTGAGCTTCTCGCCGGTGGCCTTGAGGATGGCTTCGTCGCCGCGCAGCTCGATCTCGGACAGCTCGTGGTAGCGGCCCAGGGCGTCCTGGTACGAGTAGGCGAGCACCGTGCCCTGGTGGCGCAGCTTCTTGAATGGCTCTTTGGTCGAGACGTGTCCCAGGTCGTAGAGCACCTTGTGCCAGAAGCGCGAATAGAGAAGGTGGAGGACGGCGTGCTCGGCACCGCCCACGTACAGGTCGACCGGCTGCCACTGCTGCTCCGCCTGCTTGGACCAGGGCTCGTGTTCGGCCTTGGGGTCGAGGTAACGCAGGTAGTACCAGCAGGATCCCGCCCACTGGGGCATGGTGTTGGTTTCACGTCGGGCCGGACCGCCGCAGGTCGGACAAGTCGTCTTGACCCATGATTCGATCCCGGCCAGAGGCGATTCGCCCGTGCCAGTGGGCTCGTAGCGCTCGACCTCGGGCAGGGTCACGGGCAGCGCCGATTCGGGAACCGGCACCGTGCCGTGGCTGGGACAGTGAACGATGGGGATGGGCTCGCCCCAGTAGCGCTGCCGGGAAAACACCCAATCGCGCAACCGGTAGTTGACCATGGCGTGACCCAGACCCCGCGCTTCGAGCTGCCCAGTGACCTTGGCCTTGGCCTCGGCCGTGGGCAGGCCGTCGAGATCGCCCGAGTTGACCGCGATGCCATCATCGACGAAGGCCTGGCCAGGCTCGAGCGTGTGGCCGTCAGCAGGCCGCACCACCGGGCGGATGGGCAGATCGAACTTGCTGGCGAATTCGTAGTCGCGCTGATCGTGCGCTGGCACCGCCATGATCGCGCCGGTGCCNNACGTAGTCGGCGATCCACACCGGGATCTTCTCGGCATTAACCGGGTTGATGGCCAATGCGCCAGTGAAAGCGCCCGTTTTCTCTTTGGCCAGATCGGTGCGCTCCAGGTCGCTCTTGCGGCGCGCGGCGGCTTGATACGCGCGCACGGCGGCCTGCTGCGCCCCTGTGGTCAAGCGGTCGACCAGCGCGTGTTCAGGGGACAGCACCATGTAGGTCGCGCCGTACAGGGTATCGGGCCGCGTGGTGAATACTCTGATTTCGTCGTTTGAAGGCAAACCGTCGGGGCCGACAAGCTTGAAAATCGCCTCGGCCCCGTCGGAGCGACCGATCCAGTTGCGCTGCATGGCCAGGGTGGACTCNNGGCCAGTCCAGGTCCACCAAGTCTTCCAACAAGCGGTCCGCATAGCGGGTGATGCGCAACAACCACTGGCGCATGTCCTTGCGCTCGACCCCGCTGCCACAACGCTCGCAGCAGCCCTGGCTGACTTCCTCGTTGGCCAGCCCGGTCTTGCACGACGGGCACCAGTTGATGGGCACGGTCCCCTCGTAGGCCAGGCCCTGCTTGAAGAGCTGCAGGAAGATCCACTGGGTCCACTTGAAGTACCGCGGATCGGTAGTGTTGATCTCGCGATCCCAGTCGTAGGCAAAGCCGATCGAATCGATCTGGCGGCGGAAGTTGGCGATGGCCTTCTCGGTGGTCACGCGCGGATGGATGCCGGTCTTGATGGCGTAGTTCTCGGCCGGCAGGCCAAAGGCGTCCCAGCCCATGGGGTGCAGAACGTTCCAGCCCTGCATGCGCTTGTAGCGCGTGATGATGTCGGTGGCGGTGTAGCCCTCGCAATGTCCGACGTGCAGCCCGGCGCCCGAGGGATAGGGGAACATATCCAGGGCGTAGAACTTCGGCCGCTTGGGATCGAACGTGGTCTGATGCAGGCGGGCCTCGCGCCAGCGGGCCTGCCACTTGGGTTCAACGGAACGATGGTCGTACGGCATTGGGGTGCGGAGTTTACACCACCCCATGTGGAGGTGGGCAGCAGGCGTCACGGACCGACGTCGGGTGCGCTCTCGCCACTCTCCTCGGCCGGTCCGTAGTCCACGCCCGGTTTGGGCAGGTAGGCCTCGATCGGCTTCTTCACCTTGCCCATGATGCGGCCTTCAGTGACCATCACCGGCACCGGCGGGTCGAGCTCATAGTAGTAACCCCGCGTGTTGAGCGCGTAGTGATACGTCCTACCCTCGTACTCGAAATGGCGGCGCAAGACGATCGGCTGGTTGCCGACACGGTGGAAGGCGCGGTGGCGCAGCATGAAGTCGAACAGCCGCACGGCCCGGCTGTTCACCAGGCGGTGGCAGCCGTGCGAGAACCGACGCGCGATCGAGGTGTAGTCCACCGAGCCATGGGTGCGGATCTGGTTGTCGTAGAAGCTCTTGCCGCGCTTCCAGTGATGGATCGCCATCACCAGACCGTAGGCCGACTGATAGCCGGGGCCCATCACGTCCGTATTCACCACGGCTTCCGCACCCAGGTCGCGGTCCCAGGTCTTGCGTGTCAGCAGATCCTTGGCCGGCGTACCCTCGGGCGGGATCCAGACCGGCCCGGCCACGATATCTTTCCACACGCGCAAGCCGACATCCGAGTTCTTGTATCTGAAATACACCTTGCCGTTGCGGTGCATCTCGCTGCGCCACGACCCGATGGTGGTGCGCCAGCGGCAAAGTGGGATCTTCTGCTTGTTCCATTTCACGTAGAGCGTGAGGCTGGGGAAATTGATGCGCGGCTGTGCGATGGGTTTGCCGCTGTCATCGAACGGGAAGTCGTACCAGACATCGCCCCGATCGATCTCGACCGAAAGGTCCATCTTGCTGCTGTAGTAGGGGGGAAGCTTGGGGGCCGGAAAGGCCACGTGCAGCCACTTGAACCCCTGGGTGCGGAGGGTCTCCATGACCTTGAGCTCGTCCTCGGCCGTGTGGATCCCCAAGGCCGCCATCAGCGCGTCCGTGTAGTCAGCGATGAGATTCGGCACGGGGTGCTCAGCGCCCGCTTCATCCTTGTAGGTGGCCGGCTTGGGTCCGCCCGAGACCGAACCATCCTCGATGATGCCCGCCGCATCGGCCACATGTTCCATCAGAATGCGCCGGAACGTGTCGAAGTGCAGGTCGAGCGGCGGCCGTTGCAACGCCGCCAGCGTCTCGCCGCCGAGAAAACCCCAGCCGAAGATGTCATTCTTGCGCTCCCATGCCGCCAATGCCTCGTTGGTCGCCAGATCGAACTGCCCCTCCACGTGCTTGGCCAGCAACCCCTCGCAGGAAAGGCGCGCCTGAGCCGCCCGGACCGCGCGCAGGCGCACCTGGCCGCGACGGGCGCGTTCGATGCGAGCCGCAGCCTTGGGATCTTCTGCGGCGATGCGCTTGAGCCATTCGTCGCGATCGCGTGCGGGGGCGCCCACCCCCTCCTTGGCCTTAGCGATTTGCTTGTCCACCCAGGCCGCGTCCCCCGTCGCCTCGTGGTATTCGCGGTGGGCTTGCTCGCGGCTTTGGAACGTGACCGTGCCGTCGAAGGCCGCCAGGCCGGCTAGGTCGAGGCTGGCGTAGCAGGTCCTCTCCCTGTCCTCATCGATGCGCCTCAGCAGAACCAGAAGCCCGGGCGGGATGCCGTAGGCCTCGAGAAAATTGGGCTCGTGCCGCAGGTGCATGGCCCGTCTGGCCTCGTTGAGGACGCGCCTGCCCTGCGGGCTCGCCGCCGCATCGTCAGTTCCGGGTAGGCCCGCGGCCATCAGCACGGCGTAGTTCGCTTCTGGGCTATCCATGAAGACTTCATCCGGGGTGACGTAGTCACTGGCCAGGTCGGTGAAAGCCTGGCGGTAGCGGTTGGGCTTCACCTCGCCGTCCGGCCTGTCCGATTCGCTGAAGATGAAAGGCGCCCACAAGCGGGAAAGATCCACGTCGAGAAGACCCTTGTCGCGCGCCCAGGCAATGGGCATGCGATTGCCGTGGCCGGATCGGAGCGCAATGGTCTCGCCCTCGGCCAGTTCCCCGCCTTCATCCCAGGGCATGGGCTTCTGCCGCGCCGGCGGGATCGGGCTGGACGCGGGCATGGGCCGGGAGTCGGACGGCGCCGCATCCTGTGCGGGGCGCGTTGTGGGCGGGCGCGCGCAGGCCAGCGCGGCCAGCGTGGCAAACCAAGGGACCAGGCAGTGGGCTCGCACGCCCACTACATTAGACATCAGCGGGCCGAACGCAAACCCCCGGCGCCGCAGCCGCCGTGCGGGGCAAGAGCGCGAGCTTCCATTTGACACCTGTGGCNNCCCGTCCACCCCGCAAGACCCCTCGGGAGAAATCCTGAGGGGTTTCGTGTAGTTGGATCACCGATCTGCGTGACGCGCTGGGTACTGTCACAGCAAATGTCACAGTTCGTGTGACAGTCCCGCCGTCGCCACGGGGATCGACGGGATCGCTGCTGGTGGCGATCTCCGACGACGCCCTACCAGAAAGCACATCACTGCCACTGAGATTGATGCGGAGCTTGGCAACCTCCGCGCACAAGGCCTCCCAGGGCAACGTCGTGTACGAGTCGAACACGTCACCCTTGTTGGGACCGTGGGTGATGAAGCGCAGGATGTCGCCCCGACCGCCATCGGCTCGACAGAGCGAGATGAAGGTCCGTCGAAGATCGTGCTGCCGTCTCTTGCGCAGCCCGATGCGTTCCAGATCCTGGTGGAACTTCTTCAACATGTGGTTCGCCGACCGGCACCGTCCCGTGCGGGAAGGAACGATCAAGTCCGTGGCGTCGGGCGCCCGCCCCATCAATACCCGCCAACCGTGCTCTCGCCATCCAGCGATAACCTCGGCGAGGACTGGATGGACCGGGACGGCACGAGAGACCTCGGTCTTCACCGTGCCGACAACCTTGTCTCTGGTGCTGTAGCTTTTGGTGACGAGCAACCGCCCTAGCGGAACCAGGGTTGCGTCGTAGTCGCCCCAGGCGGAGGCTGCGGCCTCGCCGAATCGCTGGCCTGCCCCAAGAAAAACCAACGCCCAGAAGATCCTCCGGTCAACGGGAATCCGGGGGTCACTCAGCATCGCCTCGATCTCGGCGCGCGTGAACACGGCAGTCACGCGCCAGGCGGGGTTCTCGTCGACATTCTCGGGCAACTCGTCCGTGTCCAGGCAGCAGGGATTGATCGGAAGGAAGGCCCTCGCCTTCTTGAAGAGGATGCGCATTGTCGCGTACACGTGGCGAGCGGTCCGGGGAGCCATGGTCTTCTCCCCTACCTTCTCCATCACAGCCTCCATCACCGTGCGGACGTGGTCCGTGGTCACGTCCGACAACAGCACCGAACCGATCAGGGGCAGGACATGGTTCTTCAGTCGTGCCTCATCATCCCCGGCGGAAACGATGTGACGTGCCCGGCGCTTGGCGACCCAACGCTTGGCAAACCTCGCCACGGTCAGAGGCTCGTCAGACCGCACGCCCGCGCGCCGCTGCGCCGCCACCTCTTCGATGACCGTCCTCAGGAAGACCGCTGCCTGCTTCTCCTGACCAACCTGGCACCCGGTGGATTTCCAGGCGTACGCCCCATCTGCGTCGATGTACTTGACCCAGAGCATGTGACCACGCCGGTAGACGCTGCCAGGTCGTTTTCGCCGAGCGCTCATCGTCTTACCCCCTTGTCCTTTCCACCGCCGGCGCCCTTCCCGCGCACATCAGCCAGGTACTTCTCCAGGACCAGCCGTGCAAGCGTGAGATGGCCGACGCCAGCATCACGAGAGAGCTGTGAAAGCAGGCGCGAATCCGCAGGGCAGATGCGGAACCCGATCTGCACGGTGCGAAGGGGCGGCACGACAACTCCAAGAATAGGCTTTCGCTTCTTTCGCATGGTTACCACCATGATATACACGTTGGGAATTTCGGGGTTCAGGAATTCGAGCGTTTCCCGTGACGCACCAAAGCGCGGGCGCGCGCGCGGATGGAATCTGGGGCCTCTACCGAGGCCTGCCGGCCCAGGTAGCCAAGAAGCTCGCCCAGCTTGATTCGTGGGTCCTCACCCGCCGAGTAGCGGTTCAACTCGCCTGCTTCCAGGGCGCGCTTGATCGTCTTGGGGTGACAGTCCGCGATGGCCGCAGCCACTTCAATCCTCAGGAAGACCTCGCCGGTGGCCACCAACGCCGCGAAGGCCGAGGTGTCCGCCCCAGCCCCAGCCCGGCGTGACAACTCCTCTGTCAGACGCGCACCGATCATCGCCGGCAGTTTCCTGTCGACTATCTGTTCGACGAGCTTTTCTAGGCCCGCGATGATCTGGTCGGTTTCCATGGCAGCGATCGCGTTCGATCTACAGCCACGGTGGCACACGAAAAACGGGGTGGGTTGACCAGTGCCCCAAGTATTATGTTTCGGTACGCGTCTTCCTCGGCCGCCCTGGCTTCCCCGAGCGCCCGCCCTGTCGCGTGCCAGTCAGCTTCTTGCGACGATTGGCTACTCTGGCTTCAGCGTCCCCATCCTCGCGCCCATCGGGAACAAGCTCGGCAATCTCCCTGTCAGTGTAGAAGGGGAGCAGCGGCGCCGTGATCCGATCAATGTGGTGCAGATGGTGCTTGTTGCCTGGGCTGCTGGGTGTGCTCTCGGTCGCGAACTCGTCGTGCAACGACAAGACCCATGGATCAAGGGCCTTCCAGATCCGCACTAGGGCCTGGAGTCTGAGGATGGCCCCCCGGAGGAGTTTCCGGCCGTGTGGCCCGAGGCCCCTAGCCTGCGGACGCAGCACACGAAGCAAGTCGCTTGTTGCCGGCGAAAGACTCTCAAGGATCTTCTCCAAGGCTAACCGCGTGGAGAGAACCACGTTCACGTACCGCGTGACCGTGGCTGCGGCGATGCCGGGTGCCCCCGGCTGACAGGCCAGCAGGGCTCGCGCGAGGCAGTACGCCTTGCACCCGGGAAGGGGATGCACGCACAGACTCGGCAACTTGCCGGTGACCTTGCCCTTGGAACCCTTGCCCTGAGTCACCCTCATGTGTCGCGTATGTCTCGACAGGTGGTACAAGGCCGCGCGGGTGGGCGTCACCGCGTCCTCCTCGGGAACCCGATCGAGTAGCAGCAGTTCCTTGCGGAGCCGCTCGATCACCTTTGGCAGCAGGGTCTCGATCCACTCGCGCATGTTCATGTTACCTCTCCGATGTCGCATCGTCGGCCCTGGCCTGCATCGCCTTCGCCGAACGGAAGGGGATTTTACTCGCGTTGAAGGGAGACTATCCACGCCGTTCGTGTCGGCCGAACGACATTCTTGGCTCCCCTCCCCAAGGCAGCGCCCGCCCACCGCGAGGCGGTCGCTCGCGCCGACGCATGCAGGCGGAACATCCGCCCAGTCCCGCTACATCCAGGTGACGTCGAGGGTCTTGCGCGGTGGAATGGC
>PMZX01000475.1 GCA_003170035.1 Myxococcales bacterium | reverse complement strand
GCGCACGGCCCGCTCTCGCTCCAGCAGGTTGAGAGCGCCGCAGCCGACATATTCGTCGATGGTTTCCGCGCTGCAAACTTCCAGGCCGACCCAGCTCGCCAGTTCCTCGACGGTTTTCTTGAGAATCGCGCGCGTTCGTCGCGCACCAACGGACGAACCAAATGCCTTGGAATCGCGTACGCCCTGCGAGGCCAGCAGGCACGCCGCTTCTTCGTCGAGAACGACAGCGGCCAGCACCATGGGGCCAAGCGCCGGACCCCGGCCAGCCTCGTCGATGCCGAGGACGAAATTGTCTGTCATCTGCATTTCACCACGCGTCCGCATGGGGTTTCGTGTCTGAGTTTCCGGCCGATGGGCGTTTTTGGAAAGGCGAAATGCGAGGAGAACTGTTCGTAGATGCACACCGTTGACCAGCCGTCTTTCAAGACCGGCGATGCCGCTTCACAATTCAGCGCCGTCGAGGCGCTCTTTTTCAAGGTGGCCAAGAGACTTCCTGGAAGACGCCACCAGTGCCGGATGTCATTCAATGAACAATGCCTGGTGCAGTCAATCGGTTTCTTCGCGTCCTGGGATTTGGGTGACCGCAGGTCGCCCCTACGCGAAGGGTGCTAGGCCGGCACTACATTCGGAAATCTTCGAGACACCTCTTCAATGCAGCGAGTGGGCCGGACAAACGCGCTTCAATAAGTGCATTCGCCATTGCTTGGCGAGCGGCCTGCAATGACAGTTCCGCGCGCGCATTGGCAAAGACTGCGCGAACCTTTGCAGCCAGGGGCGCAAACAACTCGGCCTCGGCGTCGGGCATCCGGCGCGTGAGTGTGGCGGCCGCAGCCTCGACGTCAGCGCGTCCACTTGTCCTTGTCAGGTATTGTCGCAAGAAGCCCTCGGCCACGCCGCCGGCCAACATGCCGCGGGCATAGGCGGCAAACTGGTCCACGGCTGCGGCAATGGGCAACTCGGGCGCACCGGCTGCAGCCGCAAGCAAGGCGGCCTTGCTCGCCTCGGTTGCGGCAGTGACCACCTCGTCGAGCAGGTCGAGCAGGAATTCCTCGTCGGCCTCTCCCCGCGGGGCATCGCCCAGTGGCCAGGTGCGCGGCTGGGCCAGGGCCAGGGTCTCGGCGGCTGCGCGGCGAAAGCCGTCATCCAGGTTGGCCGCCAGATTCAGCCGCTCGCTGGCCAGCACGGCCGCCATGCGCGCCTCGCTGGCGTCGAACTCGGCCCTGCGGCGGACAGACTCCGCCCCGTCGCCGGCCGGGCGTGCGGCTCGGCAGAGCTCGCCCGCCTCCTCGGCAAAGCGGGCCAGGGCCGCGCTGGCGGTGCGCTGCTTGAGCGCATGCGTGTGCTGAAAAAATCGCTCTTGCAGGGCTGACTGCACAGCCGGCATTCCGCTCTTCTCCAGTCGCGCGTCGTCGCCGGCAAGCTGGGCGGCCAGCGCGTCGCGCGCCGAGAGCGGCACCAGCGCCTCCACCCGATCGCCCAGCGTGGCCTTGACGTGCGCAAGCAGGGCCGCGACATCGTCCGCAGCCGCTTGATCCGCCTTGTTGAGCACGCCCAGTACGCGCTTGCCCGCCGCGTGCGCCCGATCGAGGACGCTGCGCTCGCTCGCCTTGCCCGCCTGGGTGAGGGAGAAGACCCACACGATGGCGTCGGCTTCCACGAGAAACGCGCGCGCCACCCGCTCGTGTTCGGGCCGCAGCGAGTTGGTACCCGGCGTGTCGACCACCTCGATCTTCTGCAGCACAGGCAAGGAATGGAAGATCTCGACCATGCGCACGGCCCCGGCTGCTGCGTCGTCGAGTCCGGCAACGAACGTCCTGATCTCGGTGTCGCTGCGTTCTTCGACGCGGCCGTCGTGAAAGTGCACGCGGCCACCGGGCAAACCAAAGCGCAGCACATTGATGGTGGCCGTGGTGGGCGTGACGCCCACGCGCGCGATCTCGGCGCCGCACAGGGCATTGACGAAAGACGACTTGCCCGCATTGAACTCGCCCATGACCGCGACCAGCAAGGGGCGGTCCAGGGCCTCGTCCGCGCGCAGGATGCCGGGAAGCAGCGCCTGCAATTCAGGCGAGCGCGTGGCCAGATCGCACGCAAAGGCAAGCAGGGCATGAAGGTTGCCCTGCGGTGGCGCACCCGGGGCAAGCGCCTGGGCCACAAATCGTCGCGCGGCCTCGGTTGTGGCCAGCGCGGCCAGCGCCAGCAGATCGGCTTCGCGAGCGCTGCCGTCGAGAAACCCGCGCAAGCCGGCGGCCACGGCGGACTCGGTGTGCTTCGCCTCGCCGTGCTCGATGCGTTCCCGTACGCGCTCCAGCTCCGCGCGATCCTGGGCCGCCAGCGCCAGCCGCACCACGGTCGCGGCCGGAGCAGGCGCGCCCAGTTCTGCCTCGCGTCTGGCTGCTGCCAGCGCGCCGGCGAAGTCGCCCGCTGCTTCGGCCAGGGTGCGCCAGGCGGCCAGCACGAACGGATCCTCGGGATTGGCGGCCAGTGCCTCTGCCGCCAGGGTCGCGGCCTCCTGGCCGTGCCCGGTTGCTGCCAGGTGCTCGGCCAGCGCCGCTTGCACGCGCGCCCTGCCCTGCCCTTGCCATGCAACCTGTGCCAGGGCGGCACGCAGCAGGCCCTCGGCCGCCTGGGCCTCGGGACAGGCACGTGCTGCTTCGATGATCAGATTCGCGTCGGCCGGCGCGCCCGGGGCCGCCGCCTCGATCAGTTCCTGGGCGGCGTGCATGAGCCAGCGCCAGCCGCTGCTGTCACCTGCGGCCAGCAAGGCGCGGCCCAGATCAGCGGCGATCGTGCGGTCGCGCGGACATGCCTCGGCCGCCTTGCGCAGCTCGCGCACCGCTTCGCCGGGACGGCCGGCGCGCAGGGCCAGGCGCGACCGCGCCGCATGCGCACGCCCGCGCAGGTCAGCCTGCGACGTGCCGGAAAGCACACGGCGAAGCGCGTCCCGAGCCGGCTCCTCGCGGCCCAGGCGAGCCAGGGCTTCACCCAGGCCCAGCCATCCGTCGACCGCATCCTTGGCCAGGTACACGGCCCGGCCATAGGCCTCGACCGCAGCCTCGTCGTGACCACGCCGGCCGCGCACCTCGCCCAGCGCCAGAAACACGGCGGGAACTTCTGGATAGTCGCCACAAAGCCCGAGCAAGCGCGCTTCGGCAATCACCAACTCGCCCTCGTCCACGCAAGCCAATGCCTGCGCAATCTCCTTGCGCACGGCCTCGGGCAAAGACTCGCCGCCGGTCAGGGTGGAGAGGAGTTGGTCGAGTAGACCCATGGCGAGGCGATCATGCCCGATCTGAGACTTTTTCGGGATGGACTGTGTGGGGCTTCACCACGCTCTCGGTTGGGGCCTGTTGGCGATGTCTCGACGCCCGGTATCCGCCGAGGTGAATCGACCCGCCCGCTTTGGTCGCAGCCGTGAGGCCGCCCTGTGCTAGTCTCGCACGCCAATGTCCAGAGACCGTCGGAACACCGTGATGATTCCGGCCTGCCAGTCGAGCTTGATATGAGGGACTGAGATGAAAACCATCTTGCAGGTTCTCTCGTCGCTGCTCGAGGGTTTACATGCCCAGCGCAAGTCTCTTGCCCGATTCCTGGTGGTCGGGTTCGTGGTCATGGGCGTCGCCATGGCCGTCCTGATGGCGCCTTTCGGTGCGCCGGACGAATCCACACACTGGCGTCTCGCCACCACACGGCTCGACAAGATTTTTCATCCCCATCGGACCTGCGTCCCGTTTGGCGACCTGGGAGTTCCCTTTCTCTACGAGCCGCACGACCGCCCCCACAACTGGTTCAACGCCCTTTCCAAGCGACCGCCGGACTGCTCACCGCACCCCAAGATGTATGGGGGAACGCTGACATACCCCGGCGCAGTCGTATCGCTCCTTCTGTTCACGAACCAAAAGAGTGACCGCGCCGAGTACATCAGGGCCTACTTCATAGCCCGACTCTTGCAGGGCTTGTTCGTCGCGCTGGTGATGTGGCGGGTGGCGACACTGATGCTCGACAAACAAACGGCGGGAACCCTGGTCGTCCTCGGATTTCCGCTGGTGGCACTTGCCGTGCAGGAATCGTTCACGATCACAGCCGACGGCGTGGTCATCGCGTTTGCTCTCATGCTGTGCGCGGTGATGACATCGCTTGATCGATTTCGAGCCAGAGATGTGGCGCTCTTTGCCTTCTGCGGGTATTGCTCGTCGATTTCCAAGCCGTTCATCACGCCGGTCATACTCCCGGCGCTGTTTGCCGGGTTCGTCTTCATGCGGAAGTCGTCGCAGCCGCACGGTTTGGCAAGCATCATCAGGGAGTTCCTTCAACTCTTCGTACCGCGGCGACGCCCCTCACGCCTGCATGTCCTGGTCTGGGTGGGTTGCATTCTTTGCGTCCTCTCTGCCATGGCGACCTTTGCCGACTTCGGGTCGGTTTACTTGAGAGTCGATCCTGCGGTCCAGAAGGCCTTTCTCCTCTCTCACCCGAGGGTGTTCTTCTTCAACCTTCCGGCATCGGTTGTGCGTCTCATCGACAACCTCGACGTTTTCAACGGGCCCCTGGGCGTGCTTGACGTACCCGTTTCGCCCGGAACTGTGACGCATTATCGGCACTTGCTCTACGCTTTGGTCTTGTTGGAGTTGATGCTGCTCATTCGTCGGTTCCTGCCCACGTCTGGTACCACGTCGGGGCGCAGCGGAGAAATCGGCCACCCCCTACGCCGGCGGTGG
>PMZX01000263.1 GCA_003170035.1 Myxococcales bacterium | reverse complement strand
TTGTTCCCGTCGCCGCAGGATGTGGTGCAGGCCTGGTTCTTCCCGGCGCTGTCGCGGCAGTTCGGCTCCTTGGTGCAGGTCTTCGAGCAGCCCTTTCCGTCCCCGTAGAAGAGGCCGTTCTTGTCGTTCCCGGCATCGCACAATTCGCCGGTTTCGGTCACTCCGTTTCCGCAGACCGACTTCGTGCAGGGCTGGCCTGGCGCGGGGCATGTGGCGCCGGGCTCAAGCTGACAGGTGCTCGAACAGCCGTCGCCGCTCGTGGCATTGCCGTCGTCACAGGTCTCGCTGCCTTTGAGCACACCATCGCCACAGAGCGGGACACAGGGCTTTCCTGGCACCCGACACTGCCAACCGGGCTCCACCGTGCTGCAGTCTTTCGAGCAGCCGTCACCGTCGTTGGTGTTGTTGTCGTCGCAGGTTTCGTCAGAGGTCAACACTCCGTTGCCGCACACCCTCTGATCGACGCAAGGCTGCCCCGGGGTCGGACACTTGTAGTTGGCTTCGATTTGGCAAAGGGCATTGCAGCCATCATCAGTGGCATTGGCACCGACCTTCTGGGCAGGCTTTACGCCGTCATCGCAGTCTTCACCCGGATCCAGCTTGCCGTCGCCGCAGTTCGGGAGATCGCTGGGCGGGACGAACGTGCTGACCCCGGATCCGCCGGAGGGACTGGTAGTGAGGAAGTTCCCCGCATTGCCGCCGTTGGGGCCGCCGTTGCCCGCTCCTGGGCCTGCGCCCCCTCCTGCCCCCGTCGAGGGATGACCGCTGTCAACCGTCGCGCTGGTGCAGTCCGCACCTACGAGCAAGACAACCGCGCCCGCCAGCAGTAGGGCGCCATGGCTTTTCAGAACGCGGGTAGCAAGACGAGCGAAAATCGTATTTGTTGACATTGGACGCGCCTCATCTGGGGTGAGTGCAAAAAACTCCATCAGCCTACCAACCCATCGCAAATATAACAACTGCGCCACCGGACCTGAGAAACGAAACCTCCTTACTAGCGCAGTTCGCTGCGCTCCAGCTCACCGGCGCTATGGTGTCGTGATATATCTCCCCTATACCTACCTGTACGACAGCGCGTATTGCGTAGGGCTACCAAGGATTCCCAGGACTACTTGTCCAACCTGCCGACGCCGGGGTGTGAGTTCAGGGGCGTCCGACTCCCGGGCCGCGTTGGGACAGGGAGATATGGTATGAATGCGCTTCGGTTGGCACGGCGGTCCTCGGGTTTCCTGCGGCGTCGCGCCTCGCCTCACCCCTGACAGGATGGACGATATGCAAAACGTGAAGATCCTTCTCGACGAAAGCGAGATTCCGCGGCAGTGGTACAACCTAGCAGCCGATCTTCCCACGCCGATGCTTCCGCCCCTCGGACCCGACGGGA
This sequence comes from Myxococcales bacterium, assembly GCA_003170035.1. Taxonomy (GTDB): domain Bacteria; phylum Myxococcota_A; class Polyangia; order Fen-1088; family Fen-1088; genus Fen-1137. The sequence continues at coordinate 3,125 of PMZX01000263.1, read as the reverse complement.
AGCCTGTCGGACCGGACATGTTGGCGCCGGTCTTCCCCATGAACCTTATCGAGCAGGAGGTCAGCACCAAGCGTTGGATCGATATTCCCTCAGAGATTCTCGACATCCTCTACCGCTGGAGGCCGGCGCCGCTCCGGCGCGCGGTGTATCTTGAAAGGTACCTCAAGACACCAGCGCGCATTTACTACAAGGACGAGAGCGTCAGTCCGGCGGGCAGCCACAAGCCCAACACCGCGGTGCCTCAGGCTTGGTACAACAAACAATTCGGAATCAAGCGCCTGACCACCGAGACTGGCGCCGGGCAGTGGGGTAGTGCGCTCGCCTTTGCGTGCAACCTGATCGGCCTGGAATGCAAGGTCTTCATGGTGCGCATCAGCTTCGAGCAGAAGCCCTTCCGCAAGCTGATGATGCAGGTGTGGGGAGCCAACTGCATCGCCAGCCCGAGCAATCTCACCAACGCCGGTCGGACTATCCTGGCCAGCATGCCCGACACTCCCGGCAGCCTGGGCATCGCCATCAGCGAGGCCATCGAGGCGGCGGTGACCGACAGTACGGGCCAGACCCGCTACTCGCTGGGCAGCGTGCTGAACCACGTGCTTCTGCACCAAACCATCATCGGCCTCGAAGCCAAAGCCCAGCTCAAGAAAGCGGGCGAGAAGCTGCCCGACATCGTGATTGGCTGCGCGGGCGGCGGAAGCAATTTCGCCGGACTGGCCTTCCCCTTTGCCCAAGACATGATCAACGGCGCGCAGATGACCATCATCCCGGTCGAGCCTGCGGCCTGCCCCAAGATGACCAAGGGCCAGTTTGTGTACGACCACGGCGACGTGGCGTGCATGACGCCGCTCTTGCCCATGCACTCGCTCGGGCACACGTTCATTCCCAAGCCCATCCATGCGGGCGGGTTGCGCTACCACGGCATGGCGCCGCTGGTGTGCCAGGGCATCGTGGAAGGCCTGTTCAAGCCCCGCGCCATCGGCCAGCTCAAGTGCTACGAGTCAGCCATGGTCTGGGCCAAGACCGAGGGCACCATCTGTGCGCCCGAAACCAGCCACGCCATCGCGGCCGTGATCGACGAGGCCAACAAGTGCCGCGAAAGTGGCCAGCAGAAGGTCATTCTCTTCAACTACAGCGGCCACGGACTCATGGATCTGTCCGGCTACGACGCATACCTGTCAGGCGGCCTCACCGACTACGTGCTGCCCGAAGAGGAGATCCAGAAGAACCTGGCGGCCCTGAAGGGTATGCCCAAGGCCGAGGCACGCAAGACAGGCCGTTGGTAGGCGCAAGGTTTCACGCGCGGAGGCGACAGGCTCGCGTGGTCGCGGCAGTGCGGCTGGCCTTTGAACGTGGCGCGATAGGTCAGACCAGGTGGGCTCCAGATTTCATAACGAAGCGGCGTCACTGCTCCCTCCAACGTCAGGAGTGATTCCGCACCAGTCTGGACCGCCCGCAGATTCTCGCAGCCCATTGGGGGCGTCCACGTTCGGACTACCCGAAGCACGCGCCAGCGTCCTTCAAGTTGCCGAGGGTTTTCGCGCGAGAGCGGACGATCTGAACCAAAACTGCTTTTGACGCTACTGCTTGGGTGACATACTCCTCCTATCGCACAGGGCCCGATTACTCACACCGATCAAGGAGCTCGATAGATGCATCACGGAAGCTCTGGAATACGTCTGGGTTTGTTCGCGACGCTGCTCTGTGTGGCTGCCGCGGGATGCGCGGCAGCCACTGACGGCGGGGCGTCAACCGGTGGCAGTCCCGCTGGCGGTACAGCAACCACGAGTGCTGGTGGTTCGCAGGGCACCGCAGGCGCATCCGGCGGCAGCACCGCTACGAATAGCACCAGGGGTGGCTCGACGGTACCAGCGAGCACGGGTGGTTCGACGGTACCAGCGAGCACGGGTGGTTCGACGGTACCAGCGAGCACGGGTGGCTCGACGGTACCAGCGAGCACGGGCGGCTCGACGGTGCCAGCGGGCACGGGTGGTTCGACGGTACCAGCGAGCACGGGTGGCTCCACGGTGCCAGCGAGCACAGGTGGCTCCACGCGAACAGGCGGTTCGACAACCACGACCTCTTCAGGTGGAAACAGTGGTGGCACAAGCGCATCTACTACCAGTTCCAGCGGTGGTGCGACGGGCGGCGTGACCGGGAGGGGTGGCACGACGGCGACGGGCGGCACGGCCGCGGGGGGCGCGACCCCGACGGGCGGGACGGCCGGCAGGGGTAGCACGACCGCGACGGGTGGCACGGCCGGCAGGGGTGGCACAACCGCGACAGGTGGCACGGCAACTGGTGGTACGACCCCGACCGGCGGCACGACAGCCAGGGGCGGCACCACCGCGACGGGCGGCACGACCCCGACGGGCGGAAACACCAGTACGCCGCCGGCGGGCAAGGTCTTCAGCCAATGCCGNNTTCCACTTCGGTACCATCGATTCGCAGGCGAAAAACGCGGGCGCGTCGATGATCTCGCAGTTGGACTACTTCACTCCCGGATGGATGATGGGCACCTTCAACCAGGGCTACGTGTGCACCGAAGCGAATCCAGGTGGCGCTCTCGCCGGTTTGGTCCCGGTGGATGTCACCTACATTGCTGCCAACTACGTGAAGGGCCAGAACAAGCTGTGCGACTGCAACGTGAGCGGCTGCAGCGGTGGCAACCTGTGCAACTACGGCGCGCAGTACATCACCCAGGACTGGGCAACGATCCTTTCCCAGTACACGAGCAACTCAACGGGTTTTGCAGCCTGTCTGGGTGGACGCCCCATCATCTTCGAGATGGAGCCGGATTGGTACCAATACTACGCCGGTGGTCAGACCCAGGCTTGGACGCCAGCACAAGCAGGAACCAACATGACAGCCCTGGTCAACGCGCTGAAGAGTTCGCTGCCAAACGCGGTCTTCTCCATGGACATCTCGCCGTGGATTCCCAACAACGGCTCCGCCTGGTACACCAATTTCAACATGGGCCTGTTCACCTTCATCAACACCTCGGGCGGGGGCACTGCTGCCAACAACACGAAGATCCGGTCCAATAACGCCATGACCTGGGCCGGTGTGCACCAGGTGACGGGCAAGCCGATCTTGGCCGACACGGGCTACGGGGCGAACGGCGGCTC
>PMZX01000057.1:2356-3433 GCA_003170035.1 Myxococcales bacterium | reverse complement strand
GAACGGGAGGCATTTGGTGACCTTCTCTCTCGCTAATTCCAAAGCCGAGCCCGCGGCCGTTCCGGCCCAGTCCGTTTCCGCGGACGCCGAGTCGGAGTTCGCGGTCAGCCGGCAGGTGCGACCAGCGCCCGACCGCTACCGCAATGCCCTGGGCAAGTACCAGATCAATCGCTCGGCCGACTGCGTGGCCTGCGGCGAGTGCGCCAAGTTGTGCCCGCAGGGTGTGCACGTGAAGCCTGACGGCTACACCTTCACCCTGCGACCTCTCGATCACCTGTGCGTCGGCCCGGACTGCGCCAAGACCGACCACTTTTGCGTGGACAAGTGCAAGCAGAAGGCTCTCACGCTCATGCGCAACCCCAACGTGGACGCCATGGGCGATCCGCGCTGGACCGCCGATCTGATCCTTTCCACCTGGCGAATGGCGGCCACTGGCCACGTGCCCACCTCGGGCCTGGAATACCGGCACGGGGCTTCGGGCGGCGGCTTCGATCGCATGGATTTCAACTTCCCCGTCGCGCCGGCCAAGGTTGATCCCGCCAAGGTCGACACCACGCTGGCGCTCAACCGGCGCAACGACGGCCGGCCCCAGGTCGACATTGACCTTCCGGTGTACGGCGGCGGCATGTCGTTCGGCTCGGTTAGCATCCACACCATCGTCGCCAAGGCGCGCGCGGCCACCGCCTGGAACACCTTCACCTGCACCGGCGAGGGTGGCTATCCCGATCGTCTCAAGCCCTACGACGAACACGTCATCACCCAGGTGGCGACCGGCCTGTTCGGCGTGCGCGAGGACACCATCCAGCGCGTGCGCATCGTCGAGTTCAAGTACGCCCAGGGCGCCAAGCCCGGCCTGGGCGGCCACCTGCTGGGCGACAAGAACACGCCCGCGGTGGCGCGCATGCGCGAGGCGATTGCCGGCAACGCCCTGTTCTCGCCCTTCCCGTTTCACAGCGTGTACAGCGTGGAGGACCACAAGAAGCATCTCGACTGGATCAAAGAGGTGAATTCACGCGCGCTGGTCTCGGTCAAGGTGTCCACGCCCACCGACGTAGACATGGTGGCGGTGGGCAGCTA
>PMZX01000057.1:0-2302 GCA_003170035.1 Myxococcales bacterium | reverse complement strand
GCCGACGACGTGATGAAGGCCGTGGCGTTGGGTGCCGATGGCGTGGTCATCGGCACCGCCGACATGGTGGCGCTGGGGTGCGTGCGCTGCGCCCTGTGCGAGAGCGGCCGCGGCTGCCCGCGCGGCATTGCCAGCACCGACCCCGAGCTCATGATGCTGATGAGCCTGGACTGGGCCACGCAGCGCCTCATCAACCTGCTGCACGCCTGGCGCGAGCGCATGGTCGAGATCATGGTGGGCCTGGGTATCTCGAGTGTGAAGGAGNNGCCACGCGCAGCCAGATCTATCGCGAGGACGAGCCGGTGGCGAGCGAGCGCGCCGAGGAAGGCGGCTGCGGCGTCACCGGCTTTGCTTGCAACATTCCGGTGCGCGGCAAGTTCATCTACGAGCCGTCGATCCAGATGCAGAACCGCGGCAACGGCAAGGGCGGCGGCATCGCGGCCACCGGCCTGGTGCCGGAGCAGATCGGCGTGTCGCGCGAGGTGCTCGACTCGCACTATCTCCTGCAGGTGGCGCTGCTCGATTCGACGGTTTACCCCGAGATGGAGCGGCAGTTCGTGCTGCCCCACTTCGACGTGGCCCTGTCCAAGCGGCAAGAGCACATCGATGATCATCGCGACATCCCCGGCCTCGATGTGCGGCCGCCCGACGTGCACCGCTACGTGGTGCGGGTCAAGCCCGCGGTGCTGAAAGCCTTTGCCGAATCCACCGGACTGCAGGGGCTATCGCCGCGCGAGTTGGAAGACGAGTTCGTATGGCGCAATTCCTACCGCCTCAACGACACGCTTTACGCCTCGCTGGGTGACAAGCGCGCCTTCGTGCTGTCGCACGGCCGCGATCAGCTTGTCTTCAAGATCGTCGGCTACGCCGAGCAGAACGTCGAGTACTACAAGCTGCAGGACTTCCGCGCCCACGTCTGGATCGCGCACCAGCGCTATCCTACCAAGGGCCGCGTGTGGCACCCGGGCGGCGCCCACCCGTTCGTGGGGCTGAACGAGGCGCTGGTGCACAACGGCGANNTACAAGTACCCGCTCGAGTACATCATCGAGGCGCTGGCGCCCACTACCGAGCTGGATTTCGACCAGCTCCCGCCGGAAAAGCAGCGCATCTACCGCCAGATCCAGGCCACGCACATCCACGCCTCGCCCGACGGNNGTGTTCGCCCTGGCCGACAGCGGCGACGTGCAGATCGGCCTGATTTGTTCGGAGAAGCAGGCCATCGACGCCACCCTGCGCAGCCTGTCGCGCGAGGATCCGCGCTTCTGTCCGGTCGCCGACAAGTACTGGAACGCGCGCGGCGGCAGCAGCACCGACGGCGGTTCCTTCGTCTTCACCATCAACGACGAGGGCGGCAAGAAGAGACTGAGCTGCGCCGACAAATTCGGCCGTCAGGTCAAGCTGGACGTGGGCAGCGTGCGCTGCGATCAGGTGAAGCGGGAAACACCCATTGAAATCGTCGCGGCCGGCATGCGCAAGGCGGTGTTGGAAGCGCTCAAGCAGGGTCGGGCCCAGGATCTCTTCACCCATGTGGTGCAGAGCCTGCCGGGCTGGCCGGCCAGCGGCCTGCGCGACCTGTGCGATCGCATCGTCGAATCCTGCGACAACGGCCGCAGCAAGGCCACCGCCATCGAGGCNNGGCCAGCCGGGCGAGGGCAACTTCCGGCGCCTGGACTGGCAGAACCGCAAGACCGTGGTCGGACCGCAGGCAGGCGAGGAAGTCCTGGTCATCGACGCAGAGAAGTTCCCGCCCGAGGGGGACGACTGCGATGCCGTGCATCTGCGCCAGGCCTTTCAGGCCGGATGGCGGCGTTTCATCGTGTACCGCTTGCGCGGCCAGCGCTTCACTGGCGTGGGTTTGGGGGCGGGCACCGACGGCGTGCGCATCGATACCTACGGTTCCAGTGGCGACTATCTGGCCAGCGGCATGGACGGCGAAGAAATTCGCGTGCACGGCAACGCTCAGGATCAAGTCGGCCAGATCGCCAAGCGAGGCAAGCTGGTGATCTTCGGAGACGTGGGCCAGACCTTCATGTACGGCGCCAAGGGCGGCGAAATGTACATCATGGGCAATGGCGCGGGCCGGCCGCTCATCAATGCCGTGGGTCGACCGCGCGTGGTCATCAACGGCACCTGTCTCGACTTTCTGGCGGAATCGTTCATGGCCGGCGATCCACTCAACGGCGGCGGCTTCGTCATCGTCAACGGCATCGAATTCGATCGCCAGGGCAAGCTGGTGCCGCTTCCGGCGCCTTACCCGGGCAGCAATCTCTTCTCGCTGGCCTCGGGCGGCGCCATCTACAT
>PMZX01000529.1 GCA_003170035.1 Myxococcales bacterium | reverse complement strand
CAGTCCCACTGGGGGCACGGGCGGAATCATCGCAGGCGGGAGTAGCGGCGGCAGTCCCACTGGGGGCACGAACTCGGGCGGAATCATCGGAGGCGGTGGTAGCGCGATCGATGCCGGTAGTGCCGGGTCGATGTGCAGCGGACTCCCACTGCCAGCCAATCCCTCCGGATATCCGATCTGCGCCCCGCTCGCCACGACGATCGTCTGCACCACCTGCGAAGGGCGGCAACATCCCGAGTGCGCTGCAGTCTGTCTCTCTGCCTATTGCTGGGAATGCATAAGCGGCGGCTTGTCGGCAAGCGGAAGCTGGTCACTGAGCGTTATCGATTGTCCGATGAACTGCAGGCCACCGGACTCAGGACGCGACGGAAGCGGCGGCACGGGCGGCAGGCCCGATGGGGAGGGTGGCACGGGCGGAATTGTCGGCAGCGGCGGCAGCGGCGGCATAGGCGGCAGTTTCACCGGTGGCAGGTCCACGGGCGGCTCGGGCGGATTGGGGGGCGTCGTCGCTGGCGGCACGACTCCAACTGGCGGTGCTGCCAGTACCGGAGGCTCAATCAACACGAAGCTGGTAGCAAATGCGGTTGTTGCTGGCAGCGGGTACACGTGTGCGCTGCTCAGTGGTGGCACGGTCCGGTGCTGGGGCAACAACAGGTACGGAATGCTCGGCGACGGCACCACGGATGACAGCTCCTTGCCTGTCGCAGTCTCGGGCATTGCCAACGCCACCGCGGTTTCCGCGGGCTCGAATCAGGCCTGCGCCGTGCTGACTGGTGGCACGGTGCAGTGCTGGGGCTACAACGACTACGGTCAGCTCGGCAATGGCACCGCAACAAGTAGTTCCGTGCCCGTGACGGTCTCGGGCATCACGAATGCCGCCGCTGCTTCTACTGGCGAGTACCACACCTGCGTGCTGCTGACTGGTGGCACGGTTCAGTGCTGGGGCTGGAACTCCAGGGGACAACTCGGCAATAGCAGCACGGACACGTGCAATATTCCGAACATCAGTCAAGTCGCAGGTGCTCCCCTGACGGTCCCCGTCCCATGCAGCCAATCGCCCGTCACTGCCTCGGGCATCACGAACGCCAGCGCTGTTGTCGCGGGCTATTGGCACAGTTGCGCGCTCCTCAGGAGTGGCATGGTTCAGTGCTGGGGCGACAACATGTTTGGCCAGCTCGGCAACGGCACCACGACAGCCAGTCTCGTGCCTGTCACTGTTTCGGGCATCACCAACGCCACCGCGGTTGCCGGTGGCACGGCCCACACCTGCGCGTTGCTGTTGGGTGGCACGGTTCAGTGCTGGGGTGACAACGGCTCGGGCGAGCTCGGCAACGGTGTGGCGGGCATAGTGGAGCACAGCTCTGTGCCCGTCACGGTTTTGGGCATCAGCAATGCCACCGCGATCTCCGCTGGCACCAGCAACTCCTGCGCAGTGCTGACTGGTGGCAAGGTTCAGTGCTGGGGTGACAACTACGCCGGCCAGCTGGGCATTGGAACCACCAGTCTTGGTCCTGGTATCTCGACGCCCGTCACGGTTTCGGGCATCACAAACGCCTCCACTGTTGCCGTGGGCGGGATTCACGCCTGTGCATTGCTGAGTGCTGGAACGGTTCAGTGCTGGGGCTCGAATGTCCTCGGCGAACTCGGCAACGGCAGCACGACGAACAGCTACCTGCCGGTCACGGTGAGCGGATTCTGAACGGGCGGTCACGCGAAAACCTCGATCGAAAATTTGGCGGTCCGGCCTGACGGGGTGATCGTCTTGGGGTGCGCAACAACGCGGCCATTAGCCTGGCGGGCAGGGCAGCCCTGTCCGGCGGGGCGAGCCCTGTCGCGCGGCTGACCGCGGGGCGGGCGATGACGCTCGAGCCGGTGGCACCAGACCACCATGTCTCCCGGCGTGGTTGGTTCGGCCGGCGGCGGCGCAATCGGCGCGCGGTGGTGCAGAGGCGCAGTCTGCTGCTCATGCTCTGGGCTGCTCTGGCCCGCCTGGGTCGTGGCGCGTGGGTGGTCGGACGAGTGCTGGGGAAGGTGATCGCGGTACTGGCTGTGCTGGCCGGGGCAGGATGGGGCGGTCGCTGGGCGGTGCTCACCATCGTCGATTCGCCTCGCTTTCAGCTCAAGCAGATCGATATCGCCCCTGCCCAGCACGTCCGACGCGAGGAGCTTCTGGCGCTGGCCGGGGTGGCGCCCGGCGACAAGTTGCTCAGCATCGACACCGATGCGGTCGCGGCGCGGCTGGCCACCCATCCCTGGGTCGCGGCCGCGCGGGTGAAACGCCACCTGCCGTCGGTCCTGCACATCGAGCTTGTCGAGCGGCGGGCAGCGGCGGTTGCATCCCTGGGCGGGCTCTACCTCCTGGACGAGAATGGCCGGCCCTTCAAGCGCGCTCGCATGGACGAGGCCGAAGGCCTGCCGGTCCTGACCGGCATCGGCCGGGAACCGTACGCAAAGCTGCCTGAGGCCAGCGCGGCGGCCTTTCGCGAGGCCCTGGCAGTCGTCGACGACTACCGCTCCCGGCCCGGCCGGCCGGCGCTCTCCGAGGTCAGCATCGACCCGCGCTTTGGTTTTTCCCTCATCCTGCTGGAAGGCGGGGCCGAAATCCGGCTGGGCCGGGGTCAATACAGCAAGAAACTGGCGCGATTCGATCAGATCCTGGAAGCTGTGGACAAAGAACATCTGGGCGGGTTGTCTGCCTTGCGGGTCGTGAACCTCGACCTGGGCGGCCGACAAGTTCCGGTGCTCCTGCGTGGCCGCGACGGTGACGCCGCGGCGGAGAAGCCGGCTTCCAAGCCGGCCAAAAACTGACGGGCCGAAGGAACGGAGACGAGCAAGAACATGGCGAGACGAAGCTCCGACATCATCGTTGGGCTCGATATCGGCACCACCAAGATCGCGGCCATCGTCGCGGAAATGGTCGATAGCGGACTCGATGTCATCGGCATAGGCACGCATGTTTCGCGCGGGTTGAAGAAGGGGGTCATTGTCAACATTGACTCCACCGTTGCGGCGATCAAGCAGGCGGTGCTGGAGGCCGAGGGCATGTCCGGCTGCGAGATCTCGCAGGTCTACGTCGGGATCGCGGGCGGCCACATCAAGGGCGTGAATTCCACCGGCACGGTGGCCATCAAGGACAAGGAAGTCCGGCCCAGCGACGTGGCCAAGGTGCTTGAGCTGGCGCGCGCGATTGCCCTGCCGGTGGACCGGCATGTGGTGCACGTGCTGCCCCAGGAATACCGGGTCGATGGCCAGGATGGCGTGCGCGAGCCGCTCGGCATGTGCGGGGTGCGCCTGGAAGCGCGCGTGCACATCGTCACCGCGGCGGCCGCAGCCCTGCAAAACATCATCAAGTGCTGCAGCCGGTGCGACCTGGAAGTGGTGGACACCGTGCTCGAGCCGCTGGCCTCGGGCGAGGCGGTGCTGGAGCGGGACGAGAAGGACCTGGGCGTGGCCCTGGTCGACATCGGCGGCGGCACCAC
>PMZX01000449.1 GCA_003170035.1 Myxococcales bacterium | reverse complement strand
ATCGGCCAAGTCCGGGAAGAGCAGCATGTTTGAACTAGCGTCATCGGTACGGCGGGCGCGGTAGCCGGTGCCGGCGAAGGCATCGATGTAAGCCCTACGGAAGGGCCGCTCCTTCGACGGCTTGTCTTTGAGAGCCGTATTGTAGCTGGCTAGGTACTTCGCGAGCACATCTAGCTTCGCCGAGGTCCAGTCACCTCCGAAACGATGGGCTCTACCCTGGGAGCCCGCGTGCTTTCGGCTACTCATCTTCCTATGCCTGTATACCGTTGAGAGCCTACCACCACGAGGAGACACAGAAATAGTTTCGACTCAAGGGTATGCATTGGGGGCCCTCCCTGTTCGGGGCGCTTGGCTGTTGCAGCGCAAGCCTGCCTGCGAACGATGAGAGACTCCGCTCCATCGTGGCACGGACGTTTCTCGGCGTCTCTCAACTGCGCTACCACCGGCCTCGTCGAATTGCCGGATGCAGGTCAGCAGCCTGTGCGTAGCCGCATCCAGGTGCGCCGCCAAATCCACCATCTCCCGACTCAAATCCTCGACGGAGAACATGATGCAGAGCTGAACATATGTTCAGTCCTCTGTCAACGCAGTTTTGTGTGAGTATTCGTGTTTGCGAAGACGCCGGCTCGCGTGCCTGTAGTTGGGTCAGTGATACGCTAGGCGGATGGAAGAGATAGCCTGCCCACTTGACTCGGAGGCAGCCATGACTCGTTCGATTCGACCTGGAACTGGTTGTTGTGTTTTCTCCGCTCTTCTCTTCGCCGCGCTGGCTGGCTGTGGTTCAGGCGGCTCGGGCAATTGCACGCGCGTGGCCGGAGGGACACCTCCTGCCGTCGATGAGGTAACGGGGCTCCAGTTCAGTACGGCAACCACGATCCCATCCAATCCCGCGCCTGCCGTCCAGGTCACAGTGACCGATGTGGCGAAAGCCCAGGACGCATACCAGGCGACGCTGGCACTGCCAGTGTTTCCACCGGGAGTCTACAATTGCCCCGCAGATTTTGGCGTCACCTACCGGCTCACCTTCCTTCTCGCAAACGGCAGCAGCCTGACGGTGACAGAGGACCCGAGCGGCTGCTCGGTTGCGGACATCCCAGGCACGTGCGTGCGATCCGTGGGTCCCACCTATTGGAACCAGCTCGCGCAGGACCTCGGCGTACCCGAATCTGACATCTATCCCTATTCCCCATGACCCCTGCCTCCCAGCCACCATCCGCGCTCACAGACAACCTCTAGCCCGGCGGGCAGATGAGGGGAATCATCTCGCGCCGGTTGCGCCGGTAGATGCGGAAGTCCTTCCGATCGACCGTGATCACCGGGAGCTTGGGATGATCATCGCCGGTCACTCCAAGCCCTTGCCCAAGAGACGGCCGACCGGTCCGGCAATGCCGACCAGCAGCCCCCCTGCGCCCATCCAGACAAGGCTCACGCCGACGCTGGAAGGCCAGGAGGGGTCCGAGGTGAGAAGGCCGGCGCGTTCGCTTGCCGCGAAAATGACGCCCAGAACTCCAAGGGCAAACGCCACGGCCCCCAGCGCGCGAACCAGAAAAACCCCGACGCGCTGGTACTTGTTCATGGCTCAATGTCTCCGGCTGTCCGACCGATTGTCGCCTGCATGCGAGCGCTTCGATCTGCGATCCCGTGCAGTTCTACTACTATCTAGCATCCGCGGGTTGAACTTCGTGCGACTCTGTGCTCTCTGTGGCCTTGGTGGAACAAGCTAGCCAACCGCGAATTGCGGCCATGCGCCGGTGGGCGCTGGGCGCTTCGGTCGCGGTGTTGTGGTGCCTGCGGGGCTCGGTGGCCGCAGCCCAGCCGGCGGAAACGGGCGACTTCCGCGCGCCCGATCTGGTCGAGTTGTCGCGCCTGGATGCCAGCATCCATCTCGAAATACGTTACGCCACCAGCAACAACTTCACCGGCCACAAGCAATACGCCGAAGCGCGGGCGTTTCTCCAGCGCCCGGCAGCCGAGGCCCTGGTGCATGCTCACCGGGGGCTCAAGGCGCACGGCTACGGCCTGCTCGTCTTCGACGGCTACCGTCCCTGGTCAGTGACCAAGGCCCTCTGGGACGCAACCCCACCTGACAAGCACAAGTTCGTGGCGAACCCGGAGAAAGGATCACGCCACAACCGCGGCTGCGCGGTCGACGTGGGCCTGTACGATCTTCGCACCGGGAAGGAGGTCGCCATGCCCAGCGCCTTCGACGAGATGTCCGATCGGGCGGCGGCAGACTACCAAGGTGGCACGACGGAACAACGACGCACGCGCGCGCTTCTGCGCCAAGCCCTGGAGAAGGAAGGGTTCAAGGTCAACCCCGACGAATGGTGGCACTTCGACTNNTCGCCGGCGCGCACGATGGGGGTGCGCAGCAGCAGGGGATCGTCCAGCAGCGCCTGCTCGATGCGCGGACCAGTGGGCGCCGCGTACTTCAGGCCGCGTTCGAGGTAGCGCTTGCCCTCGCGATCGATCAGCTTCTCGACGCCGGCCACGGCATTCGCGATCTTGCGCAGCTCACCGGCCGAGGGACCCTTCTGGCCGAGGTCGATCATCTGGAAGGATACGCGGCGTTCCTTGAAGAAGCGCTCCGCCTTGCGCGTGTCAGGGCACTTCCGGGTGCCGAAGATCTGGACGTTGTCAGGGAGCATGCGGCGCTATCTTAGCCGCACGGCTCACGGTTGCAGCAAGTCCAATGTGTGCTGGACCAGTTGTGGATCTAGTCGCTCGCCGTGTCCCGGCACCACCACGTCAGCCGGGAACCTCACAAGGGCCCGAACCGCATCAGGCCAGCTGCTCATGTCGGCATCGGCCACGTTCCCGATTTTGTCTCCGCCCAAAATCATGCACCCGCCAAATAGCAAACGCCGTTCCGGGAAGTAGACCACAACTTTGTCGGGAGCTTGCGACGGTCCCGGCCAGAACACGACGACCTGTTCGTTGCCGAACCTGAGACGCAGCCCCTCGGGCAGGACAAACATCCGCGTGGGCGGAATCAAGACCATGCGCGCATGGGCTTGATACACCGACGACGCCTTGTCGGTGATGAGATTCAGAACGATCTTGCGTGTGCGCTCACCTTGCCGCTGCAGAAGATCGGCGGTTTCTTTCGACCCGTAGATCGGGACTCCACGCTTCACCAGAGCGGCATTGCCGCCCAAGTTGTCCACGTGATAGCCGGTGTTGATAGCGACAATCCGGCGCAGCCCGAAGTGCGCGTC
>PMZX01000444.1 GCA_003170035.1 Myxococcales bacterium | reverse complement strand
AACCAGGGCCGAGGCGCGCGCCACGTTCCGCCAGGCCAGCTCAGCGCGCGGGGACAGTCCGAGAGCCAGAAACGGTGAGCGGCGGGTTTCGCGCGCGACATCGACGATGTAGCCGGCCAGCTCGGGCGAGATGCGCACGCGCGCGGCGGCGTCCTGCAGGACGATGATCTCGGGAAGCAGGACGGCCGGCTGCAGCTTGGCCAGGGCGTCGTCGGTCACGGCCGGTGCTTCCAGGATCAGACTCTTCTCGTCGTCAGCCGAAGGATAGTCGATACGGATGCGAAGGGTGAAGCGGTCCATCTGCGATTCGGGCAGGGGATAGGTTCCGTAGTGCTCTTCCGAGTTCTGGGTCGCGACGACCATGAAGGGCGGTTCCAACCGATACGTGTGCCCGTCGAGCGAGACCTGGCCGTCGTTCATCGCCTCGAGCAACGCGCTCTGCGTGCGCGGGGTCGTGCGGTTGATCTCATCGGCCAACACCACGTTGGCGAAGAGCGGACCCGGGCGAAATACAAACTGGCCCGAGGCGATGTCGAGCACGGAAACGCCCAGAATGTCCGAGGGAAGAAGATCGCTGGTGAACTGGATACGGTGGAACGTCCCGCCCATGGAGAGAGCCAGAGCGCGGGCCAGGGTGGTCTTGCCCACACCGGGCACGTCCTCGATGAGCAGGTGGCCACGTGCGAGCAGAGCGAGCACAGCGTGGCGGATGGCTGCAGGCTTGCCCCGGATGACCTGTGCGATATTCCGCTCAAGTCGTTGTACCAGTTCGGCCGCGGGGCGCTCACGTTCGGCCGGCATAAGTCGCGTCATCGCCCCTCATTGTACCTCAGCAGGGGGCGCCGCGCTCACGACGCGCGCCCGCCCGCGACAGCCGCAGGAGGCCGATCGTATCGGTTGCGTACGGGACTATTCTAGCCTGCTGCCTTGAGCGCCTTGATCTGGGCGATGAGCGGCGGGACCGTGGATTCCCAGGTCGCTTGCAGGCCGTAGTCAGCCACCTGGAAGATGGGCGCTTCCGGATCCTTGTTGATGGCCACGATCACCTTGCTGCTCTTCATTCCGGCCAGGTGCTGGATCGCGCCTGAGATCCCCACCGCGAAGTAGAGATCCGGGGCGACCACCCGGCCGGTCTGGCCCACCTGCAGATCGTTGGGCACCATGCCCGCGTCGCAGGCCGCGCGGCTGGCACCCAGCGCCCCACCCAGCAGGTCGGTCAGCTCCTCCAGGACTTTGAAGTTCGTGGCGTCTTTCAACCCGCGGCCGCCGGACACCACAACCTTGGCCTCGGCGAGATCAGGTCGCGCACTCTTGCTGGTGTGCAGGGCCACGAGTTCGGACCCGAGCGCATCGATCGGGCCAGGCTCAAGAGCCTCGACCGTACCCGCGCTGGCTGCCGGAGCGGCGGGCGGGAACTCGGTCTGGCGTACCGTCGCGACCACCACAGGGGTAAGCACCTCCACATCGGTCAGTGCGTTGCCTGCATAGGTCGGCCGACGGAAGGTCTTGGTGCCGGTGACGGCCACGATGTCGCTGGCCATGCCAGCGCCCAACAGGCCCGCGGCGCGCGGCAAGACGTCCTTGCCGGTAGAGGTAGCCGAAGCTACCAACGCCGCGGCGTCGATCTTCTTGACCGCTGCCACCAGCACCGGTGCCCAGGTTTCGGCCAGCGCCGCAGACAGGGCCGGGTTATCGCAGCAGAGAACCTTGTCCACGTAGCGGGCCGCATCCTGAGCGGCGGCACCAATACCGGACCCGATCACAACGCCGACGACGGCCCCGCCATTGGCCTGGGCCAGCTTGCGGGCCGCCGAGATTGTCGGCAGCGAGGCCGAGCGCAGGTTGGAAGTCGTGGTTTCCAGGAGAATGAGTGTCGCAGTGCCAGGCATCAGATTACCTTCGCTTCATTGTGGAGCTTTGCAACCAGTTCTTCGACCGACGCCACCTTCACGCCAGCCTTGCGCGCGGGCGGTGCCTCATGGCTCACGGTCTTGACCAGAATTCCGCCGCTGACTCCGAGAGACTCGACCGTGATCTCGCGCAGCTCTTTCTTCTTCGCGGCCATGATGCCCTTGAGCGACGCCAACCGTTGGGTGTCTTCCCACTCGGCCGTGGCCGGGGCCAGGGCCTCGTTGCGGACAGCCTTCTTGCCGATGATGCGCAGATCCACGGTCATGATCGCGGGCAGGCGCATGCGGCGTTCCTCCACGCCCGTATCCAGTTCGCGCGTGACGGTCGCCGACTTGCCATCAGCGGCCAGCAGGATGCTAGCCAAGAAGGTGGCCTGCGGCCAGCCCAGCGAGGCAGCCAGGATCTGGCCCACCTGGTTGTCGTCGCCGTCGACCGCCTGTTTGCCCATCACCACCAGGTCAGGCTTCTCGGCGTCCACCACGGCCCGCAGGATGCGCGCCACTCTGTCGGCATCTAGCGCGCTGTCGTCGCCCGCAATCAGGATCGCCCGGTTGGCGCCCATGGCCAGCAACTGCTTCAACTGGGCCGAAGTGTCCTTGGGGCCGATGCTGACCGCCACAACTTCACCCACCCGTTCGCCACCCTTCCCCTTCTCGGTGAGGCGTAGGGCGGCTTCGACCGCGTACTCGTCGAAGGGGTTTACCTGCCAGGTTGTGCCCGCCAGTTCGACGGCGCCATTGGCGACCTTCAATTTGAGGTCGGGGTTGGGAACTCGTTTGCAGGGTACAAGGATCTTCACAAGAGCCTCCTTCGGGACAGGTTCATCGATATGGAACAGCTAGCTGGTGGCGGACCGCAACGCCCCTTCCAGGCAGGCCAGGATTTCGTCATTGATGTCCACCAGGTACACGGTAGTGGGCTTGGGTTGTCGGTGGGCGCGCAACTCGTCGACCATGGCACGGGCCGCTTCTGCGGGATCGAGGCCGCCCAGGCCAGTGCCCAGGCCGGGAATGGCAATCACATCGAAGCCGCGAAGAGCCGCCGCGATCAGGGCCGCACGAGCGGCGCGACGGGCGTTCTCAACCCCGACTTTTGTGCCGGGCTCCTCCATGGTGGGGGCATGAATGACGTGCTTTGCCCACAGCCTGCCAGCGGCCGTAACCACGGCAGCCCCCACGGCTATGGGCGCCAGCGACATAGCCTCCCTTTGGATGGAAGGTCCCCCCTTACGGGACAACGCGCCTGCCACGCCACCACCCATAATACCCAATGAATTTCCAGGGTTGACGATGGCGTCGACAGCCATCTCAGTGATGTCAGCCTTGGCGATATGGATCTGCATCGGGTGGCGCGCCCCGCGATTTTGCGACGGTTCACGGTAGCATCAAGCTTGCCAAGTCTTCAAGAGGCGTCTTCGGGTCTTCGGGTCTTCAGGTCTGGGATTCAGAGCGGGGGGGCGGGGATGGGCTGGCGCCNNCACGTGCCCTGTGTTCATGCGTTGCGACGTCCCAGCCTCGCCGACAGGAACAGAAAGTACAGGCCAAAGAGAAAAAGTGGCGCATTCCCGAAGTACGGCTTCTTGGGAACTCCTGGCTGGTTCGAGCCGGGCTCGGACTCCCAATCCGTCAGCCACGTCTCGCGGTCGGGGCCGCATGCGCGATCCCGGCCGGCTCGACCTTGCCTTCGCGAACGCCCTGTTTCGAACGCTGGCGCGTGCGACTAACCCGGCGGCGCGAAATTTCTCCGGGGTCTCAGGCCCTGGGTTACGCTGCTGCGCCGAACTGAAGGAGTTCGAATCATGTCCACGGTTGTCCGGTCCTTTCCCAAGTCAACGCCTGGCCACCGCGCCGCCTGCGCCAGCTTCGCACTCGCGGTCGCTGCCCTGGCTCTTGGCTGCGCGATCAGTGCTCCGGCAGATCGTGGCGCGCGCGCCTTGCCTGGCCTGCCCGCGGTCACGCCTGCCACCCAAGAGCCGCCCGCGTGCAGCTCCCCGACCGATCGGCAGGTCGAGGCCTGGCTTTCGGCCATGACTCTCGACGAGAAGATCGCGCTGGTNNTGGCCGCGACCTTCGATCCCGCGCTGGTCGAGCGCGTGGGCGCGGCCATCGCCCGCGAGACCAAAGGGCACGGCAAGAACGTAATTCTCGGCCCGGCCGTGAACATCGTGCGCACAGCGCTTTGTGGCCGCAACTTCGAGTACTACGGCGAAGATCCCGAACTGGCCGCGCGCACGGCGGTTGCCTACATCAAGGGCGTGCAGAGCCAGGGCGTCGTGGCCACGATCAAGCATTTCGCCGCCAACAACCAGGAGACTGAACGCATGTCGGTCAGCGCCGAGGTCAATGCACGGGCGCTGCACGAGATCTACTTGCCCGCGTTCGAGGCCGCCGTGAAGCAAGCCGGCGTGTGGGCCGTGATGTGCGCGTACAACCGNNCGCGACTGGGGCTTCCGCGGCCTGGTCATGTCCGACTGGGGCGCGACCCACAGTGTGGCGTCGGCCATGCGCGCGGGGCTGGACCTTGAAATGCCGAAGGGCGAGCACTTCTCGCCAGCCGCGATTCGCCGCGCCCTCGACAAGAAGGAGATCGAGCCCGCCCTTCTCGACGAGATGGTACGGCGGCAACTGCGCGTGATCGCTGCGTTGAAGTTGGACGAGGACGCGAGCGAGCGTCCCGAGGCCACCGACAGCCTCGAGCACCGCGCCCTCAATCGCGAGGCCGCACGCTCTGGTTTCGTGCTGCTCAAGAACGACAACAGCACCTTGCCGCTCGACCGCAGCAAATTGCGGCGGATCGCGGTGGTCGGGCCGCGTGGCGGACTGGTGGATGGCGGCGGCGGCAGCGCCCATGTCACGGCCACGCGTAAGGTTTCGCTGGTTGATGCGCTCCGCGAAGCCCTGGGCAACAAGGTGCGAGTCGACTTCGCGCCCGGCGAGATCACCCCGGACGGACTGGAGCCCATCCCTGCGTCCGTGCTGGCGCCGCCGGCGGGGCACACGGGGCAGGGGCTGCTGGGCGAGTATTTCGTCGGGAAGGAGCGCGCGGGAACGCCCAAGCTCGTGCGTGTGGATCCCACGGTCGATTTTCACTGGGAGCTCGCCGCACCGGCGCCCGGCCTGCCCGAGGATGGATTCTCCGTGCGCTGGACCGGCACGCTCACGCCGCCCCAGTCCGGCCTGTACGCGCTCGGGCTGCTCTCTGACGATGGCTCGCGCCTCTATCTCAACGGCAAGCTGGTCGTCGACGACTGGGGCGACCACCCCCCGACGCTCAAGACAGCACAGATGGAACTGGTCGGGGGCAAGGCCTACGACCTGCGCCTGGAATACTTCGAGGGCATCATTGGCGCGTCGGTCGAGCTGCTGTGGCAGAGGGCGGACAAGGATCCGATCCGCCGCGTGGCCGAGGTCGCGCGCGGAGCCGACATCGTGATTGCGGCTGTCGGCGACGGTATGGGAGACGAGACCGAGGGCCTCGACCGCGCTTCGCTGTCGCTGCCCGGCCGGCAGGACGAGATCGTACGCATTGCCGCTGCCACAAATCCCAGAATCGTGGTCATCACGACCTCGGGCGCGGCGATCGCCATGCCCTGGCTCGACCAGGTCCGCGCCGTGCTGCACGGCTGGTTCCCAGGTCAGGAGGCGGGCGCGGCTTTCACGGACATTCTCTTTGGCGACGTGAGTCCGTCAGGCAAGCTGCCCGTGACTTTTCCCAAACGCCTCGAAGACGAGCCCGCATTCGGCAATTTCCCAGGCACGGACGGCAAGGTTGCCTACAAGGAAGGCATCCTGGTCGGCTACCGTTGGTACGACACGCGCAAGATCGAACCGCTCTTTCCGTTCGGCTGCGGACTTTCCTACACAACCTTCGCCTATCGTGACCTGACGGTTTCCGCCTGGGATCCCGAGCGCGGAGTCAGCATTCGCCTCAAGCTGAAGAACACCGGCGCACGACGAGGCGCAGAGGTCGTGCAGGTCTACGTTCACGCCGCATCCGCAGCGGTTTCCCGGCCCGAGCAGGAACTGCGCGCTTTCGCCAAAGTCGACCTCGCCGCGGGTGAGGAACGCGAGGTCACTCTGAAGCTGCCGGTGCGGGCTTTCGCCAGCTTCGATCCTAAACTCCCCGAGCGCGACGCTTGGCGTACCGACCCCGGCACCTTCGAGATCCGCGCCGCCAGTTCATCCCGCGACATTCGCCTGCGCGCGACGGTAACCGTGCCGGTGAAGTGAAGGAGCCCCGGGTCACGCACGCACGCGCAGCGCAGCCGGCAGAAGCTCGAAGCTGGCAGGCAGGTGGCCCGGAGTTTCCCCGTCGACCTCGATGGGGATCTTTGCCTCGCGATCAGCGGGCGCGACTGTCATCCGGCGGACGCGCGAGCCCTGGACTTCCTTCATGGTCAGGTGGTTGCCACTGTAGATGCGGTGGATGTTGAACATCACGCCGGCGCGGCCCAGGTTGCCCACGGTGACAAGATCGAACAAGCCATCGTCGAGCAAGGCCTCTGGGCAGATCTTCATGCCACCGCCGAAGAAGCGTCCGTTTCCGACCGCTGCCAGAAGCAGATTCATGCGCCGTTCAGGCTGGCCGTCGATCGAGAGCACGACATCGACGTTGTCGTAGCCAACCAGCGAGCGGACGGTGGCCGAGAGAAAGGCCGCGCGGCCGCCCAGCCACTTGGAAGATGCGTTCGCCCGTCGCGCCACGTCGCTTGAGAAGCCAAGCGACACGACGTTGATGAAGTGGCGTTCGGCTCGGGAACCGTCGTCGGCGACGAACGACACGCGACCCGCGTCGATGGACCGGGCTCTTGTGTCGCGGACGTGGCGGGCCGCCTGGCCCAGGTCGTCGTGCAGAGCCAAGCTGCGGCGGAAGTCGCCACCGGTACCGCGCGGGATGATGCCCAGATCGGACGTACCTCCAGCGGCCAGAATCCCGTCGGCCACTTCGGAAATGGTCCCGTCGCCGCCCATGGCCACGATGAGGCCGCGCCCGGCGGCAGTTTCCTCGTGGGCGATGCGCCGGCCGTCACCTTTGGACTCGGTGAATCGCGCGTCGAACGGCCCCAGCCCATCGGTGAGCGGGCCGACGAAACTGGCCCAGCGGCGATGGCTGAGCCCGCCCCCGGAACGGGGGTTGACGATGACTACGGGTCGCTGCACGGAGCGGCCAGGTTAGCACGAAGCGGATGGGGCACGGGGGTGACAGGGCTGGCCGGTCGGGGAAATCGGGTACACTACGCGGCCGATGGCTCATCAATACATCTTCACCATGCAGNNGTCTTGAAGGGCATCTACCTTTCATTCTTCCCAGGGGCCAAGATCGGCGTCATCGGGGGCAACGGCGCGGGCAAGTCCACCCTCCTGCGCATCATGGCCGGCGAGGACAAGGACTTCTTCGGCGAGGCACGACCAGCAGATGGCATCAAGATCGGGTATTTGCCACAGGAGCCGAGGCTCGATCCCGACAAGACCGTGCTCGGCAACGTGGAGGAAGCCGTGGCACCGGTGAAGAAGTTGCTGCTGCGTTTTGACGAGGTCAACGCGCGACTCGGCACGGACATCACGCCCGACGAGATGGAGAAGCTTCT
>PMZX01000331.1 GCA_003170035.1 Myxococcales bacterium | reverse complement strand
TGGGCGACACCGCGGTCATCGAACGCCAGGTGGCATCGTTCACTGGCCGTGAAGTGTCCAGCGTACGCGGCGCCGTCCGACCGGTGCCGCTCGATTTCGAGTACCGGGACACGCCGCTGCACGAAACCATCGCCGACCTCATCAAGCACAACCGCGCGCCCNNATCTGGTGAACTTCACCCAGCGCACAGCCGCCGAGGAAGTGCAGAACTTGATGAGCGTGGACGTGTGCAGCAAGGAGGAGAAGGAGGCGATCAAGACCGCGCTCCGCGACGAGCGCCTGGACAGCCCCTATGGCAAGGAGCTGCTGCGTTTTCTCCGCCACGGCATTGGCCTGCACCACGCGGGCCTGCTGCCGCGCTACCGCCGCCTGGTCGAACGGCTGAGCCAGCGCGGCCTGCTCAAGGTGGTCAGCGGCACCGACACCCTCGGCGTCGGGGTCAACATCCCCATCCGCACGGTGCTGTTCACCCAGCTATGCAAGTACGACGGGCAGAAAGACGGCATCCTCAGCGTNNGCCGGCCGCAAGGGCTTCGACGAGCGCGGCTGGGTGGTGGCGCAGGCGCCGGCGCATGTGGTGGAAAACCTGCGCCTGCGGGCCAAAGCGGCGAGCGGCAAGAAGGTGCACATGCAGAAGCCGCCACAAAAGGGCTACGTGCACTTCGACAAGGGCACCTTCGATCGCCTGGCCGCGGGCACGCCCGAGCCGCTGGAATCGCGCTTTGCCGTGAGCCACGGGCTGCTACTGACGCTCTTGCAGGGCGAGAAGGGTGACCCGCGGCGCGGGGGCGGATATCGCAAGTTGCTGGAGTTGATCGCCGCGTGCCACGACAGCGACGTGATGAAGCAGCGCTACCGGCAAGCCGCCGCCGCCTGTTTCCGCACCCTGCGCCGGGCCGGGCTGATCAGCGTGGTGGTCGACGAGAAAGCGCGCTGTCCGCAGGCGGTGGCCAGTCCCGAGCTGCAGCACGACTTCTCGATGCACCACACCCTGTCGCTATACCTGGTCGACACCTTGCCGCTGCTGGATGCAAGCGCGGAGACCCACGCCTTTGACGTGCTCTCACTGGTCGAGGCCATTCTGGAAAACCCGCGGCCGGTTCTCTTCGCTCAGCTCGATCGGCTCAAGGGCGAGACCGTGGCAGCGCTCAAGGCCCAGGGTGTCGAGTACGAGCAGCGGATGGAGGAGCTGGAGAAACTCGAATGGCCCAAGCCCAACCGCGACTTCATCTATGAAACCTTCAACGCCTTTGCCGACAAGCATCCCTGGGTTGGCGAGGAGAACATCGCGCCGAAATCCGTGGCGCGCGAGATCCTGGAGCGCTTCTGCAGCTTCCACGACTATGTGCGCGACTACGGCCTGCAGCGCACCGAGGGAGTTCTGCTGCGCTATCTGTCTGACGCCTACCGGACCTTCAACCAGTCGGTGCCGGCCGCTTTTCGCACCCCGGAGGTGGAGGATCTTTTGGCCAGCCTGGGCGGCCTGGTGCGCACGGTTGACTCCAGTTTGCTGGAGGAGTGGGAAGAGTTGCGCGCGCCGGGTGGCCCGCCCGCGCCGCGCGAGCCCGCCCGCGCTGCGCGGCCGCGCGATCCAGCCGCTGACCCGCGCGCCTTTGCCGCCCGCATCCGGGCCGAGCTGCACCGCTTGCTGGGCGCCCTGGCCCGCCGCGACTGGGAGGAGGCCCTGGCCGCCCTACGCGACAACCCGTCCAGCGACACACCGGAATGGACCGCCGAGCGCCTAGCCACCGAGCTCGATCCCTACTTCCAGGAACATGCGCGGATCGAAGTCACGCCTGCCGCGCGCAATCCACACAACACCGTGCTGACACCCGTCGGAGGGCGCCTGTGGGAAGCGCAGCAGCGCCTGATCGACCCCGAGGGCGACGAGGACTTCGCCATTTTCGTGCGCGTCGATCTGTCCCAGCCGCTTCAGCCCGGCCAGGAGAGCGCGCCGCTGGTCGAGCTTCTGCGCGTCGGGCGGTGATCGCCGGGGCGACCGCAGGTCGCCCCTCGGGCGCGCGCCTGGGGTTAGTCCTCGTCGAAGAAGAGCGACTCGCGCTGCGTGAGGAAGTCGTGCACCGCTCTTTTCGCCTCGGGCGACATCTGCAGGAAGCGCAAGCCCATGCCTGGGTCGTCGATGCCATAGCTGAGAGCGGTCCCGCGTATCCAACGGACCTCGGTGAGAATCTCGAAAGTCTCCGCCTGCCCGGGCAGGTTAAGCCGGACGGTGATGCGCTCGCCGACCTGCCGGATCTGGTTGGTGGCCACGAAGATTCCACCCCCGCTCAGGTCCTGGGTGAGCCCGGTGTAGAAGTTGCTCTCGGTCTGCAGGCCGACCTCGACTTCGACTTGGTAGCGTGGGCCACTGCGGCGTTCGTCAGTCATGGGCGCAAACGCCAGTGTACCCTATTCCGCGAGCAGCCGGCGCGGCGACTGGCAATCTCACTTCATCCAGTCTTCGACCGTAACCCCCGGCACGCGCGAAAACTCAGAGATGTTGCTGGTAACCACGGTCAAGCGTTTGGCCAGCGCGATGGCGGCGATCATCAGATCGCGGTCGCCGATGGGCTGGCCCCTGGCTGCCAGGTGGGCGCGGGCATTGGCGTAACATTCGGCGGCGCGGGCGTCGAAATCGAGGACCCGGAAGGGGGCCAAGAATGCGTCCTGGTCGGCGCGGGTGCGGCGGGGATGCTGGCTCTTGGCAGCGCCAAACCACATCTCTGCCAGCGTGATCGCAGTGATGGCGATGGCCGATGGGCCTGCCTCGCGGGCGCGGCCGGTCAGCGGCTCACGCAACTTCATCAAGTGGATGCAGGCGTTGGTATCGAAGAGGTAACTCACGGCGAGTCCAAATCGATGTCCTGAAGCGTGATGTTCATGGGCTCGACATCGGCTGAGGGACGCATCTCACGCAAGCGTTCCCAGTAGCCCCGCGGCCACGCCTTCTGTTTCATCGGCTCCAGGATGACGGCGTCACCCTCGCGCCGGACCAGCACCTCGTCACCGGAAAACCGGAATTCCTTGGGCAGACGCACCGCCTGCGAGCGCCCGTTCTTGANNCGATGCCATGACATCCGCCTCCTGATAGATACCAGTATATACCATGCCTCGCGGTCCTCGCCAGCATCAGATGGCCTTCGAAAACCCGTGCACGGTTTCGAGAATCTTGCTCACGTCAGCCTCGGTCAGACTCGGGTGCAGCGGAATGCTGAGCGCCTCCTCGTTCAGTTGCTCGCAGACCGGCAGCTTCGCGCTGGACCGGTAGATGGGGTTCATGTGCAGGGGGTGAAAGCGCAGCGTCGTGTAGATCCCGTTGTCGAGCAGGTACCGGGCAAAGCGGTCGCGACTTGGCCCTACGATGCGCACGCAGTAGGTGAAATAGGAATGCTTCTCGCCTGCTGCCGGCCCCACCGGCTGGACCATCCACGACAGTGACGACCATTCCTTCTGGTAGACGTCCCAGAGCTTCCTGCGATACGCCTGCATGGCGTCCAACTTCTCCAGTTGGGCCAGGCCCATGGCTGCGGCCACGTCCGATGGCAGGTACTTGAAGTCGATATCGCTGATGTTGTACTCCCACCAGCGCGTCTTTTTGTCGGTGGCCGCCTCGAAGCCCGACTTCCCGATGCCACAGTAGCGCGCCAGCCTTGCCCGTTCGATCAGCGCGGGGTCTCTGGCGGTCAGCCCGCCGCCCTCGCCCACGGCCAGGTTCTTGACCGCGTCGAAGCTGTAGATCCCGACGTCGCCGATGCCGCCGCAATGCTTGCCCTCCAGCGTGGAATCGACCGCATGAGCGGCGTCCTCTACGATGGGATAGCCGAGGCCGACGATACGTCGCATGTCGACCGGCTTGCCCGCGTAGTGGACCACCATGATCGCCCTGGTGTTGGGGGTCAGGCAGGGCTCGATGGTTTCGACGCCGATGTTGTGGGTGCGCAGGTCCACGTCGGCAAAGACCACCTTGCACCGGTTCAGGACCACCGCGTGGGCGCATGAAATCCAGGTGAAGGATGGGACGATGACCTCCGATCCCGGCGGCAGGTTGAGCAGCTTCACCGCCAGGTGCAGGGCGTTGGACCCGCTGTTCACCATGACGAAGCCCGGAAGCCCGAGCCTGCCGGCCATCCTGGTCTCGAAATCGCGGGTCTTGGGGCCCATCCCGAGCCACTGGCGCTCGAAGCAGTCCTTGACCGCCTCAGCTTCTTCGATGCCGGTCTTTGATCCGAAGGCGTTGATCATCGTACTTCCCCCATCCCCCCGCCGTGGCGGATTGGGAACTTCCAATCAGTCTACCCTTGCGGACGGCCGTTCAGACCGCGGAAGTACGCGGGTTTTGTCACTGGGAGTCCTCTTCCTTTTCGTGCGGCGTTATTTGAGGCAGCTTTCGCGAACGAACTCCGGCTGGCACGCGTCGACCAAACGCCGAACTATTTCTCCCAGGAGAGGGTCTTGGACCTTCGGTTCGATTATCCCGCCCATCGGCGCATCAGTATACATCCACGTGGCATCGCGCGCGTCAGGACCAATCGGCGCCTCGGTTGGCCAGCCGCCGGCAGCATGCGGACAGCATGACCAGGGCAAGGAAGCGCGCTCCGTTGGCCCGGCCCGCCATGTGGCCGACGGTTCAAGGAACCTGCCAGTCGAAATCGAGGCACTCAGGGCCGAAAGACGACCAGATCCAACTCGTTGATGGGGCGGAAGTGCTTGGCGTTCGCGCTCATCAGGGGCAGGGCGTTCTCGACCGCAGTGGCTGCGATGATGGCATCGCCCGCGCGTAGCCCAGCAGACAGGCCGTACTCCTCGACGTACACGAGGCTACGGTGGCCGATGTTCTCGGTGAGCGGAAGAACT
>PMZX01000374.1:6191-9463 GCA_003170035.1 Myxococcales bacterium | reverse complement strand
CGTCGGGCAGTGCAAGAGTCTAGCTACGGGAAGTTCTGCGCCAGCGTGGGTCGGCCAGCGTGCACGCAGGGGATAGCGAGTAGCGTGAGCGAGCGGCGTGTGGCGGCCTGCGTGAGCGAGTCGCGGCACGCTCTCCGCCTTCCGCATGACGCACACGAAATCGCTCCCGATCACGCCCTCGCGACCCGCGAGCCGTGACCAGCAGCCGTGAACTGTCCCGGCCGGCTCTACGGTTTCTGCGGCACTGGGGGCGTCCCAAAACGCGGCCCGCTGGGTGCTGGCTCGCTTGTCTTGGGTCCGCTCTCCTGATCGCCCGCCCTGGGTGAGGGCGCAGCCACGCCGGGTGCGCTGGCCGGGCGAATCACGCCGGCACGCGGGCCAATGATCATGACCATGCGGCGGCCCTCCATGATGGGCTTCTGCTCCACCGCCGCGACGTCCAGGCAGCCCTTGACGACTTGATCCAACATGGCCTGACCGGTCTCGGGGTGAACGATCTCACGGCCGCGGAAGACGATCACCAGCTTGCACTTGTTGCCCTCGCCCAAGAAACGATGGATGTGCTTGAGCTTGAAGGCCAAGTCGTGCTTGTCGGTCTTGGGCCGAAGTTTTATCTCTTTGATGACGACCGTCGACTGGTGCCGCCGCGACGCCTTTTCTTTCTTGGATTCCTCGTACTTGAACTTGCCGAAGTCCATGATCCGGCAAACCGGGGGGACAGCCCGCGGGCTCACCTCCACCAGATCGAGGGTCTGTTCTTCAGCGAGCTTCAGGGCTTCATAGGTCGGCAGGATCCCGATCTGTGAGCCGTCGGCACCGATGACGCGCACCTCGGGCACGCGAATGCGTCGCCCGACACGATAGTTGTCCGCAGCGCTTCCGCTGGAACCTGAATACCCACCTGGCCTTGGGATGATCTTTCCTCCTGGTTTGTCGTCGCGCTAACTGGTCGGTTTCTTCTCTGCCGAGGGAGCGCCGAGCACCGGTGCAACGGCCTCGGCCGCCAGCCTTTGCGCCAGCTCATCGAGTGGCATGGCTGGCATCTGCTGGCCGTCCCGCGTCCGCGGCGAAACCACGCGGGCAGCCATATCCCTCTCGCCCACTACCAACATGTACGGAATCTTCTCCATCTGCGCCCGCCGGATCTTGGCGCCGAGCTTGTCGGCCGACAGATCGGCATCCGCGCGTAGATCGGCCGCCAGCAGGCGGGCCAGGACCTCGCGGCCCCACACATCGGCCTTTTCGCTGACCGTGAGCACGCGCGCCTGCACCGGCGCGAGCCAGAGCGGGAAGGCACCCGCGTAGTGCTCGATGAGGACCGCCATGAAGCGTTCCATCGAGCCGAACAGGGCGCGGTGGATCATGACCGGCCGCTGGCGTGAGCCGTCGGGTGCCACGTACTCCAGCTCGAACCGCTCGGGAAGCTGGAAGTCGAGTTGGAACGTGGTGCACTGCCATTCCCGGCCCAGGGCGTCGCGGATCTTGAGATCGATCTTGGGGCCATAGAAGGCGCCACCGCCCTCATCGACCTCGAAGGGCATGCCCGCGGCCTCCAGCACGCGCCGAATGGCGGCCTCGGCCCGGTCCCAGGCTGCCTTTTCGCCCATGAAGTTTTCCGGCCGGGTGGCCAGGAAGGCCTTCACATCTGCAAAACCGAAGACCTTGAGGATGTCCAGGCCAAAGCGTACGCACGCGGCCATCTCTTCTTCGATCTGGTCTTCGCGCAGGAAGAGGTGGGCGTCGTCCTGGGTGAAACCGCGCACGCGCAGCAGCCCGTGCAGCACCCCCGAGCGCTCGTAGCGGTACACGGTGCCCAGCTCGGCGTAGCGAACCGGCAACTCGCGGTGCGAGCGAAGCTGAGACCGGTAGATGGCGATATGGAAGGGGCAGTTCATGGGCCTGACCAGATAGCGCTGGCCCTCCAACTCCATGCCGCCGAATAGGTTTTCTTTGTAGTGCTCCATGTGGCCGGATTTCACCAACAACTGCTCGCGCGCCACATGCGGGGTGAACACGGCCTGGTAGCCACGGCGTACCAGCTCGCGACGAATCATGTCCTCGAGCACGGTGCGCACGATGGCGCCCTTGGGGTGCCAGAGCACGAAGCCGGGACCCACCAAGTCGTCGACGGAAAACAGATCGAGTTGCTTGCCCAGCACCCGGTGATCGCGACGCTTGGCTTCCTCAAGCCGATCCAGGTGGGCTTTCAGATCCTCCTTGGAGGCGAAGGCCGTGCCGTACACGCGCTGGAGCTGGGGGTTGCGCTCGTCGCCGCGCCAGTAGGCGCCTGCGAACGACAGAACCTTGAAAGCCTTGATCTGTCCCGTGCGTTCGGTGTGCGGTCCGGCGCACAGATCCACGAACTCGCCATGCTGGTACAGCGAGATCTCCTCGCCCTCGGGAATCGACTCGATGATCTCGACCTTGTAGGTTTCACCCTTGTCGGCAAACAGGCGCAGGGCTTCTGGCCGCGAAACCACCTTGCGCACGAAGGGCAAGTCNNACGATCTTGGCCATCTCGGCCTCAATCTTCTCGATGTCCTCGGGCGCGAACGGCTCGGTGTCGAAGTCGTAGTAGAAACCGTTCTCAATGGCTGGGCCGATGGTCACCTTGGCTTTGGGGCGAAGGCGCTGAACCGCATCGGCCATCACGTGCGACGCTGAATGGCGCAGACGGGACAGCGGATCATCAGGTACATCCCCCTTGTCGCGGGGGCGAATCACCGGGCGTTCACTCACGGTCTATGGTCTCCGAACGCGAACATCCGGCTGACTGGGGATAGGCGCGCACGGGCGGAGGGCCGGTCGGCGCGGACTGCGTAGGCAAGGGTCAAGGGTTGCAACGGCGGAACAATAGCACCGACGACGCCCGGCGCTGAAGCCTGAAGACAAATGGTAGGCACGGGCGGGATTGAACCGCCGACCCCTACCGTGTCAAGGTAGTGCTCTCCCACTGAGCTACGTGCCTGTGAGTCCGTTTGGTTCAGGCGGGCTACGTTAGCGGCGGCGACGGGAGAGTCAAGCAGAGAGTTAGGCAACCCGGGCCAATGCCACGACCTGTACCTCGGCTGCCCCGGCCGCAAGCAAGACGCGCGCACACTCGGCCAGCGTGGCGCCGGTGGTCATGACATCGTCCACCAGCAAGATTCGCCGACCGTTGGTCCATTCCGGCCTATGCACGGCAAAGGCGCCGGCCACGATCCGCCGGCGGGACGCGGGCGACTCCCATCCTAGCGCCGGCGTATCGCGAATCCGGCGCAAGCCGTCGGGAA
>PMZX01000374.1:321-6133 GCA_003170035.1 Myxococcales bacterium | reverse complement strand
CTGCCGTGTTTCAGGTGAAGAACGGCCTGTGTCGTGGCGCCCCCGTAGGCCAGCACAGTCCAAACCCGCGAGAACGGCAGCGGCTTGGCCCGGCAGCCGCGACAGCGATTGTTCGCAACGCGGCCATCATCTACATGGGGCAAGCCGCAGCCGCTACAAACGTGGTCCAGTTCGGCCACCGAAAGCGCACAGCTCTCGCAGAATGCCGCGTCTTCGGGCACGAAGGCGTTGCAGGCGGCACAACGACCGGGCCAGAGGAGGTGAGCAGCAAGCCGAAGCAGCATGCGATGTTATCGGCCGGCACTGGGTCTGGGTTGCGTTTGGGCAGGGTTAGTTTTTTCTCACAGAGCGCACAGAGGGCCACAGAGATCGGATGAGAAGAAGGACATTGGACCGGGCAGGATCCAACCCTTCCATTCCTCGTCCGACTCCCTCTGTGTCTCTGTGAGAAAGAGCTAACTTTGGTCCACGGTCCACGCGATGCTGGCTAGCTAACCGGCTTTTCGTAGAGGGCGTCGACGATGTGGCTGTAGCGGCTCCGCACCACGTCGCGCTTGACCTTGAGACTGGGGGTCAGCTCGCCCGCAGCCTCGGAGAAATCGGCAGGCAGGATGGCGAATGTCTTGATGGTTTCGAAGGAGGCCAGGGTTCGGTTGATCGCGGCCACAGCGTCTTCCACCGCCGCACGCAACTCAAGCTGGGAAGCGGCACGGGCCAGGCTTCCGCTCCCGAACTGGCGTGCGGCGGATTCCGATGGCGTGATCAGAGCCACGCAGTGGGGCCGGTTGTCGCCAAACACCACCACCTGACTGACCAGGGGGCAGCGGGTCTTTAGCGCCGTCTCGATGATCTGGGGCGCTACGTTCTTCCCACCTGCTGTCACAATAATGTCCTTCTTGCGATCCACGATGCAAAGAAATCCGTCCTTGATCCGGCCGATGTCGCCGGAGTGAAACCATCCCTCAGCGTCGATGGCCTCGGCAGTAGCGGTTGGGTTGTTGTGGTAGCGGGTGAAGACCGACGGCCCGCGCATCAGGATCTCGCCGTCCTCGGCGATGCGATGCTGAATCACGTCGATGGCCGGGCCCACCGTACCGAAGCAGTAGCGGTTCCAGCGGTTGACGAACGCGGCGGCCGTGGTCTCGGTCAGGCCGTAACCCTCCAAGACCAGCAGACCGAGACCGTGGAAGAACTCCGCGATCTCAGCAGACAGCGGCGCGCCGCCCGAAATCAGGAAGCGGCAGCGGTCGAGGCCCAGACGAGCGCGCAGCTTGGACAGGACCAGACAATCGGCCAATGCGTGCTCAAGGCGCAGGCCAGCTGAGGGCAACTCGCCCCGGCGCAGGCCGGTCGCGTACCGTGCCCCGACCCTGAACGCCCAGCGAACCAGCGCGCGCTTGGGCCAGACCCCTTGCCCCGCCGCCGCGGCAATCGCCGTGTGCAACTTCTCGAAGACGCGCGGCACACCGGCCAAGAAGGTCGGCCGCACCTCGACCAGGTCGAACTTGATGCGTGACGCTCCGGCGGAAAACGCGATCGCTGAGCCCGCCAGGATGGGCGCCCATTCCATCTCGCGACCCAGTACATGGGCCAGCGGCAAGAAGAGAACCTGCATATCCGTGTCGCGCAAGTCGAAGGCGCGGATGGCACTGGCAAAGGACTCGATCATGTTCTGGTGGGTCAGCACCACCCCTTTGGGACGTCCCGTGGTGCCCGAGGTGTAGACGATGGTGAACGCATGGTCGGGCTCAACCTTGTCCGTGCGTCGGTCCAACTCTGCTGGGTGGCCGGCCAGCCACGCCTGACCTGCTTCGCGCAAAGCCGCCAGAGACCGCGGCGTCGCGCCACCGGCCTTCCCTACCGCAGCCAAGACATCGTCCAAGCGCACGGCCTTGGGCGCCTGGGCATCAGCTTTCTCGAGATTGGAATCCCCATCGAGAAAGACAAGGCGTAGCTTCGGGATCTGTGCGACGAGGGAAACTAGCTTGTCCAACTGCGTGGCGTCCTCGGCGATTACGGTCAACGCGCCGCTGTCTTTGACGATGGATGCACACTGCTCAAGCGTGCTCGACGGATAGATTGGCACTGACACTGCGCCCGCGAGCACCAGCGCAACATCGCAAAGCACCCATTCCAGCCGCGTCTGGGCCAGGACGCAGACGCACTCTCCTACGCCGACTCCCAAGGCCGCCAGCCCGCCGGCAATCTCGCGCGCCGCCATGTCAGCCTGCTGCCAGGTGACGCTGCGCCAGCCATCCCCTTCACGAACCTGGAAGGCGACGCGGTCCCCGGCCTGGCCGACGCGGCTGCGCCAGATGTCGCCGGCAGTCCGCGCGGAGAAAGCGAAATTCATGAATCCGCAGATAGTCGTCTCTGCCTATCTCGGCGTCAACCCGTCCCTGGTCACCCGTCCCTGGTCAACCTCAAGAAAAAACACAGCGCGCCGAGTTGTTGTATGCGGGGCGTTCCTCTCGTAGTATGCACCCCCTAGCCTAGTCCTACTGGCCTTGTCGTCGTGTGGTGACTATGGTTCCCAACCCCCTGCCATCGCGATATCGAATCATCGAAGAAGTCGGCCAGGGCGGCATGGCAGTCGTCTATCGTGCGCAGGACGAGACCCTGCGGCGCGAAGTTGCGGTCAAGGTGCTGCACCCACACCTGCTTGCCGAGGCCGAATCAAGGGCACGCCTGCAGCGCGAGGCGCGGGCGGTCGCCAAGCTGAACCACGACGGCATCCTGCAGATTTTCGACTACTCGGGGGACGACGCAGAGTCCTCCTTCATCGTCACGGAGTTCATAGATGGTCAGACCCTGAAGCAATTCCTGACCAACCGAAAGTTGCCCGTGCCCGAGCTGGCCGCGCTCATCGTGCTGGAGGTCGGCGACGCCTTGGCCCACGCGCACTCGTTTGGCATCATCCACCGCGACGTCAAGCCCGAGAACGTGATGGTCCGCAAGGATGGGGCCGTCAAGCTGATGGACTTTGGCGTGGCGCAGGTGGTGGACCTGGAACGAATGACTGTGACCGGGCAGATCCTCGGCTCGCCAGCCTACATGGCGCCCGAGCTACTCGATGGCAAGACCCTCGATTTTCGCAGCGACGTCTTTTCGCTGGGGGTGATGCTGTACCAGATGGCGACCGGCGTGTTGCCTTTCGCGGGAAGGAACCCACACGAGGTACTGAAGCGCATTGGCGAAGGCCGTTTCGCCGACCCGCGCACCGTGAGCGCGCGGATATCCGACCACCTGGCCAAGGTGATCGCGCGCTCGCTGGCGCGAAATCCGGATGACCGCTATCCGCGCATTGCCCTCATGCTGGACGATCTGCGCGCCTATGTGGCTGACGCGGGTCTCGAAAACGTGCGTGAGGAACTGGGCCGCTACCTCACGCGGCCAGAGAGCTACGAAGAGGGATTGGACCACCGTCTGGCCACTGCCCTGGTGGCCTCCGGCCAGCGTGAGCAGGCGGCTGGCCGGAGTGCTCGCTCGCTGGAACTGTGGAACCGGGCCTTGGCCCTGGAACCAGAGAATCCCACCGTCCTGGCGGAGCTGCGACGGTTGGAGCGAGGCGAACGCGTCCGGCGCTGGGCGACCCTGGCCGTCGTGCTGGCGGTTCTCGCGGGAATCGGCGCCGGCACCTTCGCAATCTGGCGCCGGGCGGTGCGGGCAAATCAGGGAGAGAATGGCGAGCGCACGGCCGCCAGCTTGCAGCCGCCCGGGGCAAGTAGCCCGGCCGCAGCCGCGGGGCCGAAGGCACTGGCGCCCCCTCCCAAGTTGGCGGCCCACCCGCAGAATGCTGGCGTTGCATCGAGCCACGCACAGCGAGAGTCAAGAAGACTGGCAGCGTCCGCGGAGCGGGCCGACCCGCGCGAGGAAACCGCGCATGAGTCGCCCGGTGGTGCGGCTGCCGCCAGTCCTGCACGGGTCGAGTTGACTCTGGGACCCCATCCCCCCAAGGTCGAAGTCTGGATGGACGGCCAGAAGCGTTTCGATTTTGGGCCCCGGCAGGACCGCATCGTGATTCCGTGGGATGGGCCTCACATTTTGGAGTTCCGCAACGACGGCTGCTGCAACCGCAAGGAAGTGACGGTCGGGCCACAAGTCTACCGCCCGCCCGGGGATCATCTCTACGTCAACCTCGACCCCAAACCTGCCCGTCTCTCGGTCAGCCTGCAACCGGCGCGCGCCGACGCCAGCATTCTGGTGCGCGAGGTGAGCGACGGCCGGCCCAACGCCTGGCGCACGACGGTCCGCGCGGGCGAAAGAGTGCCGGTTCCCTTTGACGTCGGCGATGAGATGCGGAAGAGTCTGGAAGTCGTGGTCTTTCTTGGAGACAAAACCCTCACTGAGCGGGTCAACATCACCGCGGGAGAGTCGCGGCAAGTAACCGTGCGGTTGGACGAGTAACGTGTGTGCGGGAATCGTCGCTTTTCTGCTCTTCCAGGCAGCGCCGCCAGCCGTGCCGTCGCCGGCGGCCGACGAGCTTCGGCGCGGCAAGAACTCGTTTGACCGTGGCGAGTATGGCCGGGCCATCGAGATACTGCGGCCCCTGCTCTACCCCGAGATTCGGCTGGAATCGGAGAGCCTGATCGTTCAGGGCTACCGCATGCTCGGAGTCGCCGAGCTTTTCCAGGGCCACAGCGACGCTGCCGCCCAGGAGTTCCGCAAACTCCTGCAACTACGGCCCGACTATCGCTTCGACCCCTTGCTCGATCCGCCCCAGGTGGTGGACCTCTTCAATGGGGTGTTGCGCGCCCACGAGGCCGAGGTCGCGACCCTGGAGGCCAAGCAGCGGGAGGCGGCGCGCGCGCGGCAGCGTGATCGCGAACAGTGCGAAAAACTGCGGGCAGGGCCGGCGGTGATCGAGAAGCGCTTCGGCCGTAATTCGTATCTGGTCAACTTCGTCCCCTTCGGCGCTGGACAGTTCCAGAACGGCCACCGGCGCAAGGGCTGGGCTTTCCTGGCTGCGGAGACCACGCTGGCCGCGGTCTCGGTGGCGGCGTTCTCGACCAACTTCGCGCTGTACGGGTCGCAGCCCAAACGAAACTGTCGGGTTGACTTGGGGCCCACCCCCTGCCCCCCCGAGTTTATCGATCATACCGACGAGAACCGGTCGCGCTGGCTTCTGCGCACCCAGGTGGCGAGCGGCGCGGCGTTCTTCGTCGCCGTGGCCTGGGGCATCGCTGACGCCCTGCACTATTTCCGACCCGAAACCCCACTGGAAGTTGCTTCTGCCGGTCAGCCCACCCTCCGGTCAAGCGGGGCGCGCCTGTTGCCCGTCTTGATGAGCGACGCACTTGGCCCCGGTCTGTACTTCCGTTTCTGACCAGAAACGGGGAAACTGCGGCCCATGGCGACCCTGCGCATCCACATGCCCGGAGCGGGCGTGAAGGTGTACCACATCTATAAGAAGCTCACTTCGCTCGGGAAGGGCGAAGGGGTCGACATCCTTCTGCCCGATCCCCTGCTGGCTGATACCCACGCCCACATCCACTTCGATGGCCGCGACTTCAACATCTCGCTTACCGACAAGGACGCGGACCTGCACGTCAACGGGCGGCGGCGCAGCAAGCACCGTCTGGCCCAGGAGGATCGCATCCGGGTAGGCAGTGTCGAACTGGAGTTCTCGCTCTACGACGAGCCGGTCACCGACGACGTCGCCGCCAAGACCATGGCCGAGCTGAACTCGTACAAGCGCCTGTTGGAGTTCTCGCAGAGGCTGATGGGGAGCTACGAGATTTCGACCCTGTTCGACCAGTTGCTCGACGTGGTCATCCAGGTCACCAACGCCGACAAGGGCTTCATCGTGCTG
>PMZX01000374.1:0-215 GCA_003170035.1 Myxococcales bacterium | reverse complement strand
CTGACCTCGGTGATGTGCGTGCCGCTGCTCGAGCGCGGCAACTTGATCGGGATCATCTATGTGGGCAACGACAACGTGGCCCAGCTTTTTGACGAGGCGGCGCTCGAGATCCTGACCATCTTCGCATCGCAAGCCTCGCTGCTCATCCGCAACGCGCTCTTGGTCAACGAGCTACAACTCGACAAGCGATCGTTGCAGGAACGCATCGAACGCAT
>PMZX01000349.1:12518-21894 GCA_003170035.1 Myxococcales bacterium | reverse complement strand
TACTCACGCAGGGCCGCGCGCTCGTTCATGTTGACCGCCCACAGGCGCTCGCCCACGGCGACGATTTCTGAACCGATTCCTTCTGGGCAGCCGAGCAAGTGGGCCAGGCGTGGCGGCGCACTGGTCTGAGCGAGAAGCACGTGCTTGCCGGCCCGGACTGCTGCGCGCGCCAGTGCGGCGGCCACGGTGGTGCGTCCCGCTCCGCCCTTGCCAGCGACGATCACGATCCGTCGGTCGAAAAGCGGCGTTGCGTCCATCAGAACTGATACAGGACAGCGGCCGCGACCGACAGGCGGTCGCCAAAGACATGTATGCGGTTGCCACTGGCGAGAAGAAACCCCGGCCTGGCCAGCATGTTCCGGTACTCGACATGCAACCCGACCAAGACCGCTCGTCCGACCGCCGCGTCGAGCCCGCAAGCGCCTAGCACGAGAGGCCGCGTGGTGCGGGATTCGCCCGGATCGAGGGCCGACTCGGCGGTGAGAAAGTGCCCGACCCCCAAACCTGTGCCGGCGGCAAGCCAGGGCTGCAGCGGGCCGAGATGCACAGTGGCAACCGCCAGCAGGGCGAAGTCGAAGAAGGAGAGAGTGCGCGTGGTCTGGTAAGACTGGAACTGACCCGGGCCGATGTAGGCCTGGGCGGTCACCTGTTCCTGAAAGCGATCGAAGGCGAACTCGGCGCGCAGGCCGAGCCCCAGACGGTCTGCCACGCGCGCATAGTCGTACTGGAAAAACGGGCTGAATGAGTAGCCGACCTTGGGGGGAACGTCGCCGGAGAGCAGAAAATCTGCGCCGGCGCGAAAGCCGAGCACTACTTGCGGCTCACTCCCTGGTGTCCTGTCCGGACCCGGCTCGGGATTGGCAGGCGGAAGCGCAGCAGGCGGGGCTTCCGGTGCAGGCGCAGGCTCGGCGCCAGCCGTAGGCTCGGCTGCCGGTACAGGCGCTGCCTCAGCCCGAGGCTGGGCTATCGGTTCGGGAAGCGCAGGCTCAGCCTGCGCCAGTAGCGCAACGAGGATTGGTATTGGCAGCGTCGCCAGCACGGCAGCCTATAATGCTTCGATGTCACGCAAGCGAGCAACGAATCTTGCCTTGTCCGCGGGCGGCGCGGTTCAAGCCCGCGACTCATCCAGCCGTGTCGTCCTTTGCCGCGGCAAGGCGCGGCCCCTCTGGTTTGGTCACCCTTGGGTCTATGCCAACGCCGTGGAGCGCGTGGAGGGCGAGGCTGCAGCCGGTGACATCGTGTCGCTGGTCGACCACGACGGCCGCTTCATCGGCCGCGGGATCTTCAACCCGCGCTCGCAGATCCCGGTGCGGCTGCTCACGCGCAAGGAGGAAAGCATCGATGCGGCTTTCTTCGCCGCACGGCTGCGTGATGCGCAGGCCTTGCGAACCCGTCTCAAGCTCCCCAGCACCGACACCACGGCCTATCGCCTGGTCAACAGCGAAGGCGACGGCCTGCCCGGATTGGTGGTAGACGTGTTTGGCGAGGCTGCGGTGGTGCAGGTCACCACCCTGGGGTTGGCCCTGCGCAGGGATGCGATCTTCGATGCCGTGCAGGCTACGCTGTCGCCGCGAACCATCTACGAGGTTGCAGGCGGCAGCTACGCCGAGGTGGAGGGCTTTGTCGCCCAGAATCGGGTGGTGCGGGGCGAGGCGCGCAATCTGGTGCCGTGTCTGGAGGACGGCTTGCATTTCGAAGCTGAACCGCTCGCGGGCCAGAAGACGGGCATGTTCCTTGACCAGCGGCGGAACCGCATCCGCGTGGGGCAACTTGCTGGCGCAGGCTTGCGCGTGCTCGATTGCTATGCCTATGCGGGTGGGTTTGGGCTGCAGGCGGCGCGCGCAGGCGCGAGCGAGGTGACCGCTGTGGACAGTTCGCCGCGCGCCGTGGTCCGCATCGAGGCGCACGCGGTAGCCAATGGCGTCCCCGTGCGCGCCGTGGAGGCCGACGCCTTTCGCTTTCTGGAAACCGCCACGCCCATGTCCTACGACCTGGTGGTGGTCGATCCCCCCAAGTTCGCGCGGGCGCGTAAGGATCTCGAGGCAGCGATCAAAGGCTACGAGAGACTCAACGCCCTGGCCCTTGCGGTGTGTGCACCGGGCGCTCTGCTGGTGACCTGCTCGTGCTCACAGAACGTCGGCGCGCAGGACTTCGAGCGCATCGTCGCGGCGGCCGCCAAGCAGGCCCATCGTGAGGTTCGCATCGTGGAGCGGGGCGGCCCAGGGGGCGATCACCCTCTGCCGCCGGCCTTCACCGAGGGGCAGTACTTGAAGGTCCTATTCGTCCACGTTGGTTAGCTACGGTATCGGCTTCACGCCGGTGGGCGAACTCTGCAAGACGACGATGTAGTACACCAGCATCGCCACGATCATGGCCAGGGAGAGCCATTCGAAGGGGATGCGACCGAACAGGAGCCAGCGCCGCCGGAAGAAGCGACCGCGAGAGCGGCGATTAATCTGCCGCTGGATGTCCGCCAGGAAGGAGTGGGGGGCGCCCGTCCGTTTCAGCCTGCCCAGACCCCCGAGGGTCCGACGGAAGCGCTCGAGCGAGGTGCGACACTGTATACAGGTGGAGAGGTGGTGCTCCAGCGAGGCCTTCTCGTCGGGCGAGAGCTCGCCTTCGAGGTAGGCGGAGAAGGAATCCACCGTGCGGGTATGGGAATCGCCCTCGCTCACTTGAACTTGTCCTCGAGCAGTTGCTTCAAGGTCATGCGGGCACGGTGCAGGCGCGACTTCACGGTGCCTTCGGGCAAACCGGTGATTTCTACGATTTCCTCGTAGGACAGCTCCTCGACGTCACGTAGCACGACCAGGAGGCGTTGGTCTTCTTCCAGGGTGGCAATGGCTTGCTGCATGATGTCCTCTGTCTCGGCCGCCTCAAGCAGAACATCGGGCGCGCGGATGTGCGACTGGGCTGGGGCTCTCCCTTCGTCGGCCAGATCGCCGCTGTCACTTCCGCCCGGCTCACGACCCTGCTCCCGGCGGCGGGCCAGGTACTTGATGCGGTTCTTAGCGTGGTTGGTGGCAATGCGCAGCAACCAAGTGGACAACTTGGCTTCGCTGCGGAAGGAGTCGATGCTCTTGAATACCGTGACGAAGACTTCCTGGGCGATGTCCTCGGCCTCGGCGCGCGAGCCGACCATGCGCAACACCAGGTTGAAGACACGGTCACCGTGCTGGCGGACCACTTCATTGAAGGCTGTCTCATCCCGCTTGAGCAGCCTTGCAACCAGAAGTCGTTCGGACAGGCTCATCTGAAACGCAGGCCGCGGACGCACGGCGCGCGGCCGACCAGGGTGGGACGCCTCAACTGGGATGGCCGGTGCGGGCGCGAGGGAAGCCTCCACATATCAATGGACAGCGTTGCGGCGGAAAAGTTCCGAGCAGCGGGCGACAAGCAGCCGCTAGTGTATCGTGGATGGGTTACATCGAGGGAACGAACAGCCGAGCGCTGGCGCCCACGAAGGTGCCTCTGCGGTCACCCGAGATGTCTTGGCGCATTGATACATCGAGGGCGCCGACGCCTGAAAGAAAGGACACACCGCCGCTCAGGTAGCCATTCTTGTTGAGACCATCCCGCCCGCCGCCCAGCCGGGCCGCCAGGGTTTTGGCCAGGTATTCACCGCCGCCCATCAAATAGTAGGCCTGACTGCGCGTCGGATCTCCCGATACACGCTCCAGTACGCTGTCCAGGACCAGAAGAAGGCCGGGCACCAGGCTCAGGCTCACGCCGCCGCCCAGGGCCTGAGGCGCAAAGGAAGTTCCCGGATTGGTCAGGTTGTATCCCACGACTGCCAGGGCAAGAAACTGCGCGGGCCGCACGGTCAGGCCGGCGTCGAAGGTGAACCCCTTCTTGGTATCCGTGGTGCCGTTCGTATCGGTCGAGAGGTGCAGATACTTGGCCGTGCCGCCCAAGAACACCAAGTCACCCAGGGGGAACGACAGCGAAGCCCCGCCCAGATGGCCGGTTTGACTCGCCCCGGCGGGCGAGGCCGTGTGAAACGTGTAGAAGAGAGCGCCGCCCAGGTTGAAGGCTGAGGTGGAATCGACCAGCGATACGTGAGCGTCGTGGGTCGAATCGCGGCTCCCGTATTGATAGTTGCCCTCGGCGGTGTAGGCGCGCACGAGCGAGATCCCTGACGGATTGAGCATGGGGCCGGCATCGCCTGCGGCTGCCGCGCGCATGGCGCCTCCGGTGCCGAGAGGGCGAATCCCCGGCAACGCTGTTCCGTCGGCCCAGGCCGGGGGGCCCGGCCACAGGGCAAGGAAAAGAGACGCCATGGCTCCTTTGAGGGCGAAGGACCGCATGGCCGAATTGTAGGTCGCCGAAGCCGCCGGTCCAGAAACTGCGTCAGTTCACAGCCAGCCGCGGTCGGCGAAGCTCACGTACCCGCCGGCTGCAACCACCACATGGTCGAGCACGCCGATGCCACACAGTTCACCGACTTGGCGCAGGCGCGCGGTCAACTCCATGTCCTGGCGCGAAGGTGATGGGTCGCCCGACGGGTGGTTGTGNNGCGCTGCGGATGAGGGTGCGGAATACATCGCGCGGGTGGACCTCGACTCCGGTCAAAGACCCACGCGCCACGCAGGACTCGAACAGGACACGGTGTCGGACATCGAGCGCCAGCATCCAGAATTCTTCGACAGGGGAGGGCGCCAAGCGGGCTCGATAATGCGTCCAGACGTCGGCGGCGTTGCCCAGGAATCGGCCACGTTCGGGCCGAGTTCCGGTCGCCCGCCGGCCCAGTTCAAGCGCCGCTTGGATGACCGCGGCACGGGCAGGGCCGACCCCAGACTGGGCGCGCAATTCAGCCTCGGCGGCATCGCCCAGGCCGCGCAGATCCCCCAGGCGGGCGATCAGGTCTTGCGCGATTTCGACGACGTTTTGCCCCTGGCGGCCGCTGCCAAGGAGGATTGCGAGAAGCTCTGCGTCAGAGAGCGCACTCGGCCCGCGAGCCAGCAGTCGTTCTCGAGGACGGGCCTCAGGAGACAAGGCAAGGAGAGCCGGCACAAAGGGAGCCTCAGCACGTGGTGTGCCATGCTTCGCGTGGGGAGCCCGTCGGATTTGCCAGCGCTGCGCGTGGCGCACCATCGGGAGCCCTCTCAGGGTTCAGGAAGCCGGAATCCTTGTGACCAACGGGAGACTGTGCTACGTTTGCCCTGCGTTCCTGCAAGGAGGGCCTTGCATCCGTGCTGACGTCCAAGCGGTCGAGGTCGTACTGAGACCGGCGTCCCGACGGCCCAGGAACTGGGGGCCGCGCCCGGGCTTGATAGGCCGTTGGAGCAGGAATCCATACTTTAGCTACGTGATTTGAGTTCGGAGAGGAGTCGCGACTGAGTACCCCATCCAACTGGGAGCCGGCCAAGGCCGCTGCTGCCAACGAGTCCGCGCGCGTCGATCGGAATGACGGCGGAGACGGGCCCATGGCTGCACCGGACGAGGCGGAGCCGACCATCATCATCAATCGATCGGAGCGCGAGGCTCGGGCTTTTCGCGCCGGGGCCGTCTCTGTCCCGGTCGAGCCGCTCAACCCAGCCGTAATACCAAGCGCGCGGGCGATGCCTGAAGCGGAGTACTCTCCCGCTCTCACACAGGCGGTGGATCGCGCGCGGCCGATCCTGCGCATTCGCGAGTTGCGTCCTGGGCAGGCCGAGGTCATCGAGGCGGTGCTCAGCGGTCGCGACACGCTCGCCATCATGCCCACGGGCAGCGGCAAGTCGCTGACCTATCAGCTCCCGGCTCTGTCGTTGCCTGGCCCAACTCTGGTGGTTTCGCCGCTCCTCGCGCTCATCGAGGACCAGGTCGGCAAGATGAAGGCCGCGGGTGTGGCCGTGGCGCGCATCGATTCGACCCGCACGGCCAAGGAACGCGCTGCGGATTTGGAGGCGGTTCGCGCAGGACATATCAAGCTGATCCTCATCACCCCGGAGTCGGTCTGTACGCCCGCGGTGCAGGACACGCTCGCGGGCGTAAAGTTCTCGCTCTTCTGTGTGGACGAGGCCCATTGCGTGTCCCA
The DNA here is from genome assembly GCA_003170035.1 of Myxococcales bacterium. Taxonomy (GTDB): domain Bacteria; phylum Myxococcota_A; class Polyangia; order Fen-1088; family Fen-1088; genus Fen-1137. The sequence continues at coordinate 15,875 of PMZX01000349.1, read as the reverse complement.
GTGGGGCCATGATTTCCGACCTTCGTACCTGGGTCTGCGGCGCGCGGCGGAGGTGCTGGGGCGGCCACCCATCCTCGGCCTCACTGCCACCGCCACGCCGGCCATTGCCGAGGACGTCATGGTCCAGCTGGGGATGAAAGACGCGTACACCTGCCGGGTGTCGTTCCATCGTCCCAACCTGGCCTTCGACGTGCGCAAGGTCGGCGGCGAGGCGGACAAGCTGCGCGTCCTGGGCAAGCTGATCCAGCGACTGCGGCGGCCGGGCATCGTGTATTGCGCGACAGTCAGGGCGGTCGACGAACTCTACGTGGCTTTGCGCCACGGCAAGATCCCGGTCGAGCGCTACAACGGCAAGATGACCACGGATGAGAGAGAGAAGGCACAAGCGTCGTTCATGTCGGCCGGGCGCAAGGTGGTCATGATCGCCACCAACGCCTTCGGGCTGGGCGTGGACAAGCCCGACATACGCTACATCATCCACTACCAGATGCCGGGCTCGCCCGAGTCCTACGTGCAGGAGGCGGGGCGCGCCGGGCGCGACGGCAAACCTGCCCGGTGTGTGTTGCTCTTCCAACCGGATGACATCGCCATCCAAGAGCATTTTCTCAAGGAGGCGCACCCGACCAAGACGCAGGCGCGGGCGGTGGCAGAGGGACTCTATGCCTGGAGCGACGAGGGCAAGGAGGTTTCGGTGCGCGACCTGGCCCTGTCGATGGCCTTGCCCGAGCGCCGCGTGCGCGTGGTTCTCTCCGTTCTGGAAGCCATGGGGGTGGCGGTCGAGGTCAAGGCGGCGCGCTGGGCAGGGGTGGAGCCGCGCCCCACGCGCGAGCAGATCGACAAGGCGGCCTCGGTGTTCGAGGCACGACGTATTTCCGACCGGCGGCGCTTGGCCGAATTGCTGAAGTACATGAACACGCAGAACTGCCGGGTGCAGATGATGCGCGCGTATTTCGGCGAGGAGAATGGCGGGAAGTGTGGTCTGTGTGACTCGTGCGCGGGCCTGGACAGCGAGGTCTTCGACCCGGGCGAGGCCGACGCCCGGCACGGCTTGCATGCTGCAACCGATTTCCACGGCCGTTCGCGACGCCACCGGCGGCGTGGAGAAAAGCCGGCGGCTGCTCCCCGCCCAGCCCCGATCTTTCCCACCGTCATACCCGATCTGCCTTCGCCCGCTGTGCCGCCGCCATGGGTTCCCCCACCCGACAGCGACAGCATTGTCGACCCGAGCATTTGGCATGAGGCGCCGGAGGCAGGGCGACCCGCAGCGGGAGAGATCGTGCTGGAACCGGGCGAGACTGAGGCCTTTATGGCCGAGGCCACATCATCGGAGACTCGCGCAGAGGAAACCGCGCCTGACTTCGCAGCCGGCTGGGCGGCGATTCGCGACGCCAACATTCGACCCTACGTGGAATGGGTGGTGCCGCCACCGCTCTCGTTGCCGGTGGCCACCTCGGTGCGTGGGAGAGAGGGGCGGCCACCGCAGGGCGCGCAGAACCCGAACGGGCAGAACTCGAGCGATCGCGGCGGAAATGACTCGGGCGGCGGTCGCAGGCGTCGCCGGCATTCGCGCTACGGGCGCAACCGCCATGGGCGGGACGGAGGTGAGCGGCACGGACCGCGCTTGCCCGGCGTGTACAACCCCGGCGGGGACTAGCCCGAAGCGATCTGATAAGGCTAGCCTTCCCGCTACCTCCTGAAGAGCCGTCGGATGAAAGATTTCTTCGGCGCGGGTTTCTTCTTGAGCGCGATCGTGACCCTCTGGTTCTTCCTGCCGGTCACCGTGAAACGCTTGCTCGCGCTCAGGTAGCCCTTCTTGACGAAAGTCAGTTCGTAGGCGATTCCGGGTCGAAAGCGCAGGTTGAGCGGCGACCGCCCGAAGACGCGATCCTTGAGCTTGATCACCGCGCCTTGGGGACGGCTCTCGACGCGAACCGAGACGCCATCGGGAAGGGCGGGCTCCGGCTTGGCCCGCCCGCCAGGCCTGGCAGCAGGAGGTTTGGCAGGCCCCTCGCCCTCGGCTTCACCGAGCACCTGGTCCGAGGCGGCGGGCTCGCTGTGTTTGAGCAGAACCTCCTCCTCGTCTTCTGCCTGGGGTGGCTGAGGCGTCGGTCTGATTTCCTCTGACTCAACCACTTTCGCGCCCTTGCTTGGCATCTCGGCAGGCTTGGCAGGGGGCGGGGGCGCGGGCGAGGGGGGCGGCGGCGGCGGTACGGACGGTGCTGTTGCGGGCGGTTGCGCAGTCGAGGGGCGCGGTGCAGACGACGGGCGCGTCGCCAGTCGCGGGCGTCGCGGAGTTTCGCGCAGCCCCAGCCACGCGAGCAAGACAGCCGTCCCTCCCAGGAAGAAGAAGATGGCGACTCGTCGCGACGGCTTCGACGGCTTCTTTGCCGGTGGCGCGGGGGCTGGTGCCGTAACGTGCATGGTGGGCAGAAGCGCCGGGGTAGCCGCGATGGTGGGCTGAGTGGGGCGAGCCGGGCCTTCGAGCGGCTGGGACACCTGGGAGGAGTCGTCGAAGATGAGATCCTCGCTCGCATCGAGTTGCATCGCTTCGGAATCGTCCGCCATGGACGCCTGCGTGGCGGCCTTGGAGATGGTCGGCGCGCCATCCATCTGCTGCAGTTCCTCCAGCCAGCGCTTGAGTTCGGTCTGGCCTGTAGCCTTGAAAGCGGAGCGCTGGACGGTCTCGATGTCGACCAGCATCTCCTCCGCGCTCTGGTAGCGATCGGCTGGCGCAGCCTTCATGGCCTTCAGGATGATGCGGGCGAATTCGGGCGAGATCTCGGGCGCGACCTGCGCCGGTGGGGCGAGCTGGCACTGGCGTACGCGCACCAGGGCCTCCAGATCGGTGGGGGCCTCGAAGGGACGCCGTCCGGTGCCGAGCAGGTACAGCACGGTGCCGAGGGAGAAGAGATCCGATCGCGCGTCTACCGCGAGGCCCGACGCCTGCTCGGGCGACATGAAGGCCAGCTTGCCCTTGATCACGCCGTGGCCGGTGTGCTCGCGCCGGCCCGTGGCTTTGGCGATGCCGAAGTCGGTCAACTTGACCTCGCCCTGCTCGCTGATCAGCACGTTGTGCGGGCTCACGTCGCGGTGGACGATGCCCAGGGGTTGGCCGTCGCGTGTCTTGGCGTGGGCATAGCCGAGCGCCCGACACACCTCGCCTGCAACATAGAGGGACAGCTCGGGCGGCAGAGGAAATGAGGTGGCGCGGGCACGACTTAGGATCTGGTTGAGGTCCCAGCCATCCACCAGTTCCAGCACGAGAAAATAGCGACCCTGCGCGCGGCCGAGGTCCAGCACCTGAACGATGTTGCTGTGGTTGAGGCTCATGGCAACATGAGCCTCGTCGATCATCTG
>PMZX01000349.1:398-12499 GCA_003170035.1 Myxococcales bacterium | reverse complement strand
CATCGGCGGCCCATTCTACTTCTCGAACAGGACCCCCGCAGGGACGATCTTGACCCGGCTTGGGGTGACCGGAAGCGGGAAATGTTCGATGGCCTTGTCTTGCTCAATGACTTCTGCCGGGGTGTCCTTGGTGTCATAGGTCATGGGCGTGGGTTTGCCCGACAGCAATTCGGCACGCAGGGCCTTGGCGTTGTCGCTGATGATGGCGACGCTCAAGCGCGTGGGGTCAAGATGTTTTCGGATAGCGCGGTCGACCTGGGCCTTGGTCATCTTGGGCAGCCTCGTCTTGAGTTCGGTGATGATGTCCTTGCCGTAGCTGAGAGCGTCCATGGCAAAACCCAGGCGGCGCGACGGATCCTGTGCCCACAGGTCCACATAGTGGAGCAGGAACTCGCGCGTGGCCTGGAAACCGGCGGCCGGAATGCCTCCGCGCACCAGCTTGTGCAACTCGAAGAGAGCGCCGCGAATGGCAAAAGCCGTGGCTTGCGGTGCCACCGGACGCAACCAGATCTCGAAATGCTGCTGCCGGCGCGCAATGTTGGTCAGGGGGAAAGTCGTTCCGCCATCCTGGATGAAGTTTTCGACATAGGCGTAGTCGCCGTAGTTCAGGCCGCGTTTCTGCCTCAGTTCGACCATGAGCACGCCATTGAAGGTTCGGTGTTCGCCCAGGTACGAGCCGGCCAAGTAGAGAGGATAGAAGTCGTCATCGGCGCGCGTGATGTCGAGCGGATGGCCCATGGACACGGCGTTAGCGCGGGCGTCCTTCTCGACGATCAACATCGTGCCACCGCCACGCGCGGGGGGCGGCGGAAGCCTCTGGCGCGGCTCGCCCGTGGCGGGCAGCGCAGAGAAGCGCGACGCGAAGCTCTCGGGAAAGCCGTCGGGATACCCGCCCGCCACGCCCACGATCAGGCGATCCTGGGTGAACATGCCGGCGTAGAAGCGGCGGACGTCATCCAGGGTGATGGCTTGCAGGCCGGCGACCGTGCCGGCAGTGGAATGGCTGTAGGGATGGCCCTCGAACATGAGCGTGGCCAGAGCCTGCTTGCCCAGATCCTCGTCGTCGTTGCCGCGAAGAGTTTTCGTGATGAAGTCGAGTGCGTCCTGGCGATGGCGCGAGAAATCTTCGTTGGCGAAGCGCGGGGTCAGGATCTGCTCGGCCAAGAGATCGGCGAAGGCCGGCAGGTTATCGCGATGGACTGTGCCCTCGAAGACGAAAGCATCCTTGTCGCCGTAGGTTTGAATGTCGGCCGCCATGGGATAGAGCGCGTCCAGGACTTCGGCCCAGGAGCGGCGCTGCGTTCCCGCCGAGCCGAGCATGGCCGCGGTCAGCGCAGCGAGGCCGTCCTTGCCCGCGGGATCGTCGGCCGCGCCCACCTGGAAGAGCAGGCGAATCGCGACCAGGGGATTCCCTGGCGAGGGCAAGGTCACGCGACGCGGGCCCTTGGAAAGCGAGGCCGCCCGGCGAGAAGGCGAAGCGGCAGCAGCAGGCCGGCGTGAGGCGAGGGCGCCCGCGGCCGCGAGGGCGAAAGAAAGCAACATGATGGGTCCTCTCCGTGGCTTCACGGGGTTTCCGGCTGCAGGGTGACAACAGTGCGGTTCTGGGGCGTGAAGTACGTGCGTGCCACGCGCTGGAGGTCAGCGCTCTTCACCTGACCCAGGCGGGCGAAGTACTCGTCGATGGCGGACAACCGACCGGCCAGGGCCAGGAAATCGGCCCCCACCTGGGCCACTTGGTCGGGTGTGGAGAGTTGCGCCGCGAAGGCGTAGCGCGCATGCGAAATCACTTCGCCCATGGCTTTGCCGTCCACACCCTCGGCCGCGATGCGGGTGATCTCCTTGCCGATGGCGGACTCGACGTAGGCCATGTCTTTGGCCTGCTTCACCCGGGCCAGCACCAGGAAGAGATTGGGATCCACGTGCCGGCCTTCGCCGCCTTCCAGGGTTTCCACCTTCTGCTCGTCGAGCACCAAATGCTTGTGCAGGCGCGATCGCTCGGCGAAGAGCAGTTCGGCCAAGACATCAAGAGCCGGTCCGTCGATCGACGTCGTGGAAAACGCGGGCGCGTGATAGCCGAGAAAGAGCATGGGCAGGCTGGCGCCTTTCCAGGCGACGGTCGCGCGTTGTTCGCGCGTCTGCGGCGACTCGACTGGGACCGGTGGCCGCGCAGGACCCCTGGTCCACGCGCCGTATGCTTTCTCGACGAGCGGAAACACTTCATCGCCCGTGACGTCGCCGACCACCAGCAGGATCACGTTGTCGGGCCGGTAGTAGCGGTCGAAGAACTGGCGCGAGTAATCGAACTGGTGGGGCATGTCCTCGATGTCACGCAGGAACCCGATGGTGGTGTGCTTGTAGGTGTGCACGGCAAAGGCGTGGTCGTAGAGCACCTCAGCCATCTTCTGCATAGGATCCGAGGAGCCCTTGTTGTACTCGCCCAGCACCGCACGGGCTTCCTTCTCGAACGAGGGCTCGTCGTACTTGAGGTTGAGGAAGCGGTCAGCCTCGATCTCGACCACCCTGGCCAGCGCAGACTTGCCGGCCAGGATGTGGTACACGGTCATGTCCTCGGTGGTGAACGCGTTGGAGTCGGCGCCCATGGCCTTGATTTCGGCGTTGTAGCGCTCGGTCGCATAGCGCTCGGTTCCGCGGAACATCATGTGCTCGAAGAAATGCGCGAAGCCGGACTTGCCCGGCTCGACCTCGTTGCGACTGCCCGTGCGCACCACCGAGTAGTAGGCCACCAGGCCGGGCGAGTCGAAGGGCACGACGAAGATGCGCAGGCCGTTGGCCAGGGTCTTCTCGACAATCGGAAAGGGAAAAGCTGACTTCTGCGAGGTCAAGGGAATCCCTCCTGGCCGCGGCGTGGCCCCGGCATCGGTCGAAAAAGAGATCAAGGTGGCGAGGGCCACGAAGGGGATGAGAATTTTCACGGTTCACACATTCAAACCAGCGATCGCAGCACGTAGGGCAGAATGCCGCCGTGCTGGTAGTAGGCTGATTCTTGTTGCGTGTCGATGCGCACGCGCACGGCAAAGTGGTCCTGCGATCCGTCGGGCCGGGTAATGCGGATGGCGATCTGGCGGTGGGCCGGCGGCGCCTCCAGAAAATGGAGCAGGCCGAGAGTTTCGAAGACTTCCTCGCCGGTGAGACACAGGCTGTGCGCGCTGTCTCCGGGCAGAAACTCCAGCGGCACCACGCCCATGCCCACCAGGTTCGAGCGGTGGATGCGCTCGAAGCTTTCCGCCAGCACCGCGCGCACGCCGAGCAGCCGGGTTCCCTTGGCCGCCCAGTCGCGCGACGAGCCGCAGCCATAGTCGCGGCCGGCCAGCACCAGCAGAGGCACCTTGTCGGCCTGGTACTTCATGGCCGCATCGTAGATGGGCATGACTTCGCGGCCGGGCAGATACCGGGTGACGCCGCCCTCGCTGCCGCGGACCAGCAGGTTCTTGATGCGAACATTGGCAAAGGTCCCGCGCACCATGACCTCGTGGTTGCCGCGGCGGGCGCCGTAGGAGTTGAAGTCCTTGGACTCGATGCCGAGACTGACAAGGTAGTGCCCGGCTGGGCTGTCGGGCTTGATCGAGCCGGCCGGCGAGATGTGATCGGTGGTGATGCTGTCGCCGAGCACAGCCAGGACGCGCATGCCGCTCAACTCGGCGGCCGCGGTCGGGGTGGCCGGCATGTCCACGAAGTAGGGCGGGTGCTTCACGTAGCTTGAGTTTTCGTCCCACGCATAGGTCGCCGCTTGCGGCACCTGGATGCCGCGCCAGCGGGAGTCGCCGTCAAACACCGTGGCGTACGCCTGTTTGAACATGGCGGGCTTGACCGCCGCCAGGGCGGCCTGGATCTCGGCCTGGGTCGGCCAGAGCTCGCGCAGGAAGACCGGCTGGCCGGCGCGGTCCTTGCCCAGAGGCTCTGTTTCGAGATCGATGTCGATCCGGCCGGCCAGGGCAAAGGCCACCACCAGGGGCGGCGAGGCCAGGTAGTTGGCGCGCACCTCGGGGTGCACGCGGCCCTCGAAGTTGCGGTTGCCCGACAAAATCGATGCCACCACCAGCGAGCGCTCTTCGATGGCCCGCGAGATGGGCGCTGCCAGCGGTCCCGAGTTGCCGATGCAGGTCGTGCAGCCGTAGGCCACCACGTAAAAGCCGAGACTCTCCAGATAGGGCAAAAGCCCCGCCTCTTTGAGGTAGGCCGTTACGACCTTCGATCCGGGCGCCAGCGACGTCTTGACCCAGGGCTGGCTGGCCAGGCCGCGCTCCACCGCCTTCTTTGCCAGCAGGCCCGCGGCGAGGAGCACCGACGGGTTCGATGTGTTGGTGCAACTGGTGATGGCAGCCAGCACCAGCGAGCCGTGCCTCAGGCTCGGATCAGCGGTAGCGTCAGCCGTGACAGCATCGGGTTTCTTCGGCTTGGCTAGCGAGGGCAGGGCGATTTCAAACGACTTCTTGATCTGGGACAGCGGTACCCGTTCCTGTGGCCGGCGCGGCCCGGCCACGCAGGGCTCGATGCTGGCCAGGTCGAGATCAACAATCTTGGTGTACTGGGCCTTGGGGGCATCGGCGGTTGCGAACAGGCCCTGCTCGCGGCAGTAGGCCTCCACCAGGGCGATGGATTCCTCGGACCGGCCCGAGAAACGCAGATAGGCCAGGGTTTCTTGGTCGATGGGAAACAGTCCGCAGGTGGCGCCATATTCGGGCGCCATGTTGGCGATGGTCGCGCGGTCGGCGAGCGGCAGCTTTGCGATGCCGGGGCCGAAGAACTCGACGAACTTCCCCACTACGCCCAGCCTGCGCAGGATCTCGGTCACGGTGAGCACCAGGTCCGTGGCCGTGGCGTCCCCACGCAGCAAACCTGTCAGCCGGACGCCGACCACCTGGGGAACCAAGAGAGGCATGGGTTGGCCCAGCATGGCGGCCTCGGCCTCNNGTGTGCGAGTCGGTGCCCACCAGCGTGTCGGGATAGGCCTGCATGACATCGGGGCGCTTGGGATCGGCTGCGGCAAACACCACACGCGCCAGATGCTCAAGGTTGACCTGGTGGACGATGCCCGTGCTGGGCGGCACCACGGCGAGACTGCGAAAAGCGGACTGACCCCAGTGCAGGAAGGCGTAGCGCTCGTGGTTGCGCGCAAACTCGATCTCGTTGTTGCGTGCTAGGGCCTCTGGGTGCCCGTATTCATCCACCTGCACCGAATGGTCGATGACCAGTTCCGCCGGCAAGAGAGGGTCGATGCGGTTTGGATCGGCGCCCATGTGCTGGGCAGCGGTGCGCATGGCGGCCAGATCCACGACCGCGGGCACGCCGGTGAAGTCCTGCATGAGCACTCGCGCCGGCATGAACGCGATCTCGCGTGCCGGTTCGGCATCTGGCTGCCAGCGCGCCACGGCCTCGATCTGCTGGCGAGTGACCGAGACGCCGTCCTCGCGCCGCAACAGGTTCTCGAGAAGAATCTTCAGCGACAACGGCAGCCGCTCGATCGGCAAGCCGGCGGCTTGCAGAGCCTTCAGGCGGAAGATCTCGAAACTGCGGTTGCCGACGCGCAACGCGGAGCGAGAGCCGAATGAATCAGGCATGCCGTAGTGCTAGCAAAGGGCCGCCCTGGCGTCGATAGCGCCTTTACTCTCCGGGATTCTTCGGTGGCGTTCCCCCCGGTCCGGACCTGGGCGCGGCGGCATACTCTTCCAACTTCCGGTACAGGGTCTTGCGGTCCAGCCCCAGGCGCAGGGCAGTGCGCGTCTTGTTGCCGCCCTCGGCATCGAGCACGCGCTCGATATATTCACGTTCGAGCTGGTCCAGGGTCAGACCCTGCGTAACCGCGGTGGCCAGTCGGTCCTGACTCCTGCGCTCGAGCATGGCAGGCGGCAGATCATCAGGGCCTATCAGCTCGCCCTCGGCCAGGGCGACCGCGCGTTCAACCATGTTTTCCAGTTCGCGCACGTTGCCGGGAAAGGGGTAGGAGAGCATTATCTTCTTGGCGCTCTCGGAAAAACCACGCAGGAGTTTGCCGGCCCGGCCGGCCGCGTGGGTCAAAAAATGCTCGGCCAGGGGCAAGACGTCCTCGTTGCGGGCGCGCAAGGGGGGCAGATGGATCTGCACGACATTGAGGCGGTAGTAGAGGTCTTCACGCAGGTGGCCCTCGCGCAGGTGCGCCGTCAGATCGCGATTGGTGGCGGCGATCACCCGCACGTCCACGCGTTCGACCTTGTTCGTGCCCAGGGGTCGCACCTCGCCGTCCTGCAGGACACGCAGCAACTTGGGTTGCAGCGCAAGCGGCATCTCGGCGATTTCGTCTAGGAACAGGGTGCCGCCGTCGGCCTCCACGAAAAGGCCCTGGCGGTCGGTGCGCGCAGTGGAATGGGCGCCGCGCGCGTAGCCGAACAGTTCGCTTTCCAGCAGGGTTTCGGGAATGGCGGAGCAGTTCATGGCCACGAAGGGGCGAGCCTTGCGTGGACCGTGGGCATGGATTGCGCGTGCCACCAGTTCCTTGCCGGTGCCCGAATCGCCGGTGATGAGCACGCTGGCTTGCGAGCCGGCCACCCGACGGATGAGACTGAAAACCTCCTGCATTGCGGGGGAGCGACCGATGAGGTTGTCCAGCCGCTCGCGCCGGTTGACCTCTTCGCGCAGGCGTACCACCTCGGAGCGCAGCGCGCGCTCAGCCAGCGCCTTGTCGATGAGGAGCAGGAGGTGATCGGTTTCGAACGGCTTGGGCAGATAGTCGTAGGCACCCAGCTTGACCGCACGGATGGCCGTGTCGAGCGACCCGAATCCGGTGATGATGATGACACAGAGAGAGGGATCGACGGAGCGAACCTCGCGCAACAGATCCAGCCCGTCGAGATCAGGCATCTTCACGTCGGACACGACCAAGTCGATGCCGCCCCGCTTGACGCGCTCCACGCCGGCGCGGCCCCCGTCGGCGAGTTCGACGGCGAAGCCCTCGTGTTCCAGATCGTCCTTGAGAGATGCCCGCTGGGCTGCATCGTCGTCGACCACCAGGATGACGGCCCGGGCCCGCTCGCGGGTGGCGGGAAGGTTGTCGATCGTGTTCGGGGAACTTGCCATGCGGCGCGGGGCACTCCGTCGCGCGGAAGCCCAACCCGGCAATCCTTGCCCATCCATGGGCGTGGGGCAAGCGCGCTTATGGTCGTACGGCGGTGGGAGGCCTCGAAGAGGCCGCAAGTCGCTAGACCCGTTTGGGTCACGTGAGACCCCCTTCGAAGAGCTCACGCTACCGCATGGCAGAGTGGGGAATGTAGCCGAGCCAGGTCGCGCCCCAAGCTTTTCGGCCAACCCCATCCGGCTCAGCGCCCTGTCCACCCTTTCTTGCCCGTCGCGCGTGGTCCCAGCAGGAAGAATGACTTCTTCTTGCCAGCGGTTATCGGAAATGCCGGGTGTCCTTACCGGGAAAATGTAGCCGGCCTTCCGGTCGCTATCTCACCGCCCCGCCCGTCCCGCGTTCTCGGTGACCGGGGCGGGCGTGTCGCCGTCCGCCTGGGGCCGTTCGGCTGCGCTGGGCACGGGCAGAAACACGCGCAGCACGGCGCCACCCTGGGGAGCGTCGCCGACCTCGATCCATCCTTCATGATCCTTGATGATGCCCTTGCTCACCGCCAGGCCCAGGCCGCTGCCCTGGCCGGGTTCTTTGGTGGTGAAGAAGGGTTCGAAGATCTTGTCGCGATCCGGGATCGGAATGCCAGGGCCGGTGTCGCTGACCTGCAACATGAGAAAAGTCGAAGGCGGCGACAGGGCCAGGCCCTCTTTGCGCCGGACCACCTGCTCCAGGTCAATGGTCAAGCGGCCACCGTCCTTCATCGCGTGAATCGCGTTCATCACGATGTTCAGGCAGACCTGCTGGATCTCGTCGGGGTCGCCGGGAATCGGCCGCAGCTCCGGCGCGGCATGCACGCTCACTTCGATGTGCTGGCGCTGGATCAACTCCTCCACGAAGCTGAGTGCCTCGCGCACCACCCGGGTGACGTCCACTTCTGTCAGGCTGGGCCGGCTCTTGCGTGAAGCATCCAGCACCTGCCGGATGATCTTGGTGATGCGCCCGACCTGATCGGTAATGATGCTGGCGTTCTTCTGAATCTCGGCTGGATCGTCCGGTCGCCGGGCCAGGGTGCGCGCGCGGCCGCCGATCACGTTGAGCGGCGTACCCACCTCGTGTGCGATCTCGGCTGCGACCTGACCCACGGTGGCCAGCTTCTCGGCGCGGCGCAGGTGCATCTCCATGGCCTGGCGGGCCGCATTCGCCCGCGCCTCCTTCTCGCGGGCTTCGCGCAGACGGTCCATCATGTTGTTGAAGCGGCCGGCAAGCCTGCCGATCTCGTCGTCGCGTCCGGGCAGCACCGCGCGGGTCAGGTCGCCCTGGGCCACGGCGTCGATGGCCTCGATGAGCCGGCGCAGCGGGTTCACCACGCGCCGACGCAGCGTCAGGTAAAGAAGGATGCCGAAGGCAAGAATTCCGATGACGAGAAAGGGAAGCAAGCGCCAGCCGGTGCCCATGACCTCGGCNNGTGATGAGGCTGCTGTCGCTGACCAGACCCAAAAAGGCGCTGGTCTGGCGATCCGGCGCGCCCGGCTCGGCGCTGTGCAGGGGAATCGCCATCGCATAGAAGAGTGGCATGCCGGCCGGCTCGAAGAGCTGGCCCACCGGTGCATCGAGCTTGCTCGCCCGGTCTACCAGACCGGACCAGAAGTTGTTGGGCCGCTGGGTGCCCCAGGCGATGGTTTCCAGACGGAACTGGCCCAGCCGTGCATTGGCCGAAGCCACACGCGCAGGCAACAGCGTGTCGGCGTCTTTGGGCGCCAGCGGTTCGAGCCCGGCTGCCAGAGCATCCGCCATGGCATGCGCTTCACCATCGAGTCTACTGACCTGGTCAGCGCGCAGGACGGCGAGCGCGGCCCAGATTGCGCAGGCGAGCGCCGCTGCCATGAGCAGCGTGGTGACGATGGCGACGCGCGGTCCGAGCTTCATCGCAATGATCGATTATAGTACGGTTCCTTTTTCACAAACTGGGAGGTGTCTTCATGCGTCGAGTGCCAACCTTTCTGATGCTTCTGACGATCACGTCTGTTCTCGCGCCCGCCGTGGCGCTGGCACAACCGAGTGCGTACAACGAGCCGACGTCGAGGGCCACGGTGACCGGTGCCACGACCGGCAACGGCCGCGGTTTCGGGCTTGGTGCGGTCGAGCTGTTGCTACCTGGCAACTCTCCGGGCCCAAACATCCTTGCGACATGGGGAGACTGGCGCGGCCGATTCCACATCGACGGGCTTTTTGGCCTCAATAGCACAGGAGGCCGGACTAGCACGGGAAACACCGCCTTCGACCTGGGAGTGCGAGGCTGGTACCACGTGCACGCTGCGTCCGCGGCAGATTTTTCGGTCGGAGCTGGCTTCGCTCTGGTCAGCTGGAAAAACACCCCGTCCCCGCCGGCTACCCGTCAGTACGACTTCGAGGTGGAACTCGGCGCGCAGATGCGCGTTTTCGTCGTTCCCAACGTGGCCCTGCTGGGTTCGCTGGGCATGGGGATCTACTTGCCGGATTCGGGCAGCAGTACGGTTGACTTCTCAGGCAGCGTTGTCGGATCGGTTGGCGTCGCCTACTACTTCATGTGATGAAGGACCAGCGCAGCGCTGACGAGCCAGATTTCGTAGTTGTCCGCGGCGCGCGCGAGCACAATCTCGACATCGACGAGCTGGCCATCCCCAAGCGCCAGCTCGTCGTGTTCACCGGGGTTTCGGGTTCCGGGAAATCGTCGTTGGCCTTCGACACCTTGTATGCCGAGGGGCAGCGGCGTTACGTCGAATCGCTTTCGTCCTACGCGCGGCAATTCCTCGGCCAGCTCGAGAAGCCCAAGTACGACCAGATCCGCGGGCTGTCACCCACCATCGCCATCGAGCAGAAGTCGGCTTCGTCCAACCCGCGCTCCACCGTCGGTACAGTCACCGAGATCTACGACTATCTGCGCGTGCTTTACGCGCGGGCCGGCGAGCAACGCTGTCACCTGTGCGGGGGCGAGGTGGCGGCGCGTTCCGCCGCCGAGATCGTGGACGAGCTTCTGGCTCTGCCGGCGAAAACCCGGGTCACGCTGCTGGCGCCCAAGGCGGCGAACCGCAAGGGCGAGTTCCGCGAGATGTTCGAAGAAGCGCGCAAGTCCGGCTTTGCGCGCGCCCGCGTGGACGGTGTGGTGCAACGCCTGGAAGAGCTGAAGGCGCTGGACAAGAAGAAGCGGCACACGGTCGAGGTGGTGGTGGACCGGCTGGCCGTGGACCCCAGCCAGCGCGCGCGTCTGAACGACTCGGTCGAGACAGCCCTGCGCGCCGGGAGTGGAACCGTGCAGGTCGAGGTCGAGCGCGAGGACCGTGTGCGCGCCTACAGCGAAGAGCGCGCCTGCCCCAACTGCGGGGTCGGGCTGCCCGAGCTGTCGCCCCAGTCATTTTCTTTCAACAGTCCGCTCGGCATGTGCGTGGACTGCAACGGACTGGGCTCGAAGCTGGAAGTGGATCCCGACCTGGTGGTGCCCAACCCGGATCTGTCTCTCCTCGAAGGTGCCATCGAGCCCTGGGGCGAGCGCCTGGCGCGCGACGACGGCTGGACCTCGCGTATCGTCGAGGCGCTGCGACGCGAGTTCGGCATTCCGCTCGACAAGCCATGGAAGCAGCTCACCCCGCGCCAGCGCGAGATCGTCCTCTTCGGAACCGGCGAGCGCCGCGTGCAGGTGAGTTGGTCAGGTCGGCACGGCGCGGGCTCGTGGGCCATGCGTTTCGAGGGCGTGGCCAACAACATCAGGCGCCGCCTGACCGAGACCCACTCGGAGATGATGCGGCAGTGGCTGGGACGCTACTTTCGCGAACAGCCTTGTCGCGCCTGCAAGGGCAAGCGTCTGCGTCCCGAGTCGCGCGCGGTGTATCTGGCTGGCAGGAGCATCGTGGACATGACCGGCATGACCGTGGGCCAGGCGGCCCAGCACTGCGCGACCATGCCGCTCAAGGGAGCGCGCGCCGAGATTGCGTCTGAGATTCTTAAAGAGGTGAGCGCGCGGCTGGGATTTCTGCTCAACGTCGGGCTGGACTACCTGACGCTCGACCGGGTGGCCTCGTCACTGTCAGGCGGCGAGGCGCAGAGGATCCGGCTGGCCTCGCAGATCGGCTCGGAATTGTCGGGCGTCATGTACGTTCTCGACGAGCCCTCCATCGGCCTGCACCAGCGCGACAACCTGCGCCTCATCGCCACTCTCCGCCGGCTGCGCGATCTGGGAAACACGGTCATCGTGGTGGAACACGACGCGGAGACCATCCAGTCGGCTGACCACGTGGTCGACTTCGGGCCGGGCGCGGGCCGCCTGGGCGGGCATGTGGTGGCGGCCGGTCCTCCCGAGGATCTGCGGGATCATCCTCAGTCGCTCACCGGCCGCTATCTGGCCGGGCTGGAGCGTATCGAGATCCCTGTGCGCCGCCGGCCGCCGATGGGCTGGATCACCTTGCGGGGCGCGCGCGAGCACAACCTGAAGGACGTGACCGCCAAGATTCCGCTCGGTGTGTTGGTGGCGGTGACGGGTGTCTCGGGCGCGGGCAAGTCGTCGCTGGTCAACGGAACCCTGCACCCGGCGCTGCGCCGCAAGTTGCTCGGNNAAGGTGGTCGACATCGACCAGAAGCCCATCGGCCGCACGCCGCGCTCGAATCCGGCCACCTACACCAAGGCATTCGACTTCATTCGAGAGATCTACGCCATGACCCCGGAAGCCAAGGTCTCCGGCTTTGGCCCGGGACGTTTTTCCTTCAACGTGAAGGGTGGTCGCTGCGAGGCCTGCGAGGGGGACGGCGTGCGCACGGTCGAGATGCACTTTCTCGCCGACGTGCACGTGACCTGCGAGGTGTGCCGCGGTCGCCGCTACAACGAGGCCACTCTGCGGGTCAAGTGGAAGGGCCTCGACATCGCACAGATGCTGGACAAGACCGTGGCCGAGGTGCTGCAACTCTTCGAGCACCACCGCGGCCTGTCGCACATCTTGAAGACCCTGGACGACGTGGGTCTGGGCTACATCGCGCTCGGGCAGTCGGCAACCACGCTGTCGGGCGGCGAGGC
>PMZX01000349.1:0-262 GCA_003170035.1 Myxococcales bacterium | reverse complement strand
CCGGCACCCCCGAAGAAGTGGCCACGGTGGAGCGGTCCTACACCGGCCACTTCCTGGCCGACATCCTTCGCGGCGCCCGGCGCAGGGAAAAGAGTCAGAGGTAGCTGGGCTGAGGAGCATACTTCGGTATGTGAGGAGCGGAAGCGCAGGCGTGGCAAGCCAGACGCCCGGATTGTCGGCCGTCGGCCATTCGAAGCGCCGCCGTCCCTCCAAGAAAAAGGCTTCCCGTTGGAGTCCGACTATAAGCCGGGTTCTGTGCCCG
>PMZX01000179.1 GCA_003170035.1 Myxococcales bacterium | reverse complement strand
GCCGTAGCCCTTGACCGTCTTCGCCAGCACCACGGTCGGCTGCCCCTGGGTCGACACCGCAGCGGCATAGGCGGCGAAGACCTTGTGCGGATCGTGGCCGCCGCGGTTGAGACGCCAGATGTCGTCGTCGGACAAGCTCGCCACCATGGCGCGCAGCTCGGGATACTTGCCGAAGAACTTCTCGCGGGTGTAGGCGCCGCCCTTGGCCTTGAAGGCTTGGTATTCGCCGTCGACACATTCCAGGAAGCGCTTGCGCAGAAAACCCTGGCGATCGAGCTGCAACAGGGGATCCCAATACGAGCCCCACACCACCTTGATGACGTTCCAACCAGCGCCGCGGAACAGCGCCTCCAGCTCCTGGATAATATTGCCGTTGCCGCGCACCGGTCCGTCCAGGCGCTGCAGGTTGCAGTTGATCACGAAGATCAGGTTGTCGAGCCTCTCGCGCGCGGCGAGAGTGATGGCGCCCAAGGACTCGGCTTCGTCCATCTCCCCGTCGCCGAGAAATGCCCACACCTTGCGGTCCTGCGCATCCTGCAGGCTCCGGTTGTGCAGATACTTCATCAGGCGCGCCTGGTAGATGGCCAGCATGGACGAAAGCCCCATGCTGACCGTGGAGAACTGCCAGAAGTCAGGCATCAGCCAGGGATGCGGATAGGACGAGAGGCCCCGGCCGGCGATCTCCTGGCGAAAGTTGTTGAGCTGATCCTCGTCGAGGCGGCCTTCGAGAAAGGCGCGCGCATAAATCCCGGGCGCCGAGTGGCCCTGCAGGTACACCAGATCGCCGCCGTGCTTGTCGGTCGGCGCGCGGAAGAAATGGTTGAAACCCACGTCGTACAGGGTGGCGGCAGAGGCGAAGCTGGCGATGTGGCCGCCCAACTCCGCGCTCTGCCGGTTGGTGTGCACCACCATAGCCAGCGCGTTCCAGCGGATGAGAGAGCGGATGCGGCGCTCGATGGCTGGATCGCCGGGCGCCGGGGCCTGGCGCGAGCGCGGAATGGTGTTGATGTACGCGGTGGTGGCGTCAAAGGGCAGATGCGCGCCCGCACGGCGCGCGCGATCGACCAGTTGCTGAAGCAAGAAATGCGCGCGCTCGACGCCGGCATGCGCCAGCGTGGATTCCAGGGCGTCGATCCACTCCTGCGTCTCTTGCGGATCGTCGTCGCGCGCCTCTTGCTGAGCCCTGTTCTGTGCGTCGCGGTCGGCCGGTTCCCCGTGATTCATCGGTTCCACTCCCCGTTCTGCCGGCCGGAGGCCGGACCTTGTAGGCAAGCCTAGCGCGAAAAACGCAAAGGGGAAGCTGCGCCGTCGTCGGTGCGGGCGGCACTAGATTCGTGGATGCAGCTTTGCGGCGTGGCTCTGGTAAGGTAGCCCGCCAAGCCGTGATACGGGCGCGAAACCTCTGCAAAACCTACCGGGTGCACCGCCGGCCGCCAGGCCTGGTGGCGGCCCTGCGTTCGGTCGTCCGCCGTCGCTACGAAGAGGTGCGGGCGGTGGTCGACGTCAGCTTCGACATAGCGCCGGGCGAGCGGGTGGGGTTCTTGGGGCCCAACGGCGCGGGCAAGACCACCGCGCTCAAGATCCTGTCAGGCTTGCTCTACCCGACCAGCGGGTCAGTGACGGTAGGCGACTTCGTGCCGCAGGAGAGGCGCAACGAGTTCCTGCACATGATCACTTTGGTCATGGGGCAGAAGCAGCAGCTTCTCTGGGATCTGCCCCCGGCCGAGACCTTCGCCATGAATCGAGCCCTGTTCGACCTGCCCCGGCGCGAGGCAGACGCCACCCAGAAGGAACTCGTCGATCTGCTCGAGATCGGCCCGCTCATCGGCAAGCCGACACGGCAACTCTCGCTGGGCGAGCGCATGAAGTGCGAGCTGGTGGCGGCTCTCTTGCACCGGCCGCGGGTGCTGTTTCTCGACGAGCCCACCATTGGACTGGACGTGTCCATGCAGGCGCGGGTGCGCGACTTCATCCGCCGCTACAACGAATCCACCGGCGCCTCGGTGCTGCTCACCAGCCACTACATGGAAGACGTCGCGGCCTTGTGTCCGCGGGTCATCGTCATCGACAAGGGCCACCTGATCTACGACGGCGATCTGCGGACGCTGGCCCGCCGCATTCGGCCCGAGAAACGCATCACCATGCATTTCTCGTCGGTGCCGGCGCCAGGTGAGCTGGATCGGCTGGGCAACTGCGTGGCCCGCTCGGACCTGCAGGCCACCCTGGCGGTGCCGGCCGCGCAGGTGACCGAGGCGGTGCGCGCGGCTCTCGGCCGACTGCCCATCTCCGACATCTCCGTCGAGGATCCGCCGCTCGAAGAGATCATGCAGGAGTTTCTCGGCGGCCAGCCCGCCAACGGGGGCGCGAAATCGGCGTGAGTCGGCGTTTCGGCGGTGAGGGGCTGCGGGCCGCGCGACATGTGCTGCGCGCTTATCCGGCGCTTCTGCGGGTGGGCTTTGCCGACATGTTCGCCTACCGCGCCGAACTGGTGATCTGGCTGCTGACCATGAACATGCCCCTGGTAATGATGGCATTGTGGACAGCGGTGGCCGCAACTGGGCCAGTGGGTCGCTTCGGGCAGCGCGAGTTCGTGGCCTACTACCTGGGTATGCTGCTGGTACGCATCCTGACCGGCTCGTGGCTGGTGTGGGAGTTGACCAT
>PMZX01000268.1 GCA_003170035.1 Myxococcales bacterium | reverse complement strand
GCGGAGCGCCGGCCTGCCGTCGAGCGCGGCCAGGCCAGGTTCGAGGTTCCCCATCAAGCGCCGGGAACCAGGTTTGCGGTTTCCGCCGGCCCCTATGTTATTTCCGTGGTGGGCACCAAGTTCCACGTGGGAGTAGGCGACGATCGGGTTTCGGTGGAAGTCGAGGAAGGTGTCGTCGAAGTGTGGCGAGGCGCCCGGTCGGTTCGGCTGGTAGAGGGAGATTCGTGGGCGGGACCGATCCGCGGGTTGGCGTCCCCGACCGTCGAGCGCCGTCCGTCCGCTGGTACGTCCGTGCGCCGCACGTCTCTTGTAGACAGTACCGTGCGGGCCGAAAACGGTCCGGCGAACGTAGAGTTGACGGCGGCGCGGATCGCGCTCAGCGAAGGCCGCCCGGAGGACGCGCTTGCGATGCTGACTCACTGTTCAAAGGGCGTGGGGCCGGCAGCGGAGAACGCGGCCTATGAGATGGGCCGAGTCTTGCGTGATGGCCTGCACCGGCCGCGGGCGGCTGTCGCGGCCTGGGTCTCCTACCGGACGCGCTTCCCCAAGGGGTTGCTGCGGGCAGAGGCGGACCTGTCGATCTTGGAAACCCTGGCCAGGGTCGGCGACAAGGCTGCGGCGCTCAGCGAGGCGGAGGCTTTCCTGGCACGCTACCCGAATAGCGAGCGTCGCGACGAGGTGGCCAAACTGGCTGCGCGAGTACGCGGGGCACCGTGAGGGCGAACAGGGTGACGCGAGCAGGCCGGCCGCCGGCGAGTCTCTCGTGGCTGCTCGTCCTCACCGGGCTGTCGTGCATCACCTATCACGTCGGGCTGCCAGGGCCGGCTGGCGATGCTGAAACGGGTGGGGTTCAAGGCTCGGATGCGTCCATCGACCAGTCGTCCAGTGCGAGCGACAAGCCGGGGGGCTACCGTCCCGATCAATGTTGGAACTTCCGGAACTTGAACGTGCAGCAGAACCAGGTCGAGATGATCATCGCCCTCGACCGCTCCACATCCATGCAGAGGACTGCCTTCGATTCGACCACCAGGTTGCAGGCGGCCCAGCAGGCCGTGGTGGCGTCGACTGGTGCTCATCCGGGTATTGAGTTCGGCCTCGATCAGTTCCCGTCGTCGAAAGAGTGCTATGGGTCGACGTGCTGTGCGGGAGGGTTGTCCATCCAGCCTGCGCCGGACCATGCGATCAGCATCCAAGAGCAGCTGGCGTGCGGATCAGGCGATCCGGGTTGCACAGTCGCGAGCAGTGATTCACCGTCTCACTCGGCCCTGCAGAAGTGCCGTGAGTTGTACACGATCGAGGGACAGGGAAGCTCGTCTCAGTTCGTGTTGCTCATCACCGATCAAGATCCGACCTGTGCGGGCGACGCTTCCACCGATGCTTCGCTCTGTAGCCAGGCGGGCGATGAGGTTGCCAAGCTAACCAAGCTCGGCGTGCAGACATTCTTCGTCTCCCTCAACAGCGACGCCCAGAGCACAAGCTGCCTCGCCAGTATCCCGGCCGGCCCGTCGAGCTCCGCCGGCAACTCGCAATTCGCGGTGGCGACCGACCAGGCCGACCTGAAAGCGAAACTCGAGGCCATCATGACAGCGGCGGAGGTGAACATGTGCCGGTTTTCCCTGCCAAACCCGCCCGACAACCCAAATCAGGTGGTGGTTAAGGTCAACCACGATCGCGTACCGTCCGTTCCCAGCGGTCAGCAGGCAGGGTGGAGGTTCTCCGACACCAACCCTAGCGAGGTCGTGCTCTCCGGCTCCTATTGTAGCGGCTTCACATCCGGGCAGGGGGCCGACGCGCTCGTGGTGCAGAACTGCTGGCAGTGAGGACGGTCTCCCCGAAGCCCCATCCGAAGCTCATGCACGCCGGCGCAGCAGGTAGCGCAGCAGGGGTGCGGTGTGCAGCGCCTGGATCATGTCGCCGCTGTCGATGAAACCGGGGATTTCGGCCAGCGGCACGAGGTGAACGCGCAGATCCTCGGTCGCCTCGGGTTGGGCGCGGCCGAGAGGGACCACGCCTTCGGCAAGATAGGAGGTGGTGATGTTGTTCTGCAGGGCGGGGTTGGCCGACAGGCGGGTGAGCACCGACCAGCGCCCGCCCCCGTAGCCAGTTTCTTCGGCCAGTTCGCGCCGGGCCGCGGCCTCGATGTCCTCGCCTGGGTCGACAACCCCGGCCGGGATCTCGTAGTGCACGTCGTCCAAGCCAGGACGGTACTGTCTGATCAAGACCACCTGGTCAGTCGCAGTCACCGCGACGATGTTGACCCAGGGTGGGTACTCCGAGATCCAGTAGTCGGCAATCTCACGCCCATTGGGCAGGCGAAAACCCTGGTGGCGCAGCACCAACCAGGGCGGTTTGCGGAACAGATACGTGGTGCCGAGCGCTTGCCACGCCGCGGGGTCATCTGGAAATCGACGGGGCAAGGGCGACTACTCCCGCCCCACCCGCCGAGTGCGGGGACGATCTGGGGCAGACAAGGCGGCGACAAGCTGGTGCAGCACAAAGGCCAGTATTCAGCATCATGCGGCTGCCGACAAGACGTGAAGGGACCGCAACGCAAGCAATTTGACGAATGCAGTGGTGGACGGACCAGCCGATCGCGAGAGCATGGGACCTATGGCAGCGACTCGGTTTTCGAGTACGCTAGCCAATCGTCCCCGTGAGTGAAAAGCAAGACTACTACCAGGTGCTCGGCGTATCCCGCCAGGCTGATACGTCTGAGCTGAAGCGGGCCTATCGCAAGCTTGCCCTCGAACTCCATCCCGACCGGAATCTCGGCGACAGGGAGTCGGAGGCGCGCTTCAAAGAGGCGTCCGAGGCCTACCAGGTGCTGTCTGACCCAGAAAAACGCGCGCTCTACGATCGCTACGGCCACGAGGGGCCACGCGGTGGCGGGTTTGGCGGTGGCTTCAGCAGCGTGAACGACATCTTCTCGGCCTTCTCCGACATCTTCGGCGATCTCTTTGGCGGCGGATTTGGCGGCGGCGCTGGTCGTGGCCCCGGGCGGGGGGCCGACATCGAGACGCAGGTTCAGTTGACGTTGGCCGAGGTGGCGACCGGCGCGAAAAGGGAAGTCAAGCTGAAGAAGCGCGCCGTCTGCCAGGATTGTGCCGGATCGGGCGCGGCGCCGGGCACCTCGCGGGAGGCCTGTCCGCAGTGTCGGGGGCGCGGCCAAGTCGTGCACGCGCAGGGCTTTCTGATGATCTCCACCACCTGTCCCCTGTGTCGCGGCGAGGGCTCGGTCGCGCGCAAGCCCTGCCCCTCGTGCAGCGGGAGTGGCCTGCGGGTTGTGGAGGAGAGTCTGCAAATCAACGTGCCCCAGGGCGTGGAGGATGGCTCCACCCTGCGCCTGGCCGAGCGAGGCGAGGGGGTGCCGGGGGGCGGACGTCCGGGAAACCTGTACGTTCACATTCGGGTTGCAGAGGATCCGCGTTTTGAGCGCGACGGTGCTGATCTGCACACTGAGGTCGCCATCTCTTTTCCTCAGGCCGCGCTGGGGACGGCGGTGAAATCGCAGTCCCTGGAGGGCGAGGTCGACGTCGCGATTGCGCCGGGGACGCAACCGGGCGCGACGGTGGTTCTGCGGGGTCAGGGCTTGCCCCGGCTGCAGGAACGTGGCCGCGGCGACCTGATCGTGCACCTCAAGCTGGTGGTGCCGGCGTCCCTTTCGCCAGAGCAGGAGGAAGCCCTGCGCGCCTATGCCGCCGCGGGTGGCGAGAAAGTCGAACCCCCGTCGGAGAAACGCGGTCTCTTTGGCCGCCGCAAGAAGAATTAGTCAGCTTTTCCGCCACAGAGGGCACAGAGGCCACAGAGCCGGATCGGGAAGCGAAGGGTTGGGCTCCCTCCGGTCCGAACCCCTTCGTCCCTTCCGGCCTTTGTGTTCTCTGTGCTCGCTGTGGCGACGAGGGCGCACGCGAAACGCGCGGGGCGGGCGTCCGCCACGAAAGCCCCGTAGGGGGAAAAGCTCGCCAACTACTTCTCCTTCTTGGCCTCGGGATTCTTGGCTTCGACCTTGGGTAGCGCGAAGTAAAGCGCAGGCACGGGTTGGTCACGCTGGTAGAGCCACGAATAGGCGAACACCGAGGACAGCACGCGTTTGGTGTAGTTGCGGGTTTCGTCATAGGGAATCGTCTCGAGAAACTCGTCCACTTCCAGGGTGCCCCGCTCGCGCAGCCAGCGATCCACCGCGCCCTCTCCCGCGTTGTATCCGGCGATGGTCAAGGGCAGTGCCCTGCCGAAGTGGTCCAGCAGGAACGCCAGGAAGCGCGAGCCCACCTCCAGGTTCTTGGAGGGGTCCAGCAGGGTTTCGCGAGTCACGCGTCCGCTGGCGAATCGCTGCGCCGTGCGCACGAGCATCTGAGTCAGCCCCAGGGCGTTGGCAAAGGATTCGGCTTTGGGGGAAAAGGCGCTCTCTTCGCGCATGATGGCGAACTGCAAAGCCTCGGGTACGCGGTTGGTTTTGCTGTTCTTGCTCACCAGTTCGGGGAAGGCACGCGGATACGCCAGGCGCCACTCGGCGTCGTAGTGCGCATCGGTCGGGTACGACCAGCGGTATGCGGTCAGAACGGAGCGGGGGATGGCGTGCGAGACGCTCCACAGCTGGCCACGGTCGAGAAGGATCGCGGTGATCCAGTACGCGTCCTCCCGTCCCGGGGTCTTCGCGGCACTTTGTGTTTCCTGCGCGTGGTCGGAGAGCGCCAGGCCTAGAAGGGCCAGTTCGCGGCGGGCTTCGCTGCCCAGACCCAGGCGGGCCAACTCGACCGCGCGCAGAAAGCCCGGTTCGCCAAACAGGGGCTGGGGGCGAAAGTTCCACGCCTGCTGTTTCTTCTCCGCCACAAGAGGAACTCGCAACTCGCGCAGCAGACTGGCCCGCGCTTGAGGAAAGCTGTGGCGCATTCGTTCGAGCGCGAANNCCGGCGGCGTAGTAGATCTCCTCACGCGGAAAGCGGCGAAGGTTCTCGTCGAGCCAGTGCAGGGATTTGTCCAGGTCGCCCGCGCGCCAGGCGGCCAAGGCCAGACGCCACAGGGCCTCGCTGGCCACGTCGCCCTTGGGATACCGGTCGGGCAGATCGCGCAGGCGTTGTTCAGCGCCGTCGTCATCGCCCCCATCGGTCAGCACCTCGGCCGCTCGCAAGCGAGCGTCGTCGGCGAAACGGTGCTCGGGAAACTCCGACTCGATGAGGGCGAAGAGAGCGAGGGCTTTGTCACGCTCGCCCGCTGAAGCCAGGCAACGCGCATTTTGATACAGCGAGCGCACCACCAGGTCGCGGCTCTGCGCGCGCCGGCAGGCGGTCTCGGCTTCCGCAAACAGCGGCGCCGCGCGCGTGCGTTGGCGCTGCTTCCATACCGACTGAGCCCGATGAAAGCG
>PMZX01000037.1 GCA_003170035.1 Myxococcales bacterium | reverse complement strand
TCGCGCACGGCGGGGGCATTTCTCGACGGCGTCAATGTCGCGTCCTTGGCGCTCATCGCTACCGTCGTCTGGCACCTCGGTCGCAGTGCGCTTACCGACGTACTTACAGTGGCGATTGCGGGCCTAGGCGCCTTGTTGCTGCTGAAGTTCCGCCTCAACTCCGCGTGGCTGGTGCTCGCCGGGGCGCTCGTAGGCATCGGGCGGTGGTGGCTGCAATGAGTTTGCTTTTCCGGACTCCCTCATTCCTCGCAGTTCACCGGACTTGGCCGGCGCCGTGCCTTTCTGACGCTACGGGAGCCACGGCCAGGCGATGCGAGCCACGGAAGGACGCTGGTCGGGCTGAAAAATCCAAGTGGAATCGGTAGATTCGGGCAAGCAGCGGGGCGCATCGATCTTTCCGTGCCAGGAGCACTGCGAAGCACCTAGCGCTGGCCGGCGGGGGACATGCCCACGTCGAGGTTCTGCGCCGATTCGGCAATCCGGTTTTGAGAATGTCCTTGGGCGGGGCGGGCTTTTCGGTTACGTGCATGTCACTGAAGGGCCACGCCCGCCGTCTGAGTTCGCGGTGCAAGTACTTGAAGGCATACTCGTCTCGCTGATGGCCCGATTGTTGCGTTAGCAGGGTGCGAAGCATGTGGTCCCACTGCCGCGGACAACATTTCCACTTGTCCGATATGGCTGTTACGTCAACTAGCCCCACATCCGGAGGTAGTCATGTGTCGATTTTTGCGCAAAAGCAGTTATTCCGTTAGCACCCTAATGATTGTGCTGGGCCTCGGCGTTATCGCGGCGCCAGCGCAGGCGGCNNGCTCCGAGCCTTGCCGTAAATGCATCGGGGGCCTGGGTTGTCGCTGCGTACGCCCAGACCGGAAGCGGCCTCGAGGCCTTTGGCGTGTCGGCCTGTACGAGCAACGACGGCGTGAATTGGTCCGGGCCGATCGTGATCGGTCAGGGCACCTCCCCCGCCGTGGCGATCGCTCCCGACGGCCACGCAGTCGCTGTCTGGCAGGGTGGCCCAGCTACTGCGCCCAACATTCAGGCGAGCACACGGCCCGCGAGCGGGAACTGGAGCGCCCCAGTTGTCGTCAGCACCCTGCCCGGTCATCCACTGATAGGCATGGACGGCAACGGCAACGCTATCGCGGTCTGGGCGGGCACCACCCTCGCGACTCCAGTCGCGACCGCCACACTGCCGGCCGGGGGCAACTGGACCGCGACGAATACCCTCGTCGCGCAGGCGGGCGGGATCGGCCTGGCGACGAACTCAGTCGGAGGCGTCATCGTTGGCTGGAGGACCCACTCAGGGGCGATCCAGGCTGCCTTCGGCTCCATTCTACATGGCTTCGCTGCGCCGGTTACCCTGGGCTCCGCCTATGGGGGCATATTTCCAGTGCAGATCGCGCTAAACGACGCTGGCGCGGCGTCGTTTGCCTGGCGGTCGAACAGCGCGAGCAACAACGTCGTCACCCGTACACCTGATGGAGCCTGGACCGGCGTCACCAAGCTATCCAGCGCCAACGCCGCGGGGATCGACACCGCAATCGACCGCGCGGGCAACGCCATCGTTGCCTTCGCAGTGACCCGGTGGATCTTCGCAGTGACCCAGTGGTCGACGAACACCCTGACCTACGCTTCGCTGCGCCCAACGGGCGGAACCTGGGGCGTGCCCACGCTGTTGTCGGGACCCAACGACAAAGGCGGCGTTTGCGTGGCCGGCGACCCTGCGGGAACGTTCGTCGTGAGCTGGAACGATAGTGCAGGAAACGTCGAGGCGGTTACCAGCTCCCCCGGAGGAGGGTTTGGTCCGAGCGCCCCGGTCGGTGCGGCCCCCACCCGCCAACTCATCGTCATCCCGGGCCAGGCCGTGCTGTGGACGGCGGCAGGCCTATCCACGAAGCCGGTGAACTGACGGGGTTGGTGCTGATTGCTAGAATGCCTCTATCTCAATGGTTGGGGGTGGTTCCGACGCTGATATGTCGGGAACACCTATAGCACCCGGAGGTCTTTACCTGCGCAACGCCAAGGGCGAGACGCCGTACTACCGCTCGGAGGACAATCCCAAGATCACTGCCACCCTGTCCAAGTCGCCGGGTGCTGCCCGGTTACCGAACCCTGCTCGCAGCGGCTCTCAAAGGGTGGCGGAAGCGAACGCCCACCTGTCGCTCACTGCGGCGACCGCCGCCAGGGTGACCGACGCTATCGGCGCCAAGCCCGGTGACAATGGGCTGGCAGACTTCTACCGATCCGAAGCTTTCCCCGAGGATTCAAGCAGTGCCAAGTGCAGCGGCGATCGCGTGAGTCAACGCCAGTACCGCCCCGCCTTCGTGATTCGGGTGACTCGTGGTTCAGACGCTGAGAAACTCGGCACCCTCCGCCACGATCTCCACTATCTGATCGTCGGTCACCTCTGGCAGTTCTTCGGTATCGTGATCGGACATTTCCTGGGACCATGCACCCAAACTGCCAGGCTGATCCTGGCGCGCCTCCAAAGGCAAGTCCTGCACCATGCTCGGTGGATTCTGGGCAGACTTGGGATGCCGCCTATTTCGCTTCTTGCTCATCGCCGTTCTTCCTTCCTCTGCGTCCGCGCTCCCTTGGCCGCCAACGAGGCCCTCAATCTTCATGCNNCGGGAGTTAGATGCCGTGCCCCCTGACCTAGTGTCCGAAATCTCTGTGTCGCGCCCAGGCAGTAGTCAAGCCGCGAGGACTCGCGCTCGGCGATCAAGCTTCGCGATGGTGGCGAGTTCAGTCGCGCTCGGCACTCACCGTGATCGCGCCATTCGGATCCCTCTGCACCCGCACCGTCCAGGGCCGGCAGCAGACCTCACAGTCCTGCACCAGCACGTATTCGCCAGGCTCGAAATCCGCAGGCTCGATTTCGACCCCGCCCGGCTCGCCGCAGAACGGACATTCGACCTGGAAGACCATCGCCTCAGCCTGACCGACCCGACCGCCTCTGGCCAGGAGCCCTGCGTTGAAGATCGCCTCTTCCTTGCGGGTCTGCGGGCAGTGTCGCGAACGGGCACCATGCCTCTGCCTCATCGCCTTCATCAAATCCGAGGACATCGCCAGCGAAACAGGCTTCTCGGCACGCGAATCAGGCGGTCACGACCCCTCCCCTGGGCCGTCCGGGCATGCGCGAAGGTGCGACAGCACGACATGGATGGGGTTCTCGGACCGGAAATACCCCCATCGATTCGCTTATGCTCCCGCAAGCGCCACCCGCCCGTAACAGCAATATGGCCGCCAACATCGGACTAGGACGGCCACGTTGGCCAGAGGGGATAGCCGATGCAGACTGGCGAAACCGGCACAAGCAGGCGCTACGCAATGCGATCCCCAACGGGACCATGGTCGCAAAGGCCAGGACCGGCCGCCAACCGCAGCCGTCGCGCATTCCTGACACTCGCACTTCTTGCCGCAAGTCTTGCGCCACGACAAGGACACGCCCAGTCTCTGCCTGTGCCGCCAACCGCCGCGTCGGTGGCGGCTGCTGGGGACGCGCTCCTTCAACAACTCTCCAATGTCGCCGCGAAGATGACAGGCAATGCCTCAATTGCCGTCAATGATGCCGCTCACCAACTGTCAGCAAACATTGGACAACTGCGCACGATGGCTCACGACAACATCGAAAAACCCCTGGCAAGCGCAAGCCTTGAGGTACGCGCCCTTGCCGACCAGATTGGCGGTGCCACCGCGCGCATCGATGCCCTTCTTTCACGGCAGCAGCAATGTCTGTTTCAGGATCTAGACATATTCCTTGCTGGCCTCGAAACTGAGCTTCTGGCACTGAAGGCTGGCGTCCCCTTGGTCGAAGAGGGGCGACCTCGCGTTGCCTCATTCAAGTTCGGCGATCACCTGCCAAACCTGGTGCCCCCCGACGGGGGTCGGTTCGTCGTTAGTGGATCTCACTTGTGGAGTGGGCTCGAAGCCGCAGTCGACCTCACGGATGAATCGCGCAACGTGGTCCTTGGTAAGCTGACCGCCAAGCGTGCCGACGATGATGGTAGTATTTCACTTACACTAGACCGGGGTGTGATCAGCGCCAACGCGGGGAAGTGTCTTCAGTTGCATCTCCGGACGAAAGACAGAAAGCCATTCTGGCACTTCTTTCACAAGAACGAGAAGCTGTCTGCAGACCTATTCGTCCCCATGTGCATCGCTGAAAACAATTCACAAGTTGTCGTCGCGTCGGGAATCGACTACTCGTGCCGACGGATGGAGCAGCGTCATCTAGAACCCCAGGCCTTCCGGTTCGACAACAGTTCCTGCGACGCTTTGAAGAAAGTAACCCTAAGCAAGGGGTGGTCCGTTCCGCCTGGCTGCGCCATCACAAGTCTCGAGGTGCACCCTGACCACGTCCGCAATCGGTACGGCATAGACGTTGCGTTCAAGGGCAGTGTGGCGACCGCGTCGGGCTGGATCGACACCGCGTCCTGTGCGGAGTTCTGCACAGCCCCGATCGACTGGGGCGGCTGTGGGATGCGCGTGGAGAAGCTTCTCCATTCAACGATCTGGTCGAGCACAGTGGTCCCCATCGTCTCGTGTGAAGCCTCCGAGGAGAAACACGGCGAAGCGCAGTCAAAGGCCACGCCAATCACCACTCCGCGGACTGAGGTTTGCCTCGATCTCCTCAAGGATTGTGACTCCAAGGCGAGCTCGTTCTGGTACACAGTCTCGCATGTGATCGGGACGACTCAATCTGAGGTGTTGTACGCGAGTCCACGGATCAGCGCGAATTCCGCTGGGGCCAAGGACCCGGGCGGCAAAGCGTCGTCCTACGAGGTGTCCGCTCGCTACATCACTCGTCGCACCAACGGAAAGGTTCGGATCTGTGTCGACCTGGTCTCTAGCGGGTGCGGCTACTGAACAGCAAGAGGACCGATCGCGTTCCGTCCGGAAACGCGAATCAGGCGGTCACGACCCCTCCGCTGGGCCGTCCGGGAATGCGCGAAGGTGCGACAGCACGACATGGATGGGGTTCTCGGACCGGAAATACCCCCATCGATTCGCCTATGCTTGCGAAGTCGGGGATCTCATCGCGAAGCTGGTCAGCTACGCTAGCTCTAGAAAACCTGGCGAAACCCGAATGTCATCCGCCCCGGCCAGCCCGCGGCCACGCCGGGCGCAGGCCGCAACGGGAAGGCCCAGTCGAAGCGCAGGGCATAGGTATTGAGCTGCGGAATAAGCAGCCGCAGCCCAAAACCCACGTCGCTGTACAAAGTCAGGCTGCCGACGTCGGCGGCCGCATCGCCGGCGTCGAAGAACAGCAGGCCGCCCAGGCGCAGGAACGCCAGTTTGAGCGCCATGGTGCGGGCCTCGACGTGGCCGACGAACTTGGCGCCGTAGCCCGCGAACTCGCCCACCGGATAGCCGCGCAGGACGTCGTCATAGCCACGCAGGCCGGTGTCGTAGCTGGTCAGGCCCTTGTCCACGCCAACCGGATAGTCCGCCGTGCCGCTGTCGCCGCCCACCGCGAAGTAGCGTTTGCGGGTGTTGTGGTACAGCAGACCCAGGTTGCCGGTGGCCACCACGCGCAGCAGGCGCGCCAGCACGGGCGTCGCCACGGTGATGCGACCGTGGACAAGCTGATCCGTCACCTCGCTGCCCTGCACGCGAGATTCCCATGAACCGCCCACGCTCTGCAGCCCGTCCATGGCGTCTTCTGCCAGGTTGAACGACGCCGCAAAGATGCTGAGATCGCGCTGCGAGCCCACCCATGCACCGGCTCGNNGGCGTGAACACCTGGTAGCGCAGGAACAGGTCCGAAAGGCGCTCCGACAGGGGGAAGACCTCCTGGGAGAACTGCGCCTGCTCGGGCGAACCCTCGGCATAGGGAAAATCCGAGGTGAACGACGGCCGCACCAGCGAAAGCTCATGGCCGGCACTCACCCGCTGGACGACCGACGGTCTGCGAAACGAGCGGGTGACTGCCTCGCTGGTGTCGAGCTTCTTGCTCCGGTACACCCAAGGCGCCGCAGGCACACCCGCGGGCACGGTTGACGGCGGCTGGCAAGCATTCCCAGGCGTCCCGTCCAGGCGAATCCAGCACAGCCCGGTGTCGAGAAAGCGGCGGTAGACGCCATCAACATGGCTGAAGTCCGCGGCGGCGCCCCACCGACTGGTCAGAGCGTAGAGCGGATACTCCAGATGAAAGCGCGACGAGGTGCCCTCCTGCGGGCCAGGGTTTAATTCTCCCGTGTCGCGCTTCCAGAGCCAATAGAACGCCGCCTGCAGCCTGAGGCGCGTGCCCAGGACGTTGGGATCGATGTAGTTGGGCCCCACGGACATCTCGCTCTGGTCCATGACGAACACAGCGGCCAGGTTCTTGCGCCAGCCGAAGAGGTTGTTCTCCGAGAGCTGGCCCGTGTAGTAGAGGAGGTGGTTTCCCTGGGCTTCGAAACTCTGGTTGAAGCGCAGGCTCCACACGTCGCGAGTCACGATGAGCAAGTCGACCATCCCCGGCATGGTGGACTTGACCGGCAAGACAGCCACCACGTTCGAGAGCGAGGGATCCTGCAGGTTGCGTGTGGTTTCCTCGACCAGATCCTGGTCGTAGCGGTCGCCAGCCTGAAGCAACGATTCGCGCCGCACGTGGTGCTCGCGCGTGGTGCGGTGGAAGATGTTGGCCCAAAGAAGCGGGACTCGTTCGCGGGCCAGGAACACGTCCAGGTTCACCACCTGGACCGTGGCGATGATCTTCCCCTGCGGCTCGGGATCGAGGGTCAGACCACGCAGGGCGAGCGCATCGTCCACCGCTTCCCGTTCGAGCTTTCCCAGATCGGAATAGCCCGCTGCTACGGCCGAAGCCGGCAGGAGGAAGAGCAGACACAGACAAGCACCGCGCATGAGCGGCGATTGTACGCGGGAAACCTGCGTCGCCGCTGGCGCTAGATTCCGTACAACGCCTCGTTAAAGCATCGCGTCATGCGGTTGCAGAGAAAAGGTGACAAACCACGCTCTTCAGGCGAGCATTCTGCCCGACGCCGGGGAAAAAGCCGGTGCATCCAAGGACCAGCCAGTTGTTGGCTAACAATCGGGAGGATTACTCGATGAACAAGCTCCAAGGGAAACTAGTTGCAGGATTGGCCATGGTGGCGTTCTTCGGCGTGCTGGGGTCTGCCCATGCTCAGCCGGCAGGCGCGCCGCCGGTCACGGACACGACCGCGCCGCCCACGCCCATGATGGCGACTCCGACCCCGGTCCCCATGTCCTCTGACAGTATGTCCGGACAGTTGGGGTTCGGCGTGGCTGTCAGCGCCGGGGCAAACACGCTCATCGCCCCGGGTGCCACCCTCAACATGAAGTACTGGCTCAGCGATGTGCTGGCCGTCATGCCGACGGTGGCGCTCAAGATGTACAAGATCAAGGACGTCGACACGAACTGGGCGATCGCTCCTGGTGCGCTCGTCCTCTTCTGTCCGTGGAGGACGACTTCAACCAGGCTGAGCGTCGGCGGAGGTCTCAACTTGACGTTAGCCAAGTGGGGGGCAGCGGGCCCACCGGCCCTGGGAACGCAGCCGACCGGCGCGCCGCCTGCCGATACGTGGATTGGCATCAACCTGCCCATCTATGCGGGTGTGGAACACTTCTTCACCAAGTGGTTCTCGATGGGAATTGCCGTTCAGGACAATTTCCTGCAGTACGGAAAGCAAGGGGATGCATGGGCGATGGGTGTCGCCATCGACAACGTCAACTCCATCACGGCGCTCGGATTCCTCTTCTTCTACACAGACTAGAAAACCACCGGTCNNTTGAGAACGTCACAACGCTTCGACAACCGCCTGGCCGGCCTGAACGGTAGTCACCGCAGGCGCACCCGGCGGCGCCACGTCAGCGGTGAGCACGCCGCGATCGATGGCGCGCGACACCGCGCTTTCGACCGCCGCGGCCTCTTTCTCCAGCCCCAGCGAGTAGCGCAGCAGCATGGCCACGCTCAAGATGGTGGCGTAGGGATTGGCGATCCCGCGGCCTGCGATGTCGGGCGCGCTGCCATGGATAGGCTCGTACAGGCCGCGCGGCCCGTCGCCCAGCGAGGCCGAGGGCAGAAGGCCCATGGATCCGGCCAGCACCGAGGCCTCATCGGTGAGAATGTCGCCGAACATGTTCTCGGTCACGATGACGTCGAAGCTGGCCGGCCGCCGCGCCAGATACATGGCGCAGGCATCGACCAGCACATGTTCGAGCTGCAGGTCCGGGTACTCCTTGCGCACCAGTTCTTCGGTGATCCGGCGCCACAGGCGTGAGCTCTCCAGCACGTTGGCCTTGTCCACCGAGGTCAGCTTCTTGCGCCGGCCACGCGCCAGCTCACAGGCGCGCCGGACCACGCGGCGAACCTCGTCACTGGTGTAGACGCACAGATCGCTGGCGCGGTCTGGCGCGCGCGTCTTCTCGCCGAAATAGATGCCGCCAATAAGCTCGCGCACGACCAGCAGATCCACGCCCTTCAACACTTCGGGCCGCAGGGTCGAGGCACCAACCAGCTTGGGGTGGATGGTGACCGGCCGCAGGTTGGCGTACAGGCCCAGCTCGCGCCGGATCGCCAGCAGGCCCTGCTCGGGCCGCACATCGGCCATGGGATCGTCCCACTTGGGACCGCCCACCGCGCCCAGCAAGATCGCGTCGCTCGCGCGCGCCATGGCCAGCGTCTCGGCAGGCAGGGCCGTGCCCATGCGATCGATGGCGATGCCGCCCAGAAGCCCGTCACGCAGGCTGAAGGTGTGGCCGAACTTCGTGCCGACCGCACGCAACACGCGGGTTCCCTCGGCCGTGACCTCGGGTCCGACGCCGTCGCCGGCCAGAACCAAAATCGAAGCTTTCATTGGCCGCACATTTACCACACCCAACTGCCGGGGCCACAGTCGAGGATGCTTGGTCAGTCGTCGATACCGTCTCCTGTGTAGTGAGGATTGACCGCAAGCGAAAGCTCGAAGGGCTGGCCGTAGAGCAGCCGATAGTGTGCGTACACGGCCAGTACCCGCTTGATGTACTCGCGCGCCTGATCGTAGGTCACCAGCTCCACGAATTCGTCGAGCGGTCGGCTGCCCCATTGGTCGCACCAGCGCATCATGGCGTGCGAGCCGGCGTTGTATGCACCCGCGGCCAGGGCGATCTGCCCGCCAAATCTCTTGAGAAGCCCGCCCAGATACGCGGCACCGAAGCGAATGTTGACCTCGGGGTCGAAGAGCTCGTCGACAAACAGGGACACGCCGAGGTGCTTGGCGACTTCCTGGCCGGTGGCCGGGATGAGTTGCAGTAGCCCGCGCGCATCCGAAGGCGACACCACCTGGGGCTGAAACGACGACTCCTTGCGCATGACCGCGTAGACGAACAGGTCGGGGGCGCCGGCAGCCGTGGCCCGTGGTTCCACCATGTCCCGGAAGGCGCGCGGATAAGCCGCCTGCCAGAACAGGCGCGCCGTCCCGGCTGGTGCCGAGGCCAGGGCCGAGGCGCCGTGACCCTCGGCGAGTCGCAATGCCCGGTGGAAGGCGCGCATGCGCGGGTATTCTTCCAGGAGCACAGCCGGCCCTTGCGCCTTGCCCAGGTGTTGCAGCACGCTGGCTTCTGCCCGCCCCAGCTCCTCGCCCGCTTCCACGTCGAGCCCAGCGGCGAGCAGTTCGCGGGCGCGCTCCAGCGTTGGATCGCGCGCGGGCTTGCCTCTGGCCTCCGGCGCGGGCAGCGATGGTGGTGGCCATTCGATCGTCACCTTTGCGCCCGCCTCGCGCAACCGCGCCGCTGCCAGAAGGCCGTAGTAGCCAAGCGGCGACCGGCGCACGCACTCGCGAAGTTGGCCGAGCGATTCGTCGCCACGCCCCGCCTGGGCGACAAAACGCGCCCGCCAGTA
>PMZX01000407.1 GCA_003170035.1 Myxococcales bacterium | reverse complement strand
AACCCTGGGAGGGTTCGCTCCGCGCTTCGGCCACCACGCGATTCTCGCCAAGGGGCGATCCCTGCGGCACAATCGGGACGTGCTGCCGACTCCGTCCACTTCGCCGCCCAAGACCGTCTGGGCCGTGCTCGACGTCGTGCGCTGGACTACGGCCCATTTCGAAAAGCACGGCTTGACCTCGGCGCGCCTGGACGCCGAGCTGTTGGCGGCCCACGCGTTCGGGATGTCGCGCATCGAACTCTACGCGCACTTCGACCGGCCCCTGGCTGCAGCCGAACTGGCCAGCTACCGCGATCTGGTCTCGCGACGGCTGGCGGGTCAGCCGGTGGCCTACCTGCTGGGCCACAAGGAATTCTGGAGCCTGGACCTGCTGGTCGACCCGCGCGTGCTGATTCCCCGGCCCGATAGCGAGACCCTGGTGGAAGAGGCGTTCGACCGCCTGGCAGACCCCGCCGCAGCCTTGCGCATCGCTGACGTGGGCACCGGGTCAGGCGCGCTGGCCCTGGCACTGGCCAAGGAGCGACCAGAGGCACAGGTTTTCGCGACCGACATTTCGCCCGATGCGCTGGCCGTGGCGCGCGCCAATGCCGAGCGCTTGGGCCTGGCCATTACCTTTATTCAGGGCGATCTCGATCAGCCCCTGGCACTTGCAGGCCCCTTCGATCTGATCGTGGCCAACCTCCCTTACATCCCGAGCGCTGACATTGACGGGCTCGCGGCCGACGTGCGCAGCGAGCCACGCCTGGCTCTCGACGGCGGCGCCGACGGGCTTGTCCTGGTGCGCAGACTGGTCGCAGGGGCGCCGGACCTGCTGCAGCCCGGCGGCTGCCTGGCCCTGGAGGTCGGCGCCGGACAGGCCGGTGCGGTCAAGCAACTTCTGCGCGCGGTTGGGTTCGGCGGCGTTCGTTCCCGTCAGGACCTGGCCGGAATCGAACGGGTCGTCTCAGGCGTGAAAGGAACTTCATCGTGAACATCCGACTTATTGTGCTGGGGCTGGCGCTGGCCGGATGCTTCTCGGCTACACAACGACGCGAGGACGATCTGGTTCGAGACGCCCGCGTGTTTGCCGACGATCTGCGCTGGGCGCGCTGGGATCAGATGGGGTCTTCCATGCCGGCCGAGGACAAGCGGCTGCTGATGGAGCGTGTGGAACTGGTGAGCCGCGACCTGGTGATGTGTGACTACGAAGTGACGAGCGTCCACTTCGACACGGGTTCGTCGACGGCGACGGTAACCGT
Organism: Myxococcales bacterium; assembly: GCA_003170035.1. GTDB lineage: Bacteria > Myxococcota_A > Polyangia > Fen-1088 > Fen-1088 > Fen-1137. The sequence goes on along the minus strand of PMZX01000407.1, from coordinate 5,106 downwards.
CAGCATCGATTGGTACGCAAAGAGCGACCCCAGCCTGCGCAACGCCACCCTCGAACAGCGCTGGGAGAGCCGCGGCGGGCGCTGGATCATGATCAAGCAGCGACGCTCTCATGGCGATCGCTTCCCGCTGGTGACCGAACCGGTGGCGAAGTGAGCGCGAGACTGGAGGCAAGGCTGGATGTCGTAAGGAGGGCATGCGCAAGCGCCGCGCGTGGTGAGCGTTCGAGTAGGTACCTCGATGCTTGACCGGCGCTGGAGAGTGGGCGGACAATTGGATAAGCAGTCCTTCCTGGCGAATAGTCGCTTCGGGGCTGCAGCACTGACCGCCGTTGCTTGGTTCCTGGTCGCAACCTTCGGCTGTAGCGGAGGGGGCGGGACATCTTCCAGCAGCGGTGGAAAAGCCGGCGCTGCTGGCCAGATGGTAGCAAGCGGAGGCCAGAGTGCGAGCGGAGGCCAGACGGCGAGCGGAGGCCAGAGTGCGACCAGCGGCTTGATTGCCACCGGCGGCCAGAGCGTGACCGGGGGCCTGACCGCAACCGGCGGCCAGACTGTGGCCGGCGGTTCGTCTGCAACCGGAGGTGTTGCGCCCGGCAACGACGCGGCCGCAGGAACCTCCGGTCTGGACGCTAGCGTCGCAACGGGCGGGCAGGCGACGGGTGGAGTCGACGCCAGTGTTGCCAGCCAGCCGGCGGGAAGTGGCGGCCAGACCGCCACCGGCGGCCAAACTGCAACCGGCGGCCAGACCGCGACAGGCGGTTCGTCTGCAACCGGCGGCGTTGCGCGCGGCAACGATGCAGCCGCGGGAACCGCCGGTCGGGACGCGAACGCCGGGGCGGGCGGACAGCCGACTGGCGGAACCGATGCGGGCGGTACTGACGGCGGCCGTGGTGATGGCGGCAGTGCCGGCAGCGGCGGTCGAACCGATGGCGGGCTGGGCGGTGCCGATGGTGGGACCCCGTACAACCCATGTCCCTCGACTGGACCCTGCGCCATCATGCCACTCGGGGATTCGATTACCCTGGGGACCGGTTCGTCGGACGGAGGCGGCTATCGCGTGGAGATGTTCCGGCAGGCCGTGGCCAATTCGCAGTCGATCACGTTCGTAGGCACCTTGACCTCCGGTCCCACCACCGTCAGTGGCAAGCCCTTCCCAAGAAACCACGAGGGTCACTCAGGCTTCGTGATCGACACCATTCCCCAACGGCAGGGCCTCTCTTCGGTCACCGATGCGGCGATCGCCAATTCCATCCCGCACATCGTCCTTTTGATGATCGGCACCAACGACATCGCCTGGCAGTACGATCTTGCCAATGAACCCACAAGACTGGGCAACCTGATCGACAAGATCATTTCCGATGCGCCCAAAGCCCTGGTGGTCGTGGCCCAGATTGGTCCCAGCAACGACGACGCCAGGACAGCGCTCATAAAGACCTACAACGACGGGATCCCGGCGGTGGTCGAGGCGAGGGTCGCCGCTGGCAAACACGTGGCCATAGTCGACATGTTCACCCCCTTTGTCAGCAACGCCAGCTACAAGACCGCCTTACTCTCGGACGAGGTTCATCCCAACAGCGCAGGATATGTCATTTTGGGACAGATCTGGTACCAGGCCATCCAAGCGTTTCTCCCACGCGCGCACTGACAGATCCTGTCGGCGACACGCTATCGGCTCTGGTCGCCGGCCTGGCCGGTCATGGGGACGAAACGCACAGGGATCACGTTTCGCTCGAAGAAGCCGTGGGTCGTGCGGGTGATGACTTTCAGTTCCTGGTCGACCTTGCCCACGGGCACGACCAGCCGACCGCCGAGCTTGAGCTGCTGCCTGAGTGGCTCCGGCACGCGGGCAGGCGCAGCGGTCACGATGATGGCGTCGAAAGGCGCGGCTTCGGGCCAGCCCAGGTAGCCGTCGCCCACGCGAGTCTTGACCTGCCCGTACCCGAGCCGCGACAAAATCTCGAGCGCGCGCTCCCTCAACGGAGCGAGGATCTCGACCGAGTAGACATCTGCGCCCAGATCGGCGAGCACCGCGGCCTGGTAGCCCGAGCCGGTGCCGATCTCAAGCACGCGACAGCCGCGTCCCACCGCCGCCAGTTCGGTCATGAGCGCCACGATATAGGGCTGGCTGATGGTCTGGCCCAGGCCGATGGGCACTGGCCGATCGTCGTAGGCCAGATTGCGCACGCTTGCGGGGACGAATTCGTGTCGCGGCACCCTGCCCATGGCGGCAAGCACTGCCGCGTTCTTCACCCCGCGCGCCACAATCTGCTCCCGCACCATCATTTCGCGGGTAATTGAGGTGGTGTCGCGTTTCGATACTATCGCGCCCGTGCCCGGCATCGTGGCGGGCGGATTGTCGGCCCGGTCGCAAGGCGGATGTCCGGCCGCCCACGCCACCGAGACCATCATGAACGCGCCGCGCATGCCCCCCTTTGGGGAGGAGCCTCGCCGGCGAACTGTCGCTGCTGTGCCCATCACGCCCGTGGACTCTCGCGTCCTGTACCTCTCAGGATTCTGAGCCTGCAGTGCATCGATATCCACGTCGTTGCGAGAAAATCGGCCCAATAGGGGCGGCGCGAGACTCGGCACGCAGATTGCTGCCTCATTCAGCACATGGAGGACCAAATGCGCAAGATGTCTACGGGTGTCCCAGCCCTTTTCGTAGCTGGCTTGGTGGGATTGGCGTGTAGCGGCTTGTCAGGTTTGAACTCTGGTGGCGGCGGTGCGGGCAATGGGGGCGGGGCCAAGGGTGGCCAGGCCGGCAGCACCGTCGGCAGCGGAACGGCCGGCGAATCGGGTGGCACGATCGCTTCCGGCGGGGTCGCGGTTGGCGGATCCGGCGGCACGACGACAACTGGTGGCGTCACAGGCGCGGGCGGTGCGAAGCCAATCGCTGGTATGACTGCCACCGGCGGCACGACAGGATCGGGCGGGTGCCCACTGATCGCGTGCCCCGCCATAGCCTGTCTTGGGGGGTACTTGCCGAACCCTGATCCCTGCGGCTGTCCCATCTGCGGGCCGACTCCTGACGCGGGAGTGGCGAAAGACGCCGGTGGCCAGGACGGCCGTGCCTGCCTGGCCCTCCCCTGCGCCATGCCGATCTGCCCCGGCGGATACTTGACGAATCCAGACCCCTGCAGCTGCCCCGTCTGCGCCACGGACGGTGGAACGGTAGCCGATGCTGGGAGGAAGGACGCGACGCCGATCTGTCCACCAATCAATTGCCCCATGCTGGCTTGCGTGGGCGGGTACGTGCCAAGCCCCGATCCTTGCGGCTGTCCCATCTGCGCGCCGACTCGGGATGCAGGCGTGGCGATAGACTCTGGCCGCGCAGACACCAAGCCTGTTTGTCTGCCGGTCGCGTGCCCCGCGATAGCCTGCCTTGGCGTGTCCGTGCCGAACCCCGATCCCTGCGGCTGTCCCATCTGCGACGCCGGCGTGGCGATAGACGCCGGCCGCGCAGACACCCCGCCTACTGCGTGCCCGATGCTGGCAAGTTTGAATTCCACCGACGCTGCGCAAGTTGGGTATTCCGCCAAACGAATGTTGGTCGAGTGCACGGGCGCCGGGGTCACCAACATCTGCGTCAGCACCGATGTCACGGGCTGCACGGGGAGTTCGGTCGGCTGCAGCAACCTGTGCGCGGCGAACCAGTACGGCCTGAGCTACGGCGGAGTAGGTCCTTTGGCCCCTCCGCCGTCGATCGGCCTTCCGGCCGGATGTGGGCCAGGCATGTATACCCCAGCCGGCGTCGCGTTCTACTGTTGTCCCTGCGGTACGTGAGCAACGGGTTCACATCCGGTGCGTGCGGCGTCCGACGGGGACCTTGTGAAACCGCAGCTAGGTGGCAGAGCTCAAACCGTGGCGCTGTCCTGACGATCGCTTCCCGCTCGTGACCGAGCCGGTCGCGCAGGCCGATCCGAAGTGAGCAAGACCGGGCCAGGCGTGCAATCGGGCATGGCGGCAACCAGAGGCGCGCCCACCAGGGAAACCGCGTGCGCACCCTCCGGGCGTTCCCAGAAACGACGCACGGACTGGCCCAGCCAGCCCTGCCAGGCCGACACGGTCCCGACATAGCCGAAACCGAANNACCTCGACCGCGACCATGAAATAGGCTGCCATAAGCAACTCGGCAGTCGGGGTCAACGACCGGGCCGCTCGATAGCGCTTGCTCGACCAGCTTTCCAGCTTGCCCCGGATGCCGTGCTTGGGGGTGCGCACGAACTCGGTCTCGCGTCCCAGCAGGGCCTCGAACACCGCGCGCGTCTGGTTCACGCACAGCCCGATGCCGATCGATAGAACCAGGGGAAGACGGCGCAGCGTGCTCCACGGCGTACGCGAGCTGTCCCCGCGCAGGCGTGCGATCTCGCGTTCGGAGGCGAGGTAAAACGACGCGATCGACAGGGTCGTGCCGAAGAAGAGCGGGATGTCGATCATCAGCACCTCGCGCACCCCGTGGGTGGTGCGCACGATGAGATTCGGCAGCAGCAGCAGCGACAGCAAGAGCAGCAGCGGGTAGGCGAAGTTGTTGGTCAGGTGGAAGAACGCCTCGGTCTTTTGCGCGAAGGTCGCGCGCGAACGCAGGATGCGCGGCAGCAGCTTGCGTGCCACCTGGATCGAACCCTTGGCCCAGCGGAACTGCTGTGCCTTGAAGGCGGACATCTCGACCGGCAGTTCGGCAGGCGCGTCGATCTCGGGCAGGTAGACGAAGCGCCAGCCGCGCAACTGAGCACGGTACGACAGGTCCATGTCCTCGGTGAGGGTGTCGTGGTGCCATCCGCCCGCATCCACGATGGCAGCACGGCGCCACAGACCGGCGGTGCCGTTGAAGTTGAAGAATCGGCCCGACCGGTTGCGCGCGGCGTGCTCCATGATGAAGTGGCCGTTGAGCATGAGGGCCTGCGCCTCGGTCAGCGCCGAGAAATCACGATTGATGTGCTCCCAGCGACACTGCACCACGGCCACGCTGGGGTCGACGAAGTGGTGCACCGTGCGCTCCAGGATGTCGGGCTTGGGCAGGAAGTCGGCGTCGAAGATCATCACCAACTCGCCCTTGGCCGTACGCAGCCCGTTCTCGAGCGCGCCCGCCTTGAATCCGGTGCGATCCGT
>PMZX01000055.1 GCA_003170035.1 Myxococcales bacterium | reverse complement strand
TTTCCGTGTACTTAGCGCGCAGGGGCCGATTTCGACGCTCCTCATTCAAAATGAGGAACGAACGTGGAACCGAGCAGCGCGCCAACGGCCAGCAACGGCCAAAGCCTGCACTTACGGCTCTGCACTTACGGTCTGAACTTGTGGCGGGGCCGACTTGTCCGCTCCTGTCCACTCGGGCGTCCCTCATTAAAATGAGGGACGTTCCTCATTCCACCCGCTGACGTCCCTCGTTCCTCATGCGCTGGACCCGCCTGACCCTGGTCATCACCGAAGTTTTCGTGGCGCTGAGGCGCTGGCCCCGGGCCGGATGTCTGTCCGTAATGGCAGGTGTGGTGCTGGCCGGCCGGATCGCCAAGCAGGTGGCGACTATCGGGCTCGGCCACCGATGCAACCGGCACTGTTCGTGGCGGGCGTGGAAATCGCGGGGCTGGGGTGGGTGCGACGGGCAAAGGGATGAGGGAGGCGATGACCGCGCAACCGGCATCAGCCACCGAGCCATTCGCCGGCTGACATAGCCGCGATCTTGAACCCAAACTGGTGCCAGACGTACTGCGCCCGCTTGCGCTGACCGCCATCCTCGGTGAGAAACACTTTGCTGTAGGCGGCGCAAGCTGCGATTTGGGCGTCTACCCAGTCGCCGGGGCGCGGGGCCCTCAGGATGCCTGCGTACTTGCCGTAGCTGAAGGTGGCAAACATAGAGCCAACGGCATTCAACCAGCCGTAGGCTGCAAAGGTCACGGCTGCTCGATAGCGGCGCGGGACTTCGCGAAATCTCTGGCCATAGCGGCCGTGATCCGCCGCCGTTTCGACAATCGTGCTGTCCCAGAAAGCTTCGTTGTCGCTGAGATTTCCAAGTAGTTGGTCCAGGTCCCTTGGTTCGTGCCCGGCGAGTCGGAACGCCCCTGCTGCGCGGGCCTTGAGATCCGCCTCGTGCATCTTGGACTTTCCGAGCCACTGGCGCAGATCGACCACCAGGCCCGGAAGCTTGTTTTCAAGGTCAGAGTTCTGAAGCGCAGCCAGCACTCGATCACGCTGGACAGCAGGCAGCGGTGGTGTGCTACTCCACGGTCTGGCTTGCTCGCATCGAGCGATGTACGGGACCTCGCCCGTCAAAACGAACCGGGAGCCCAGCTGAACGGACAACGCCACGACGACACGAGCACGGGTCATCGCATTCCTATGGTTCGAGTCCGCAAGCGCTTCATGAAGAACGGGCAGCGAGACGACCAGACGTGCCCCACCCTGGGCAACTTTCGACCGGAGACTGGCCGACAAGTCAGAATCCTCCGCCATGCGGGAAATCACGCTGTTGTCGACCGCTATGTCCATGGGTCCTGCGGGACGGCGGCGCCTGCCCCTGTTCGTCGTTCAGTATCGCGGTCCTTGCTGACCAACCAAATCACTTTCTGCTATGGCCACCCGCATTGCTCCCTCCAACTCCTGATGCTCAGGTGGAGCTGTTGCTGCGCCACCGCAATTTCCTCAACTGTCCCCGGGAGCAAGCCCTCCGCCACTGGCGCCCATTTTCCTTTCTCCTCGGCGAGGGCTTTCTCCATGGCAAGCAGGACATCCTCCTGCCCGCTGAATCTGCCGCCGCGAAACACATAGAGCCCCGGCATTGCCCATTCCTGGAGCAGCCGCCAACCGAAGCCAACGTGATCACGGTGAGCGCTACGTGAAGTAGCCTGATCATGATCTTCTTCCTCCAAGAATGGGAACGCAGTTCGACGAATCCAGCGAGATCGATCTATTCTCGTTGCCCCATGGGACGTTCAGTGCGCCCGACTTCTGACCCTTCGCCACCGACCGACCTTCGGCTCGCGGGCGCGTGGAAGGAAATCAAGGTCTTCATTTCTAGTACCTTCCGCGACATGCACCAGGAACGGGATTTCCTGATGCACCTGTTGGACGGCCCTTCGCGAATTGCGCTGGCCCGCCGTCAGCACCTCGTCCCCCTCGATCTGCGTTGGGGCGTGTCGACGGCCGGCCAGAGTGCCCGCGATTTGGCGGTTCTGCAGATCTGCCTTGAACACGTGGCGAATTCGGATGGCATGATCGTGCTGCTTGGGGAGCGCTATGGGTATGTTCCGCCCGAGTCCTCCTTGAAGCTCGCAATCGAAACCTGTTGCAAGGCTGCCATTCCCGGCCACCTCAGCATCACCGCCGCGGAGATTCTCGTAGGCGCTCTCTCCAGGCCGCGGGACGCCCACGCGGTCTTCCTTCTTCGAAACGTGAGAAACCCGAGCGACCAGCCTGCGAACGCGAGCGACCAGGGCTATCTCGATCTTCCTGAGCCCGACCTGGACCATCGCCACAAACTCGACCTGCTCAAGAAAGAAATCCGCGACACGTTTCCCGGCAGGTGCAACAGCTACCCGGCGACCTGGACCAAGCAAGGAGACCAGACCTTGCTCGTGGTTGATCGCGACGGTTTCTGCGCGAGCGCTGAGCGCTTGGCGCGGCAGTTGCTCGATGAGCTTGCGCCCGAGATTGATGATCGCGTTGCAAGAGCGAAAGATGACGATGCTGGCGAGTCCCTGCGTGCCAGCGTGTCGGCCCATCTGCACGCCATCGGCGTGCGCGAGTCCAGCGCTGCAGAGGCCGCCCCCTTTCCGAGCGGTCTGCGTGTACACGCAGCGGTTCTTGAGAAGATGGAGGCGTTCGCGACCAGCGCCAATGGCTCCGTGTGCTGCCTGCTCGGCGAGTCCGGCACGGGCAAGAGCGTGCTCGTCTCGCGCCTACTCGCGAGACTATGGTCGCAACCAGAAATCCTCGTACTGGCCCATCGGGCTACCATTGGCCCGCGCTCGACTGATCCGCTCGCTCTGTTACGCCGCTGGTGTCGTGAACTTCGGACCCGATTGCAGTGGGATCCGTTGGACGACATCACCTGGGACGTGAGCAAACTGCGCAAACAGCTTCAAGTTCTGCTTGCTCAGGCGGCGAAGACCGAGCGGATCGTGCTCGTCGTCGATGGTCTCGATCAGATGGATAGCCGCCACGAATGCCGCGATTGGATCTGGCTGCCCACGACACTGCCCGCAAACGTGTGCCTGCTGGTGGCGTCCACGCCGTTCGATACCAGCGAAATCCTGTCTGGCGCCGAGAGCCTGACTCTGCCTGGGCTCGCGGACGACGACGTGAACGCGATCACGCGGGCCATGTGCGACCGCTACCGAAAACAGACGGACCCTCGCGTGAACGAGGCAATTCGCCGTCACGCCTTCGCGGCTGGCGGGCCGCCGCGCGCCCTGGGGGTATCGTTGCGAGTCGAGCGCCTGTTGATTTTCGACGAGAAGGACTTCACGGAAGCCGCCCGACGGAAGGACTTGCCAGCCGAAGATCAGATCGTTGCGGAGCAACTTCACGTGGTGACAAGCCTGCCGCCGAGGCAGGAGGATCTGTCAAAGCATCTCATCGAACGCGCATGCTCCTCCCTGGCGAAGGACTTTAGCGCCACCTGGATTCACGATCTGCTTCGGCTCGTGGCGGTCAGCCGCGCGGGCCTGCGCAGTCTCGATGTCCGCAATATCTTGCGTATCGAAGACCACGAGCACGATGTCTCCTTCACCTGGTCGCTCCTGCTTCTACGCTCCCATCTCACTGAACGCGCCGGTGTGATCGAATTCTTGCATCCCGGGCTGCGGCGGCATGTCGTCGAGGGATTGGGCGAAGAGGCGAGGCTTGAAGCGAACCGTAGCATCGCCCGGCGACTCACGAATCTCGAAGCGGGCGACAATTTTCGCTGGGACATCATGCGACACTGGCTCGCGGCCGAGGAGCCCGAGCAAGCCCGCATCTACCTTGGCGGAAAAGTGGACACGGCGGAACTCGTGGCTGCGGCGCAGACTCTTGCCGACCAGGTGGTGGACGGCGACGCGGACGGGACCGGCCTGGGCTTCGTCGGTCGGATGCTCGTCTCCCCGTGTCGAAGCGTGGAGGACGAGCATGCGGTTCGACGACTGGTGTTCAATCTCGTTCCTTTGCTCGCTGAGCGCACCAGACTGGAAACCCGCGAGGCGCTGCTCGCGGCCTGTACCCGGTCCCTGGAAGAGTATCTCGCGACGCTGGGCCAAGACATCCTCCCTCCAGCAAACGAGGAAAACTCCGGCCCGCGCACCGAGGCCCGACGCGATCTGTCCGAGGCGCTTCGGCAGCAAGCGGACATCCAGCACAAATTGGGCAAGTACCAAGATGCTGTTTGCTGCGCGGAGCGGGCGCTGGCTCTCGCACAAGAACTGCATGAGGCTGCTCCGGCCTGGCGCGACGGGTATCACGCCGTGGTCCTGTCCCACATGGCGCTTGCGAAATTGCTGAACGACAAAGCCAACGGTGGCCAGGCTGAGATGGCTCGCCAGCACTACGTGGACGCGCTCGACGTGTCAGACACCTTGGCAAAGCAGTATCCCGAAGACGACTATGCGCAGCTCTTGCGAGTGCGCGTGGGTCGGACTCTGGGCAAGTTCATGGCCGGACTTGGGCCGGACTACGCAGAGGACGCGGCGGCGGCCTATGGCGAGGTCACGCAACTGGCTGACGAGGTGCTGGCGGGATTGGGCAGCGAGATCAGCGACCTCGGCCTGGCGTTGCGGCGGGAGATCCTCAC
>PMZX01000020.1:2769-7869 GCA_003170035.1 Myxococcales bacterium | reverse complement strand
CCCGTCGCGTAGCCCTCGGCGATGCAGACGATCTCGCCGGGCTTCCCGATCCAGAACCACTTGCCCGCAACGTCGCCGCCGGCCAGGTACAGCTTGTCTTTGCCTTCGGCGTTTTTGGTCGCCGAGATGAACTGAAGCGTGTGGATCTCGGCATCCGCATCGACCAGCGGGACCACGAGCCGCCCGTCTTTCGCCTGCCTGAGTCCATAGCTCTGCACTCCCTTCCGCGATAGGTACGGGTGGCTGGCGACCGGCTCCGAGTCGTCCCATATGCGCCGGGCCTGCTCCCTGGCCTGTGCCTTCCGTTTGGCGTCTTCGGCCTCGCGCTCGCGCTTGTCCGCGGACATGACCGCCTTGTGGTGGTCGTATTCAAGCGGCGTCAGGTCGCGAACGTCTACCGCACACCACTGCTCGAAATTGTCCTTGCTGCCCGTGTGCCAGTCACCGAACGCGCCAGCCGGCACGCCGTCGGTGTGGAAGACGTAGAAGCCGTCCTTTTTCCCGGCCTTCCCCTCGGCGTCGATGCGGTGGATCTTGCCGTCGCCGACGAGCCGATCTGGTGGCACCAGGCCAGCACCCGCGATCTTGGCCCGCAGGTATTGCTCGGCCTTGTCCACGTCGTAGGTCTGCATCAGCTCTCCACGATGGGCACCACGCGGCCGGGCTGCTGCCCTGGGCGGGTCGCCCTTGGCTGTCCCAGCCGGTTGAATTCCTTGGTGAACTTCCCGACATTCCAGGGGCTCATTTCTGGGTCGGCGGCGAAGATCCCGATCTTCCGCTGAATCTCCGGAACGGCCCGATCTACATCTCCGATGGTGGCAAAGAAGGCGTCTCCGTCACGGTCTGCGAATCCGTCCGCAGCCCACTGCCCGATCTGAGGCTGCGCTTTCTCCACCGCGGTCTTGATCGCCCATTTCAGGTTGTACGTGGAGTCCGGACGGAACTTGGCAGGCGGATTGCTACGCGCGCACACACGGGGAGGGGTATCCGTACCGGATCCCGGAGTACCGGAGCGGTCTTGCCCCGCGGCAATCGACGATGATGCGCTGCATTCTGTCGCTTTGCCCAGGTCTAGCCCTGGGTTCTGTCCTACCTTTCCTTGGGTTCTGTCTTCCAGTTTCCTACCTTTCCCCAGGTGCTGTCCTACATCTTGCCAGCCATCCGGGGCCTGCAGGATGCTCTGGCGCTCCCGGTGGTCTGGCCGCTGGTAGGTGTGGAAGTTGCGGATCTGAATCAGTCGGCGGCCGTTCGCGCCGCGGTAGCGGACGATGAACCGACGCTCCTCCATCTCAGTCAGAAGCACCGCCACGTCCACGGAGTCAGCCGGGAACACCTCTCCCTTGAGCATCAAGGGGCGCTCTTCCATGCGGCCTTCCCGGTCGGCGTGACAGGGCAGGTACGCCCAGAGGTAGCGGGCCGCCAGGCTCATGGACGCCACGTCGTCGTCCTGGGGTGCGCGCGGGTGGATGGCTCGTATACGCGCCATGCTACATCAGGCCGTTGTAGAGAAACCCGCGCTTCACGAACACCATAGCCCGGTCGGCGATCCGGCGCATCTCGTCCCAGGATTTTGAGTCGTGCGCCACCTTCAGCAGCACATAGAGATGGTCCAGCACGCGGCCGGGGAAGTGTTGTTCCGTGTGACAGGGTTCGCAAAGCGCCTGGAGCTCGTCCTTTTCGTACTCCCACGGAGCTAGCCCCGGCCGGTACTTCCGATGGTGGACGTTGATTGTGTCGGTGCTGTTGTAGCACCATTCACACGCCCATCCTGCTTTTTGCAGGACTTCGAGCCGTTTCTTCTGCCAGCGGACGTCGCGTAGCAGGTCCCCGTAGCTCATACCTCGCCTCTACCTCCACCCCTCAAAGCCACGCGCCAGCTTGCCCCGCGAATCCAGCGACGGTATCGAGAGGGGCCGAGCGCGCAGCTTCCAAGGGTGGAAATGGTTTCGATACCGTCGCATGGTACCATCATGCCCCCGCGTCCACGAAAGTCAAGCGCATTTTGCGCACGTCCTGCGCGCTGGGGTCACGGCGTGCCGCCCTCCCGTCCGCTGTCAAGCCGATTTTGCGGGCGCACTCCCTCGCGTGTTTTCTCAGACCGAAAATCACAGGCTGGTGGTGCCTGAGCCCGAGCACCCGTGCGATGCGCGGCAGGCTCGCTCCCGCGGCCCTCATGCGCGCCATCGCCTTGCGCTTGGCTCGGTGGATGGCCTGCCAGTGGTCGCCCCGTGAGCGCCCGCGGCCGGCGCAGAGCAGTTGCATCGGCTTGAACCCGTGCTCGCGGGCGACAGTGCAGAGGATTGCGTCCAGGGCGTCGAGGGTCATGGCTTCTCAACTACCGGCGCATCGTCTTTGAACATCTCGGCCTGCTCGTTCTCCAGCTCGGGGTGCGCATTGGTCAGATTGCGCACAGCCTGGCGATAGTACGAAGGCTTGAGTTCGATGCCAATGGCCCGGCGGTCATTGATGACGGCTCCGTAGCACTCGGAGCCCACCCCCATGAACGGCGTCAGCACAATCTCGCGGGGGTTGGACCACATCACACAGGCCCGCTCTATCACGTCGAGTTGCAGCGGGTGGACGTGCTTCTCGTCTTCGGGGTCTTTCCCTTCCCGATGGGGCAGCGTCCGATCCAGTCGTACATCATCCCAAAACGCGCTGGCATACTGGCGCCACACCCACTGACTGAACTTGTTTTCGAGTTGGCTACCCGCCCATCCTCGATAGCGCTTGACCTCGGGTGGTACTTCCCGCTCGCCCGCATAGCGGAGCAGCCCCGTCGGATGCGCTACAGGAACCGGATTGTCGCCAGTGCGGCGGAAAATCAGCAGGTAATCCGCGTTCGCCATAGAGCACTTCGTCGAGTCGAGCGTCAGGCACTTGTGCGAAAGTGACTTCATCATGGTTCGGTTGCGAATCGTCAGCGGCTCTTTCCACACGTGGAAACGAGCCGCGTACTTGAATCCAATGGACTCGTGAAGTCGGATGATGTCCCCTGGAAAATCCCGCAGATGGTCGCAACCGCTATTGCTCATAGGCACGTCCATGCAATGCACGGCTGTCATGCGGCCAGGCATTGTGAGGCGAAATATCTCTTCGATACAAAATTCGTAGTGCTTCAAAAACTCCGCGTAGTCGACGGCGTTGGACAAGTCGGCAGCGTCGCTACTGTATTGGTATAGCCCGGCAAATGGAGGCGAGTACAGTGAAAGATGGACCGAAGCGTCCGGCAGGGACTTCATCACGTCCACGCAGTCGCCATTGTAGACAGCAAAACGGTCATTGATTAGCTGGTCCTTGCAAGCCACTGCGGCACCTCCTCGGGATTGATGTTCTCGTTCGTTCGTTGCACACCTTGCGCCTGGTTCATGTGCTTCACCAGCTCGGCGAACATGATGGAGACTTGCTCGGCCTTCCGGCGCATGTTGTCGATGACCCGACGCTCGCCCTCCGTTGCTATCACGTCCAGGCGGACCGGGTTCTTCTGCCCAAATCGCCAACATCTGCGAACGCTCTGGTAGTATTGCTCGTAGCTATGGCTGGCGAATGAGACGACGTGCGCGCAGTGAGCCCAGTTGAGCCCGAAGGCTCCAATCTTGGGTTTAATGACCAGCACCCGCAGATTGCCAGCCGTGAAGTCATTGTAGATAGCTTCCTTTGTATCGTCGGGAGTCTTGCCGGCGACTTGGCGACTGCCCGGGATCATCTTCTCCAATTCATCGCCTTCATCATTCGTGTGGCACCACACCACGGCGGGGCAGTCATGGTTGACCAGAGATTTCACGTACTCGCAACGCTCTTGCAGCGTGCGCTTGCGCTCCTCCCGTTCCTCCTTCAATCCGAACGCCGGCACCGTGAACAGCCATCCTTCGGGTGGGCGACCTGGCTTGATGATGTGGTACTTCTCCGTCAGCGGGGGCAGGATGAATCGGTCATCGTCGAAACCAAGGTCAGCAGGCGACCGGCACGCCCGCGCCCAACTCGTGACCCACTTCCAGAAATCAACGACGGCGTGGTTCTTGAGCCTCCATTGTCCGATGGCCTGAGACACGCGGAAGGCAAGCCGCGCGTAGTGCTGGGCTACCATTTCAGCTTCCGCTTGCTGTCGCAGGGCCTGCTTCTGGCCCTTGTCGTCGAGCTGGCGGAAAAACCGAGTCAGCATGTCGGAGTGGGACAGCTCGCCGAGCGCTTCGCTACTGGTGCCCAACTCGACGTAGTCATTAGGTGCGGCGGTGGCGGTGCAAAGTAGGCGATACGGGACCTTCGTCAGAAAGCGTGTGACGTTCTTCTGTGTGGCCCCGGTGTAGTGCTTTAGGATGCTCGACTCATCGGCCACGACGCCAGAGAAATCCTCCGCATTGAAGTAGTGCAGGCGCTCGTAGTTCGTGACTACGATGCGGTCCCCGGATTCAAGACCTTCCCGCCGTCGGATGACTTCGATGCCGAACTTCTCCCCCTCGCGCACGGTCTGAAATGCCACCGCCAGCGGGGTCAAGACGAGCACGCGACCGTCGGTCCTGCGCGCGACGTTCGCCGCCCAAGTGAGTTGCATGGCGGTCTTGCCGAGCCCGCAATCGGCGAAGATGGCCGCCCGCCCCTTGCGAATTGCCCACTCGGTCAGCGCGACCTGGAAGGGAAACAACATATCGGGCATCCACAACGGATCGAATCCGTGTAGCGCTCCCTCGTGCGTTTTCGCGCGCAGAAAGGCTGTGTAGTCGTCGTTCATGGGTCGTCTCCTCGTCCCTCGCCGCGCGCAGCTTGTCGAGGGCCAGTCGCGATCGTGCTGCTCATCCCCGTCTCCCCCTATTCCACGCCTCGATGGCCCCGCGCTCGGTCGTGCGCTTTGGCCCCCAGTCGCCTGGACTGCAACAGTGGCACGTGACCCGGACCCGGTTGCGCTCGTCCCAGGTCGGTGAGCCAAAGCTGCAGAACTGGCAGGGCTTCACGTCGGGGAGTAGGGGGGCTACGCATGTACCGGCTTCCACACGACGAACGCGTCGCCCACCACGCCGAGGGGGATGCACCCAAGCGCCATGATTTCGACGAGGGGCGCCCACGGATTGTGCGGGAGGTTTGCGATCATGTGGGCGGCAGCCC
>PMZX01000020.1:0-2708 GCA_003170035.1 Myxococcales bacterium | reverse complement strand
GGCGGCATCCCAGGCGGCAATCAGATCGGGGCCGGAGTTGATGATCTTCAACGAAACGCCATCGAAGATCCCAGGCACTTTTGCGAACGTCTCCAACTCCCACAAGTGCTGGGAGATGAGTTGCTCAATGATTTCGTCTTCAAGATCGGGCGCCGGGTTGCACCACGGGAACGTCTGTAGTTTTCTCAGCAGTTCGTTTACTGTCTCGAATTGCGGACCTGCTTCCTCCTCGGTAAAGCACCGCGCGCCATCCTGGTAGTGCGCGATCTTTCCATCCACTCCGCGCGTCTCCGTGATGGTCGCCAGCATCGCCTTTCGGTTTGCAAATCGCTCAACGAGCATCGCGCGAATGGTTTTCGCCACCGCGTCGTCTTCGTAGCGCACTGACAGTGAGTCGTGGTTGTCGCCTGTCCACTCGACTTCTGCGCCTCCCTTAATGACCCACCCTGCCCGAGCGTCGCCGTGGCTGTTGATGCCAGGGCACGCGTACAGATGCAGTGGTCCTTCTGTCGTGGCGACGACACTCGCAAATTCCGACATGCTTTCCTCCAACACTATGAGTGACGCGTATTCACACATTCGATGTTCTCCTCGGCCAGATGACGGGCGCCTCGCTGCTCCCAAGTTGCTCGGCGATCTCGCGCGTCACTTGCCCTGCGCTCCGTATCGCTTCAGCAGGTACGCCCAGATTCGCTCTCGCTCCTCGGCGGTGAGCCCGTCGAGCTGCTTGGTGATGCTGTTCAGTACGGACATTTCGGATCGTTGCTTTGNNCGGCCGCCGGCTCGCCGGGTGAGAGGATTGACTAGCCCGCCGAGCCGGGCTCGACTGGCGGGAATGCCTCGTCGACTGTCTGGCGCTTGTTGACGATGGCCTTGCCCTTGGTGGCCAGGATGGCGATGTCATCGACGGTCATCTCACTGGCTTCGCAGCGACCGACCAGGGCAAACACGCGGTCTGCGGTGACCCCGAGTTTCTCCAGCTTCTCCATCATCTCGTTGATGGAACTCTCAGACGGCGCGGACTTCACGGAGTCCCCCACCGCCCACTTCGCCATCTTGGCCCCCAATTCTGCGTTGATCTGCTGGTCAGGCTTCACCCACCCGGCGAACTGGCGCGGATTTTTGATCATCAGCTTCTCTGCTTCCTCCTGGGGGTTGGTCATTGGTCGCCCCTCGCATGCTGGCCCGAGGAGGTATCGCGCTGTCATGTCAAACACGAGGGGCGACGTCGTGATCGGCTGCCAGCCCAAGTGAATGATCTTCTCGCCGTCGGCGGTCTGCTGCCCCTTCTTGACTGGCTTCGTCTTGTCCTGTGCGCGGTAGCAGAGAATCCAGATCACGTCACCGTTCTGGACGATGAACTGGTTGAGCTTCTTGCGTTCGGCCTTGGGCTTGGCGTTGGCGAGCATGAGATACCTGTTGCGCTTGTCCCAGTCATCGCCGGCCTTTGCGGTCAAGAACGCGTCGATCTGGTCGAGCACGCCGCCCTCTCCGTCGTGCTCATGCGAAAGCGAGTCCGCAATGATGATCTTGGCCCCCTTGGCGATGCAGTGCTGGAAGGCCGCCATGTAATCGAGGGGACCGAAGGGTGGAGTGAACGGGACGTGCCGAAACTTGAAGTAGTCCGCATAGTGGAGCATCCGCTTGCTTTCGGTGTCCACGCCGTAGATGTCGCCACCGACGACGGACTGAATCCCCGTCGCCAGTTCTAGGGCGGAGTAGGTCTTACCGGACCCACTCGGGCCTGATAGACCGATGATGAGCGGCACGCGGTCGCGCTTGGCCGGGATATCCGTGAATGTTCGCTGTGTCGATTGCATTGTGTCCTTTCAAAATGGAGTCGGGCCAGCGGCCAGAATTGAGACTTCCGTTTCTTCACTTATGGCCCACGTGGGCGCGTTGACGGTCTTGCTCGCTGGGTATCCGGGGAAGGCTCCGGTAGCCAGGCACTGTGCCCAGAGCATCTTGGCACGCTGCCATTGACGTTTCCCCAAGTCGACGAAGTCTCCCGCCAGGTCCACTGGCAGAACTCCGTAGGGAGGCTCCCTCTCAGCGAATAGCAGGCGGAATTTCACGCGCCCCGCCTCATCAGGACGCAGCGTCTCGAAGGCGTCTAGATACGCCGCCGCCTGGATGTGGTATCCGTAGGAAAAGATAGTGCGAGCGGCACTCGCAATTGAAATGTCGTCGCTGGTCTTCAAGTCAGCAATCAGCCATCCGCCATCAGGCCCAAATAGCGAATCAAGCCGCGCCCGACACGGGCAACCGTCGCTCTCCCAGATGGCGGTCAGTTGGCACCGTGCGGCCGAGAAGTCGACGGGCATCCGCTTGCGAATCTTCTCAGCCGCTACTTTCAATGGCGCCAGCTTCTCTGCCAGGATTGGGATCTTTCCAGAAGCGCGAGCTGTATCGCGGGCGCTCCTAGCGTCCTTGGTCCGGTAATCGTCGAACTTCAGCACCTCAAGGTCAGCGCCACCGCCGAGTAGAAGGCTATCAATAATTGACCCCGCGTCCTTCTCGTCGGTGGGCTTCTCGGGAATGGTGCCACCGAAGCGTGGGTGGATCAGTTGCGCGTGCTCAGCCGAGCGCGACAGCAACACCTTAGCAACGTGACTGGATAGCGATGGGCGCTCACTGGGGTCGGCAAAATAGACGTCCTGCGGGACGTTTTCGTGAAGGCCGATGGCCAGCATGGTCATGTCTCCTTG
>PMZX01000301.1 GCA_003170035.1 Myxococcales bacterium | reverse complement strand
TGCACGCTGGGGTCAAAGGGATTGGCAGCCAAAGAGGCCAGCAGCGGCGCCACGGCGCCAGCCGCGTCTCCTTTGGCCAAAAGCGCCTGCCCGGCGATGAGGTGGGGCCAGGGCACTTCCGGGTAGAGCGCCTGCGCGGGCGCCACGGCCTGCAACGCCCGGTCAGCCAGGCCCATGGCCAGGTAGCTGCGCCCCAGCTTGACCGAAAACAACCAGTAGGCCGGGCCCGCGTCCTTGGAACCCTTTTCGTACTCGGCACTGGCGGCCCGCACCCGGCCGCGCTGAAGCAACATGTTGCCCAGGCGCAGGAAGCGCTCGGCGCCGGCCCGTTCCGGAGCGGCCTCGTCCTCAACCGGCGCCCGACGGGCGGCGATGGCGCTGCCCTTGCGGTACTTGGGCGAGACGGCCTCGAAACCGGGAATGACCTTGTAGTGCTGGGCGGTCATGAAGGCCCGCCACGCTTTCTCGAAATCGGCCCAGCTTCCACTGCCGCCATAGGCGCGTGCCACCGCCATGCGCGCGTCGGCCCCGAGCGCGATCATGGAAAGCACGTTGCGTAGAGCCGGCATGCCTCCGCTCGCGTAGAGCAGGCCGATGGCGGTGGTCACCTCGGCAAAGGCCAGCGAGGCGTCCTCGGCGCGCGGCAGTTTGGCCATGGACGGGTGCATGGCATCGAAGCTGATCAGCTTGTGGGTTGCCAGCCCCTTGGCCAGCAGGTGCTGCAACGAAGGCGTGAGCGCCAGGCCGGGCGGATCCCGCCAGCGATGTTCGAGGAACTTGGCCAGGCCCTCGTGCAGCCATACCGGCGCCCGGTCGTGGGTCGCGCTCGCCACCGCGTAGTGAACCAGCTCGTGTGACAGGCTGTCCAGCCAGGCGTAGCCGAGCCGCATGGCACGCGGGGTGGACAGCATGATGCGGCCCCATTTCGACACCGCGATGGTGCCGGTGCGCTCCACGTCGTCGGTGGTCAGCGCGGTGACCAGCGCCAGGTCGGACGGGCTGCGCAGGATGTCCACCGGGATCGGGCGGGTCGGGACAAAGCCCAGGTCGGTCTGCAAAGCGGAGGAGGCGGCCTCCAGCGTATCCAGGGCATAGTCGGCAAGCACGGCGTCTTCAGGGGGAAAGCGAATCAGGAAGTGAGCTGAGCGCCGTTCTTGGTGGCCCTCGATGCTTTTCTGCGCGCCCTCGGCCAGGGGCAACAACTCCTTGACCGGCATGCCCGCGCCCGCGGCCTTGAGCTTGGCCACGGCGGCCGGATAGTCGCCGCTCAGGAAGCGTTCGTAGCCCTCGGCGTAGAGCGTGTGCGCCTCGCCGGGATGTGTCTGTCCGAGTTCCCTCAACATCCGATCCGCATCCTGAAAGCGCCACTCGTCGTACAGTCTGACCACCGCCTCTGCATCGCCGACGTCGACGACCTCCTCGGCCCCGCTGCGGACCGGTGCGGCCAGCGCCAGCGCAGCCACGGCCAGCGACAGGGTCCGATTCATCGCACCAGCTCCTCGTAGTACCGGCGCACCTCATCGCGAAACTTCTCGGGCGCCTGCTCGCGCATGGCCTCCATCAGTTCTTCGCGCCACTCGCGCGGGGCATGGTACTCGTCGGCTCCGGGAATCCGCACCGGCTCGTGCGCGGAGCGTGCGCTCCCGAGCGGGCGCTGGCCCATTGACTCGCGCAGCTTAGCCAGGCGATCCGCCGCCTCCTGGGCGCGGCCCGATCCTTCCACGGCAGAGCCCTGCCGCAGATCCTTGCTTGCCTGCCGCATCTGCCCGGCAATGCCGCCAAGCTCAGAACTCGCCACGTCTCCACCCGGCACCTGGCCTTGGCGCTTGTCCAGTTCCTGGGCCAACCGTTCGGTGCGGTCGCCGATGCTGTCTTGCCGATCGCCCATGCCCCGTGCCTGCTCGCGCTGCCCGGGCGTCAGGGCTTCTTCCCCGCGCGGAACCAGCCTGGCCAGATCGGCGGCTAGGTCCTGCGCCAGGGCGCCGGCTTCGCTCACCTGCTGCGCATAGCTGTCCAGGGAAGAAGACGTCGGCCTCCCAGCGCTGCGCTCCGCAAGTGTGCCCTGGGCGCGGCGCAGGCCGGCTACCAGGCGCTCGCTTTCCTTGCGTGCCTCGGCCCATTCCTTGGCCGGAAGCTGCCGGCGCAGTTGCCGGACGTTGTCCCGCACGCGCTCCAGGTCCGCGCCCAGGGCAGAACCCGCCTCGCGCGGCGGCGCGCCTCCGATCCGCCGTTGCACGCCGTCGAGGCTCTGCCTGGCCTTGGCCAAGAAAGCGTCGAGCTGCGCTTCCATGCGGCGTGCCTGTGCCGACTCGGCCCCGTCGGCCAACGCCCTGCTGTCCGAGGCCAGGCTGCGCTGGTCACCCTCCAGATCGCCGATCTTCTTCATAGCCTCGGCCAGGGCCCGGCTTTCCTGGGGGAAGCGCTCGCGCGCGAAGTCGTCTGCGTTCCTGTCGAGCGCCTGTTGGAGCGCCGCCAGGGTACGCCCCAGTTCGGCCAGCGCCTCGGACAGGGAGCGCGCGTCGCCCTTTTCCAGAAGCGAATCCAGTCGGGCGGCCTGCTCCATGGCCTTCTTCGGATCGGGCATGTTCATCCAGTCGGTCGCGACCTCGTTGCGCGCCTTGACCTCGGCGATCTTGCGCGCCAGCTCCGCGATGCGTGCGCGCAGCTCACGGATCTCGCGCTCGATTTGCCGGCGCAGGCTTTCGTCACCGGCCGCCTGGTAGCGCGCCAGCAGATCCTGCAGGCGCTTGTGCGCGTCGGTCAGTTCCTTGCCCAGATCAGCCAGGTCGTCGAGCCGTTGCCGGCCGATGAGATCGTCGAGCAACAGCACGGCACTCTCCAGTTCGGCCACATGGCGGGCGCCTGCCGGCCGCAGCCGGTTGAGCCGCGCCGGGGTCAGCGCGCCCTGATCGGCCTGCTTGCGTAAGCCCTTGAGCAGGTCCGACTCCTCACGCATCTGCCGTCCCAGCCGATCCGCGATGCCTCCCAGGGCGGCCACCAAGGTCCGGCTGCTCGAAGCCCTGCGCCGCTGCTCATCGACCAGGCGGCCAAGCAGCACCAGGTGCGATTCTTCGGCTTCATGCAGATCGCGCCAGCGCCACAGACGCTCCAGGAGCGGCGATTCGGACACGGCTTCGCCAAACTCGATGCGGTCGGCGAGCGTGCCCACCAGCTTGTCGAGTACCACGTGTTCTGCCGCTAGGTGCTCGTCAAGGGCTTCGCGCGGATTCTGAATCACCAGGGTGAGGGTGCGCGAGGCGCCCATCTTGCTGCCCGAGACGTCGTCGCGGTCAAAAGCCTCGATGTGGTAGGCCACGCGCGCGCCGGGCGTGAGCATGGCGGTGGTGGGCTCGAACAACGTGGTGCCGCGCACCGCGTGCGCGCCCTGCGCGTCCTTGAGAGGAGTTCGCTGCTCGGGCCCGTTGTTGACCTTGTACACGAGCTCGATGCGGGATAGTCCGTAGTCGTCGCGGGCGGAGTAGCCCACTTCCACCGGTCTGGGCGCGGCCAATTCCAAGCGATCGGCTGGAGCCATTATGTCCACCTCGGGCGGCCGGTCAGCTTCCACCACGATGCGATGGAGCCGCGCCTCGCGCACCGGCCGGCCGAAGAGAGGCGACAGCCAGACGCGGTAGCTGTTGTCTTCGTTGATGATCAGACCGGCCGACAACTTGCCGGCCGCCAGCGCCGCCGGGATCTCGCCTCCTTCGCCCGACTCGCCCAAAAGCAACAGGGCCTCGCGTGTCGAGCGCAAGGGTCGCATCTCGAGCTGCACGCGCGTTCCACGCAGCGCCACGATGTCGCCGGTGGATCCTTCCACCACCCGGGGCGCCAGCGCGGTGTAGGCCGGGTATTGATAGGTGATGCGCAGGTCGGCAACCAGCGGGTCGCGCGACGCAGTGGCAGCTTCAAAACGGGTTGGTCGATGCACGAGCAGGTGCAGGCCGCGGCCGACCGTGCCGGGTGACAGGGCCGCGGCCAGCATCAGCACCAGGGTTGCCAGCGCGGCGGCAAGCCCGGCCCAAACCTCGTTTCGCAGCGGAAGCAGGCGCGCCGGATCGAGCGGCGCAGCCGCGTCCGCCACCGTGCCGAAAAAGGCGCGGGTCATGGAAAGTGATCCGGCGTTGGGCAACTCGTTGTCGTTACCGACATCAAGCTCGATAGCAGACAACAGATCGCTGGCCAGCGCCGGGTGGCGTCGACCCGCAAACGCTGCCACGGCCCGCATGGATCGCAGCCGCCACGCAGGCAAGCCCCAGACCACGGCCAAGCCCGAAAGCAGGAGAGCAAGCAGGATCAGGATAGTCACGGTCCACCAAGACGCGGATGGCCCGATCCACGTGGCGGTCAGACCCAGCAGCAGAAGCGTGGACAGCATGACCGCTGCCGTGAACCCCGCTGCGCGCAGCCCAAACGCCAGTAGGGCCCGCCGACGCACTTGGCGCAGAAAGAGGCGGACCCGTTCGATGTCGGTCATGGACTGCAAAGTATAGTTACAGTCCGCGCCCTCCGTGTGCCATCCGCCATCTGATGGCGATTCGCAGCATTTCTGGCCCAGCTTGCGGGGCGGATTCTGCGCAAAGCGTCGGTCCCGGCTTTGCACAGAGAGGGAAGTGCCATGAACTCAACCACGGATTTCGCGACCTTAGCGGACCTGGCAGCAAGACTGCCACAGTCGAGCGTGGCGGGTCGGTCGCCGGTGGCGGATTTGCAGCCTCGCAAGAGGCCTGCAGACGTGGCGCGATGCGATGAGGCATCACTTCTGGCAGAGCAGGCACAAGCTGGCAATCCTCAGGCCTTGCGTCCGCTTCTGGAACAGGTCCGGCCGCGGGCCCTGGCCATCGCGATGAAGGTACTCCGCAATCGCGACGATGCCGAGGATGCCGTGCAGGACGCGATGTTGAAGGTGTGGCGCAACCTGAACCGCTTCGAAGGCCGTGCGTCCTTTACCACCTGGATTCATCGCATCGTCATGAATGCCAGCCTGGACATTCTTCGAAAGCGGTCTGGCCAGGCAGAAGGCACCGTGGCTGACGAGCGCGGCGACGACTGCCAGCCCAGGCTGGAGCCGGCCCACGATCAGACTCCCGAGCGCGAGGTGGGGATCGCCGAGATGCAGCTTCTGGTGAGGGCTGCGGTGTCCCGCCTAGCACCTGTGCAACGGCAGGCCATCACGCTGCGCGAGTTCGACGATTGCGCCTACGACGAGATCGCCGAGGCGGCAGCCTGTCCCATAGGCACCGTGATGTCCCGCTTGCATCACGCCCGGCAACGGGTTGCCGAGGATCTGCGAGCAGCGGCGAATTTCGACGTCGAGCTCTGGGCCGCGTAGCCTATTTCACCAGGCTGCGCACCAGGTCCACCAACGCTGTGCTGCCGACGCTGGCGGGTGTGGCTGCAAGGTCGAGCTTGCGCAGAATCCAGCGCACGGTCCAGGTGGTCGTCGCGCCGGGTGAGAGAGTGGCATAGGCACCCTGGTTCTCGACCTCAACGTAGGTGTGGGCGGCATTGGCGTAGATCTCAATCTCTGCCTCGCCGGGCGCGGCTTGCGAAGGCAGCGTGTCGCCAAAAAACTTCACCAGCAAGAGATCACCGTCCACATGGGCTATCCAACCTTCCAGGCCGTCGGCGAAGAGCTTCTGATCCGCAGTGATGGCCGCGGCGTCGTACGCGAACCAGGCCACGCCATCCACGATGGTTGGGCTTAGCAGGTCTTGCGGCCCTTTTCGCGGCCCGCCCTCGCCCATGGGGAAGAAGGTGAGGCCGCCGGACGCAACGCGCGTGATCTCCCAGGGCGCCACCTGGCGCGCCTGGCTGCCGCGGTTGGCAAGTGCGTATGCCACTGTGACCACGCCCGTCCCGCTGTCGGCGGAGAACCTTTTTTCTACGGCAAGGCCAAGAAGGGGAAAAGGTGCCGTGGCGCCGGACAGGGAGAGCACGGCCCCGTCAAGGCTAGGGGTGTAGGGCGCGGAATCGATCGCGGCGACGGGTGGCCAGCTCCAGTCAGTCTGCGGGCTGGACCAGAAGGTCGACCCGTAGTTGGCCGGGTCCACTGCCGGGCCGGTCAGCATGTTGCGACCTGAAAAGGAAAACGTGACGATGCGGCCGCCGTGGTTCGCGTCGACCGCGAAGAGCGTGTCGCCAAACTGGAAGGAATAGACGTTGCCGTTCGAAGTCGGGATGACGGAGTTGGGGTTCACGATGTCTCCTTTGCTTCCATCTGCGGGTATGGCGTCGCCTGTTCCACCGTCCGGGAGAGGGCTCGCGATGTCGCCTTTGCTTTCATCGCTTTGACAGGCACCGCCACCCAACGCAAGCCAGAGGCCCACGCCAGCAGACAGGATGGGAAGCTTCGTCATTGGTGATGAGAAGTAGAATGTCACGAACAGCCACCGGCGGGCCAGCCCCGAGATCCACTCTTGGGTGACCTTGCCCGGCGTGCGCGGGTAGAATGCCTCGCTCTCGCATGCCGCCCATAGTCAGGCTCTCGCGCATCTTCAAGACCATCCTGCTCGATCGGCGGGTGTGGGCCTTGAGCATTGTCGCGGCAGCTGTGGCGACCTATCCCCTGGCCGTGGGAACGCTTGGCGGGCACCTGGTCACGTCCAAGGCTGCGGCCAAGCTGGGTGTCTCCGTGGAGGCCCAGCGGGCGCGCGCAGGATGGGGCGTGCTCAGGCTCTACGGGGTGGTGTTAGGCAGAAACCAGGGGCCCATTCTGACGTTGGACCGCCTGGAGATCCCCTTCTCGGCGCTGTGGGGGCATGGGGTCGTGGTGGCTGATGGCCCGGTCGCCAATCTGGTGCGCGGCGGGCCCAAGGACAACGTCAGCGCCATCCTCGGCCGCTTGCGTGGCGCTCCGACTGGGCCAGCCTCGGTGAAAGGCAGCGCTTCGTCTCTGCTTTCGCTCGTTGCGCACGGCGGCAGCCTCCAGCTCGCGGACAATCGCAAAGGGCTTTCGGTCACGGTGGGGGTCTTCGATGCGAGATGGGAGACAGGCCTGCGCTACCAGGTCGACGCGAGGCAGGTTTCCGGGAGATTCGGCACGCATGGGACCGAGACCAATCCGGCCTTCGGTGCTGAGAGTATGTCCCTGCAGGGAAGCTTGCTGGGCCTGCGTCCCATGGGCTGGCCTGAGGCGTCGGTGCGCGAAGGCTACGTGCGGCCCCTGACGACCCTGCCACTCACCGGCATCAGCGGGGCAGTTCGGCCCGTGGCAGCGGCCAAGGGATCCCCGTCCCGCGCCTTTGACCTGTTCTTTTCCGGCAGCTATGGCGGGGCCAAGCGCGCCCTGTGGACGGCGACAGGCCAACTGCGACCATCGGGCGACTCGCGCGCGATCGAGGGCACGCTCTCGTTGCGGGCGGAGCGCTTCTCGCTCGACAAGATCGCCGAGATCCTGCCTTCCTCGGTCCTCGAACCCGAGAACACCGAGATCGATGCCGCCATCGAGGCGAAACTGGAGGGCCGGCGCGTCTCGTTCTCGGGCAGGCTGGATGTGAGCGGGCTGAGCCTGTTGCATGAGAAGCTGGCGAGCGAGCCGGTCAACGACCTGACCTTCGGTGTGCACGTGGACGGCTCGGTCGACTTGGACAAGCGGCTACTGGTCCTCAACGAGGCGCAAGGCCATCTCGGCAGCCTGGATGTGCGGCTGTCCGGCTCGCTGGAACTGGCCCAGGGCACGTTCCGTTTCAAGAGTGGCCGTGAGCTGCACTACCTGCCCAAGCTCGAGGCGCAACTGCGCGTGCCACGCACGGCCTGCGCCAAGCTGCTGGCCAGCATCCCCGGGCCCATCGTGCCACATCTCGCTGGGTTCGTTTTGCAGGGCTTCTTCGAGGCTGACGTCCACACCAAGATCGACCTCGCCGACCTCGACACGCTGGATCTGGGAGGCAAGGTCGGCATCGACGGCTGTCAGGTGGTCAAGGCTCCCGCCGAGGTGACCGCGCTTGCGGGTGACGAATCGCTGGTGCAGACCGTGGAAGTTCCTCCCGAGCCGCCGGGCAACGGCAATCCTGGGATCATGACCTTCATCGTGGGGCCCGACAGTCCGGACTTCGTGCCCTTTGCCCAGGTGTCGCCTCACCTCATCAACGCCATCATGACCACGGAGGATTCGGGGTTCTTCAAGCACCGCGGCTGGGTGTTGGCTGGATTCAAGACGGCCCTGCGCCGCAACATCGAAAACGACGGGTTCCGGCTGGGCGCCTCGTCCATCACCATGCAGATGGTGAAGAACCTGTTGCTCAGCAAGGAAAAGACGCTGTCGCGCAAGCTGCAGGAACTGTTCCTGGTCTGGTATCTGGAGAAGATCCTGCCCAAGGAGCGCATCCTCGAGCTGTATCTCAATGCCATCGAGTTTGGGCCGAGGCTGTACGGCATTGGGCCAGCCGCGCGACACTACTTCGGCAAGACCGCCGCCGACATCAATCCTCTTGAGGCGGCATTCTTTTCGTCGATCCTGCCCAGCCCCAAGCGACGCTACGTGCACTACTGCCGTGGCGCGCTTTCGCCCGCCTGGGAGAAATACCTGCGTCGCATCCTGACCCGCATGTACGAGCGCGGCCGCCTGACCGAGGAGGAATACGCGACTGCCACCGCCTCGACACTAACCTTCGATCACAGCGAGATGACCCTGAGCGAGAAGCAGTGCCTGGACTGGGTCCGCCGCATCACCGCCAAGCCCGAGGTCGAAGCAGAAGCTGAGACCGATTCACAATGAGGGGAGCGGGGCCGGGGTGGAGGTGCCTCAATATCCGATCACGTAGCCGTGCGGGCGCGTCTCCGGTCGCTGAGATGGGCCGAGGTGACCTCGGACCTGCGCGGATTCCTTCAGCGGCCGGACGATCTGGACCAAATCCGTCCAGAGCTGATCGAAAAGGCGCTGCTTTGAACCGTCGGCGGCGGACGCTACACTGGGTTCCAGATGGCCAAACGCGGTAGCAGGTCCGGCGCGGATCGTTTCGATCCGATCGACCCCATCCTGGCGCTCGATCGGTCGCCGCGCGATTCGGCCGAACCGGCTGCCACGGCCCCCGGTCCGAGGCGGCGCCGGCGCCGCCAGAGCAGCGGGCTGGGCTTGCGAATCCTGCGGTGGGGGCTCTTGCTGCTCTCCCCGTTCGCGCTGGGCGTCGGCGCGCTCGTGGCCGTGTTCTACTACTTCGGTCACGATCCAAATCTGCCCAGCCTGAGCGGCATCGGCGGCTACCATCCGCCTCAGATCTCGCGCGTGCTCGATCGCGACGGCAACCTGATGGGCGAGATCGGCTCGGAACACCGGACCGTGGTGCCCTATGCCCAGCTACCTAAGGTGCTGATTCAGGCCGTGCTCGCCGCCGAGGATGCCGACTTCTTCGAACACGAGGGTCTGGACTACAGGGGTATGGCGCGCGCGCTATTCGAGAACGTCATCCGCCGAAAATTTGCCCAGGGCGCTTCGACCATCACGCAACAGGTGGTCAAGCAGATGCTGCTTTCGCCTGAAAAGACCATGCGGCGCAAGGTGCAGGAGATCATCCTGGCGCGCCGGATCTCGCAGAAGTTCTCCAAGGAAGAAATCCTCGAACTGTACCTCAACCAGATGAATTTCGGCCACGGCCGCTACGGCGTGGAGGAGGCGGCGCGTTTCTACTTCGGCAAGCCGGTGAGAGAAATCGACCTGGCTGAGGCGGCGCTGCTGGCCGGCATGTTGCAGTCGCCGTCACACCTGTCGCCCTACAGGCACCCAGAGGCGGCCAAGAAACGTCAGAGCTACGTGCTCGGGCAGATGGCGAAGCTGGAGTACATCTACGAAGAGACGGCGCGCACCGTGGCCGAGCAGCCCATCGCCGTGATTCCCGAGAGCAGCGCGCGCACCCGCAGCGCGCCCGAGGCGGTCGACAGCGTGCATCGCGCGTTGGAAGAGAAGTTCGGAGCCGGCAAGCTCGACACCCTGGGGCTGACGGTCAAAAGCACCATCGATCCACGGCTGCAAGCGATGGCGCGCCAAGCAGTGGAGCGCGGGCTGGAAGAACTGGATCATCGCCAGGGCTACCGGGGACCGCTCGGCCGCCTGAGTGGCAAAGCGTTGGAGAAGCACCGTCTGGAGCTGAAGAAGGATCACCCCAGCTTGAGCGATGCAGACATCGTGGACGGCATCGTGGAGCGCGTGGAAAAGGATCCCAAGGATCCCAAGTCCGGGCGCCTGTTTGTCTTCGTGGGCGGCAGCACCGGCGTGGTCGATACCACCGTGGAGACACGTTACGTCCTGGGCACGCCGCCGCTTGTCGATCGCTTCCATCCCGGCGATCTCGTGCGCGTCCGGCTTGCGCCCGAGCGCAAGCACGAGGGCGACAAGGACACGCCCCTGGCCCTGGAATTGGGCCCGCAGGCTGCCATGGTGGTGCTCGACCCGGCCACGCGCGACATCGCGGCGCTGGTCGGGGGCTACGGCTATCGCGCCGGCAGCTTCGATCGTTCGCAGCGTGCGCAGCGCCAGCCCGGTTCGGCGTTCAAGCCTTTCATCTACGCCGCGGCCATCGATTCCCAACGCTATACCGCGGCCTCGGTCGTCAACGACAGCCCCGAAGTCTACAAGCTGTGGAAACCGCAGAACTACGACAAGGATAACTTTCGCGGTCCGGTCCGGCTGCGTACTGCCCTGGCATTGTCCATCAACACCGTGGCCATCAAGCTGCTTTCCGATGTCGGCAGCTCCGCCACCCGTGAGATGGCCGTCCGCGCCGGCATCACCTCGCCCTTGCCCGATTCGCTCGAACTCTCCCTGGCCTTGGGCGCCAACACGGTCACCCCCATCGAGCTGGCCAACGCCTACGCCACCTTCGCGGCTGGCGGCCAGCACGGCACCCCGCGCCTCATCTCCGCCTTTGGCCCGGAAGCGATCCCCACACCTCCGCTCGAGCAGGACGTTCGGCCGGAGACGGCGTACATCATGGTGTCGCTCATGCGGGGCGTGATCGAGGCGGGCACGGCGCGCGCTGCCGGGCTCAAGTTGCAGAGGCCGGCAGCGGGCAAGACTGGCACGTCCAACGGCAGCCGGGATGCATGGTTCGTCGGATTCACGCCCGAGCTGCTGGCTGCCGTGTGGGTCGGCTTCGACGACGGCAAGAGTCTGGGCCACGGTGAGGCTGGGGGCCGGACCGCGCTGCCCCTGTGGATCGACTTCATGGTCAAGGCCATGGCCGGCCGGCCGGTGCGCGACTTCACCCAGCCGCCGGGAGTGGCGGTGGTCCAGATCGATCCAGCCACCGGACTTCTGGCTGCGCCCGGTACAGAGAGCGTCAACGAAGTCTTCATCGACGGTACCGCACCCAAGGAAACCGCAGCCGCGCCCGGCGAGCAGGCCAACCCGGATCAGATGCTCCTCGAGAAGAACGAGTAGCTGTTCCGCCTTTCGAGAATTCGTGTTTGGTTGAGCCACCGGCCCCCGGCTTCCGGCTCCGCCGCCGTCCGCCCGGTCATTCAACCAGCTACGAATTCCCGAAAGGCGGCTAACTCCGCACCGGCGTCGCCTTGATCGCGGCCTTGCCGTCTTTCACGTAGACCGAGAAGCGCGCTGAGCGGCAGTTGTACTTGGCGACCAATTGGTCGCGGTTGCTCTTCAGCTTGGCGAGAAACTTGTCGGCTGAAACCGAGGTCGTCGACTCACCGCACTTGGCACGAAGGGCGATGTACTCCTCAAAGACTTGCTGGAAGTGCGCTGTCTCCTCGTTCTTGGGGGCGCTGGCCGCAAACAAAGCCGCAGCAGAGGCAGGTGGTGGAGGCGCGGCCAGAGCGGCCGAGAATGGCACCGGGGGAGGGGTCACATCGCGACGCACAGGTGGGGGCGACGGCGCCTCGATCATGGAGGAGGGCGAAACGGTGGCGAACTCATCGGTCGGGGACGATGTCGTCCCGAACGGTGAGGGCAGGGTGGCCAGGGGCGCAGGACGGCTCGCGCTGCCTGCCGGCACAGGGGCCGCCTGAGGGCCGGCCAGTGGCGGGGCTGACAGCGCGACGGCCGGGGCTGGCCCACCGATGGTGGGTGGAAGCCTGGGCGCGCCGAACAGCGAAGCGGCCACGGATGCCGGGTTGGGTGCAGGCGCGGGCTTCGCAGTCTTGGCCCGTGACACGTCAAACGACTGGCCGTCAGCCGAGCCACCCCGATCCAGAATCGCCGCGATGTCTTTCTTGGCCGTCTCGGACTTGGGTGGGACCGCGTGAGTGAAACGCTCTACGGTGGCGTTGATGTCGCGCGCGACTCCGCCCAGCTTGCCGCCGTACCTGGTGTCGTCGAGCTTCTGGAGTTCGTTGCGGGCCAGACTGTGCACCTCGCTGCGCAGGCGCCGGAGCGGGCCATCGACCTCGATCCGCTGCAGGNNTTCGACAGCAGGACCCACGGATCGGACTCGGGGGACTTCTTGTTGAGCAGGACGTAGTAGGCTCGCTGTTCCGAGGCTTCGCCGACAAAGGGCGCCGCCACTAGGAGCAGGCGCTCGTTGCCCATGTATAGGGCGAGGGCGCGCGTGCGCTTGTGATCGGCGATCTCGGTCGCGTGCTGCTCGATGAGTTCGGGCAACTGGCCGAGCAGCGCCTCGGGCAGGGTGGACGATACGACATTCCTGCCGAGCACGATGGCCACGTCCATGCCCAGGTTGCGCTTCCACATCTCAGCCAGGCGCTTGCCCGTCTCGACCGCAACGACGATGGCACCGACGATGCGCTCGCGTGACTTGGACACCACGGGCGCCGCGCCTACCCGGCGCAGACGGCCGGCCGCCCCCCACACGTCGTCCGACAGATAGCCGCGCAGGGCGTCCCCCACCACCTCGGCTCCCGCAATCGATTCGCCGTACTCGCCCTCGTCGTCGCCCACCCGGGCCACCACCCGTCCTTTGTTGTCCACCGCGATGAGCGACTCCACGCCGATGGCGGCACGGTCAGGGACCAGGGCCTTGAGACGGCTGCGCACAGTTTCGTGGAGTGCCTTGGGCTCTCCCGCCCCGCGCGAAGAGGAATCGAGAGCCTCGGTCAGGTGCGCGTCGCGGCCCAGCTTGGCCACATAGTCGATCCATCGGCGCGCGTCGTTCTTGAGTATCTGTTCGGCGGCATATTGCGCACGATCCAGACGCTGACCTTCCAGGTGCTCGATGCGACGATCGGCTGGGCGGGGAGCCACGAAGGCCGCCGTGACCGCTACCCCCGCCAGCAGTCCGACGAGAACGAACCATATTTTGGACAGGAACATCGCTTCCGCCCCTATTGCTCGCCGGCCTCTTTGTTAGCCGCGCCAGACACCCTCAGGGTCACGTCGACCCCTCTGGCGGGCACGTCGATCGCCTGTTCGTGGACCCAGCGGCCGTTGCTCCAGACCTTGAGCGTGGCTGGGCCCTCTGGCACATCGAGCAGCTTGAAGCCTCCCTTCTCGTCCGCGGCGGCAAAGAACGGCGAACTGGTGACGATCACGGAAACCACAACATGGGGATACTCGGTGCAGTGGGCGACGTATTCCCCGCTGATGCCGAAGCGCTGCTTGCGGACGGTGCCCGGGCTCAGACGCTCGGACGGCATGATGTCGGGCCGGCCTGGGACGGAAAGGTCGTGCGAAACCTTGTCCGAGTTCCTGAATTCCACCACCGCACCTTCACCCACGACCACCGTGGCAGGAGTGGCCTGCATGCCCGCGATCTCGACCGGCGTGTTCTTGGGGGCCAGGACTTGCGGCTTGGGGCCCACCAGAACGACGACGGTGTCGCCGCGCGCAGGCGCCGGCTGCACCGGGACCGTGGTGTTCTCAACCCGCCAGTGGCCCAGAAATCGCCGGCCGGACTTGAGTTCCTCCGGCAGGTTGACCGTGCCGCGCACGGTAGCGGCGGCTGCCAGGGAGGGCACCAGCGCGAGGAGGCCAGAAAGGCACAGAGGCGAAAACAAACGATGTCGCATCATCCGATGGGGCCTCCCAGTGGCAAGAAACCGTGACGCCTGGCTTCTGCAGATGTCAACCAAGAGGCGCCTGCTATCATGGCAGGTGCATGGGCCCTACGCCATCCAAGACGCTCGATACCTTCCCCAACCCGAAGCCTGGGCGGGACTACCTGATCCGTTTCGAGACGCCGGAGTTCACCTGCCTTTGTCCCAAGACGGGTCAGCCCGATTTCGCTACGGTTCGTGTCGAGTACGTGCCCGACCAGCTGTGCGTCGAGCTCAAGTCGTGGAAGCTGTACCTGTGGTCGTACCGCAACGAGGGCGCCTTCCACGAGGCCGTCATCAACNNCGGCTCCCTGATTGCGAGAGCGAAACCAGCAGTCCTAGTTGGCCTTCTTCTTGTTCTGGATGACTGCCAAGGCCACGCGGGTCTCGCCCAAGAGGTCGCGTGCGCCGGGCAGACGAACTGCCTGTTCGTCGCGCTCGATTTGTTTGAGCAACTTCTCTTCGCACGCCGTGCATGATGCATCGGCCAGCTTGGTGAGCGACTGTAGAATTGCCTGGTGCACGGGGTAGCGCAGTTGGGGCAGCGAGGCCACTGGCTT
Organism: Myxococcales bacterium; assembly: GCA_003170035.1. Taxonomy (GTDB): domain Bacteria; phylum Myxococcota_A; class Polyangia; order Fen-1088; family Fen-1088; genus Fen-1137. The sequence continues at coordinate 2,091 of PMZX01000301.1, read as the reverse complement.
GAGCGCACTGAGCAGGATGGGCACGCCCTTGGCGGCGTTGCCGGAGAAGCCGATGGCGAACGCAGCCTTTTCGGCGCGCGTCCACGACTCATCGGTCGTCAGCACCTTGGCGTAGCAGTCGAGGTCCTTGTCGCAGTCCTTGGCCACCTGCATGCGGTCAAGTGCCTCGCCGAAGATCCCCTGCGCGTCCTTCTCCTTGGCGGCCAGCGCTTTGAACGCATCGTAGGTTTCCTTGCCGGCAATGCGTGCGAGATCGATGGCGGCGTTGGCGCGCAGGTCTGATGCCTTGACCCCGCCTTCGACGATGTAGCCATTCTTGGCCGTGTCGAGCAGGATAGGCACTGCGCGCTTGTCCCCTGACAGGTAGATGCCGTCCTCGGCAGCCTGGCGGTCCGTCGCTTCGGCCTTCTTGTCGGTGAGCACGTCAAGCAGCACCTTGACCGCTTCCGGAGTGCCGATGAAGCCGAGGCCGATGAGTATGGCCTTGTGCTCGCCAGACTTGGCCGGGACTTTCAGGCGCGCGGCCAGAGCTGGCACGGCACGCGCCGCGCGCAGATCGCCGAGCAGATAGGCGGCCTTGAAGGGCACGATGCCGGGGCTGGTCTTGTCGAAGTCCAGCTTGCGCGCCATTTCGGCAATCTCAGCGTTCTTCTCGTTGAGCAATTGGATCAGTGGACCTACGGCAGGATCGCCGATGCGCACCAAGGCCAGGCGACATTCTTGGAAGACCTGCGTGCCACGCCCGGTCATGAACAGGCCCTTGATGAGCGCCGGGATCGACTGCGGGTCGCGGAACTCGGCCAGGCCGAGGGCTGCCTTCTGGTTGAGCAAGAAGTCCTGCTCGTCAGCCGAGGTGGTGAGGATCTTCATCAGCACAGGTACAGCCTGCTTGTCGCCAATCTTGACCAGGGCGCGAATGGCCGCCAGGCGCACGGTGTTGGCGCGCGACTTGATGGGGAGCTGGCGCTCGACCGCCTTGATGAGTTGCGGAACCGCGTCTTTGGCTTTCATCTCGCCCAGCGCGCCGGCGGCAATGACGGCCCGGTCGAAGTCGTCCTCGGTGAAGTCCAGGGCTTCGATGAAGAGCGACTTGGTCTGCTCGTTGGGGAAGCGGCTCAGCGCCTCCAGGTGGTCCGGTTTTTTTGTCTCCTTGTAGAGCGCAATCATCTCGGGAAGCGCCTGTTGGGCACGCTCCACGCTCATCTTGGCGAGCTGGTCCAGCGCCTCCTTCTGATCGCGTAGATTGCTGAGCTTGCGTGCCCAGGTACGCGGATCGTTCGGGTCGCCTCCACACCCGGACAGAACAAGGCCGGCGGTAAGCGCACCGACTACCACAAAACTAGCTTTTCGCATCTCAGCACCTCCCTGGAAAAGATCCTCCCGTAACAGATCCTTGCGGCCGGCCATGAAGCCGGCCGCCCCAGCCACCGACAGCGGCTCAAGAACGGCGATCGACGCGCGGAAAGACGAACGTCACTCGGCCGCAGCCGGTCCAGCGGCGCCGCCCTTGGCCTTCGGCCGCACGGCAAAGTTCACGTTCTGGTAGCCTGCCGTGGCTGCCGAGAACATGACTTTGCGAAGCATCTTGAATTCGACGCTCTTGTCCGATTGGATAATGCACACCCCTTTGAAGTCCTCCGTGGGGTGCAGTAGCTTGTAGTTGTTTTTTGCGGTCACCAGCCGATCGGCCAGTTCCGGGATCTTGGCGTCGCCAGTGGCCGAGTCCTTCATCAACTCCTCGCCCGTGGCTACCTGAGCGCCGTCCAGGGTGACGACGTCTTTGGTCACACCAATGACCGGAGCGCGCTCAAGGTCGGTCCAGCTCTGCGCGTCGGGCAGGGTGATGTTCTTCTGCACGAAGAGAATCTCGCCGCTGGCCGAAAAGGTCATGAGCAGGAAGATGACAAGGATCGTCATCATGTCGATGTAGGCCACGAGGTTGAGGGCCTGATACAGGCTCTTGCGGCCACCGCCCCCTAGCTTTGTGTTGGCAGCTTCGAGTTTGATCGAGTGATAAAGATGCGCGTGAGGCGCCTTGATTGCCATGATGGTTCTCCTCGGATCCTAGATCCCGGCTGCGCCTGAGTCGAT